>NZ_JBFKZO010000011.1:0-110201 GCF_040929965.1 Blautia sp. 1033sp1_1033st1_G9_1033SCRN_220408 | reverse complement strand
CTGTAAAGGTTGTATGATGAAAAAGGGAGAGAAGCTTCGATAAGCGGCAATCATGGGTATTAACCATAAATATATTGTAGGAAGGAAAAAGGAATGAAAAAGAAAAATAAAAAGAAATGGCTGTCTACGTTTGTAGGTGGATTGCTTGGATTTGCTGTGGGTGCAGCAGGCGGTCTTTTGATGGTTAAGATAGCGGATAAAACCGACAGTATTAGAAATGGGGGTATGTGGACATTTGTGCTGAATATTTTAATCGTGCTGGGGGCAATTTATGCTGGTATGTTTTTACATATTCTGGTACATGAAGGAGGTCATCTGGTATTCGGCATGCTCACCGGATATAAGTTTAATTCTTTCAGGATCGGGAGCAGGATCCTGTTAAAAACAGAGCAGGGACTTCGATGGAAGAAGCTGCATATCCAGGGGACGGCCGGGCAGTGTCTGTTGGATCCACCGGAACTGATCAATGGGAAAATGCCGTATGTGTTGTACAATCTGGGTGGTGTTTTGATGAATTTTCTGGTGTCCCTGATCTGTTTTGTGATCGGTCTGGCACTTTGGAAGCCGCATCCATATGCAGCAGAATGCCTCTTGATCATTGCCTTAATGGGGTGCGCTTTTATACTTTTGAATGGGATTCCTGCAGTTATGGGGGGAATGCCTAATGATGGTTATAATGCCTGGACGATCCGAAAGTTTCCAGGGGCTTTACAGGCTTTTAGAATCCAGATGCAGATCAACCAGGAGGTTTCCAGAGGCAGAAGGCTGAAAGAACTGCCGGAGGAATGGTTTCAGATGCCGTCAGATGAAGATATGCAAAATCCTTTGTCTGCTACAATTGGGGTTTTTGTATGCAACCGGCTGATGGATGAACATAGATTTGAAGAAGCAGATCATCAGATAGAAAAGCTGCTGCACACTGAAAACGGGATCATTGACCTGCACAGAAAGCTGTTAGCTTGTGATGGGATTCTGTGCCAGCTGTTGGGAGAGAGAAATGAAGAAGCTCTGGATGGACTTCTGGATAAAGAACAGCAGAAGTTTATGAAAGCCTTTGGGAAAAGTCTTCTGTCTGTGACACGCACCCAGTATGGACTTGCGCTTTTAAAGGACCAGGACACGGAAAAGGGAGAGGAGCTTCGAAAGAGGTTTGAAAAACAGGCAAAAGTATATCCATATGAATCCGATATTCAGTCTGAAAGAGAACTGATGGATCAGATAGATATAAGCTTCAAAGAGTAAACAGGGCAGATGATCGGCCCGGAAAAGGAGATTACGTATGAAACTGGAAGTAAGAGATCTTAGAAAAAGCTTTGGCGGAAATGAAGTGCTGCATGGAATTTCTTTTTCTGTGGAAAGCGGAAATGCACTGGGGCTGCTGGGACGGAACGGAGCCGGGAAAACAACCACCATCCGTATTCTTATGAACGTATTTAAGGGAAATGCAGGGGCAGTTCTGCTGGATGGCAAGCCATTTGACCCGGCAAAGCACCAGATTGGATATATGCCAGAGGAGAGAGGATTATACCCAAAGAAAACCGTTAGTGAACAGCTGATATATCTTGGAATGCTTCGTGGCCTAAGCGCAAAGAAAGCCAAGGAAAATATGAAAAAATGGCTGGCGAAAATGGAAGTATCAGAGTATGAGAACCGGAAGCTGGAAACTCTTTCCAAAGGAAATCAGCAGAAGGTACAGCTGGCGCAGACCCTGATCACAGATCCAAAGATCATTATCCTGGATGAACCTTTTTCAGGGTTGGATCCGGTAAATTCCCAGATCCTGAAAGATGTGATCAGTGAACAGATCCAGCAGGGAAAGCTGGTGATCTTTTCCAGCCATCAGATGAGTTATGTAGAGGAATTCTGCCAGCAGATCGCCATCCTGAATCATGGGGATGTGGTTTTGTCCGGAGAACTGAAGGAGATCAAAAGGGAGTTTGGGCGGGACCGCCTGGTGGTATCCAGTCTTGAAGAAACACTAGAGGAACTGGCACACAGGTTACGTGATACTTTTGCTGATCTTCTTGAAGTAGAAAAGGTACAGAAGGATCGTCTGATCATCAGGAAAAAAGCTTCAGATGCAAAGCTTAAGATCCTGGAAAGGCTTGTAGAGCAAGATGTGGATCTGGAATTTTTCGGCATGTATGAGCCGTCTTTGAACGACATTTTTGTGGAGAAAGCAGGTGACGAGGCATGAAAAAATTTTGGACTATATTAAGGTTTGAGCTAAACAATTACTTTAAAAGTAAAGGGTTTCTGACGGCTACGATACTTCTTACCCTGGTGCTTATGGGTGTGATCATTGTTCCAACTATGGTTCCGGGGCTTTTGGGAGACGATAAAGTTTCTGAAAGCAGCACCGATTCAGGTGAACAGGCAGATACACTGGGTATTTGTGTGAAGACAGATCAGATTACAGACGTAGACAGCCTGCTTTCAGGTATGTGGGCGAATTGGGAAACATATCAGGATGAGAACAGTCTGAAAAAGGCTGTAAAGGACCAGGAGGTTCAGGCTGGTTTTATCCTGAACAGTCTTTCAGATGTTTCCTATGTGGTAAATAATAAGGAACTGTATGACAGCTATCAGGATGCCTTTGTCAGTACACTGGAGGCTTATGAGACACAGCAGTATCTGATGGCAAAAGGACTTTCAGAGGAAGAGATTGCAGCTGCTGAAAACATAAATATAAATGTTACTACAGATATTTTGGGAAAAGACAGTGCATCCAATTACGGATATACTTATATCCTGGTGTTCCTTGTATATTTCCTGATCATTTTTTATGGACAGATGATCGCAACATCCGTTACCTCCGAAAAAAGCAACCGTGCTATTGAGATCCTGGTAACAAGTGTAGATTCTAACAGTTTGATCTTTGGCAAGGTTTTGGCAGGTGCGCTTGCTGGCCTGGTCCAGGCATTGGTGATCCTTGGTGGTTCATTTGGAGCATACGCAGCTGTTAAGGAAAAGTGGGGCGGGATCCTGGATCCTTTGTTTGATATTCCGGCCAGAGTATTTGTTGCTTATGCATTCTTTGCAATTGCAAGTTATCTGTTATACGCATTTTTGTTTGGGGCACTTGGAGCACTTGTTTCCAAGACAGAGGATATCAGCAAGGTATCCGGACCAGTGACAATGCTTTATGTGATGTCCTTCCTGGCAGCTATTTTCGGAATGAATGACTGTGACGGGCTTATGATCAAAGTAGCTTCATTTATACCATTTACCTCCGGAAATGCTATGTTCATCCGTGTGGCTATGGGCAGTGTGGCAGCTTGGGAGATTATCCTTTCCGGTGGACTTTTGGTTGCTTCCTGCGTATTGGCCGGAGTGCTGGCTGCTAAACTGTTCCGGTATGGGACCCTTCATTATGGCAATCCTCTGAAGATCACAACTGCATTAAAAAATATGAAAATGTAAGGTATATATTGCTGAAATAAGCATATCCTGATAACAGAGTCATGAAAGGGGATGCTGTAAAAGATCACGCAGATGTTTTAATCTGTTAAAAGATTTTACAGACATCCCTTTCATTAAAGATCTGTGGAGGAAGGAATATGTGGGGATTTCTTGCAGCACTGTTGTCAGGAGCACTTATGAGTATACAGGGGGTATTTAATACAGAAGTCACCAAACAATCCAGCCTTTGGGTATCTACCGGATGGGTGCAGCTTTCAGCATTTCTGGTATGTGTGGCAGCATGGTTTTTTTCGGGGAGAGACAGTGTATCGGTTTTGTGGCAGGTCAGTCCTAAATATATGCTTCTTGGAGGCGTGATCGGAGCATTTATTACAGTGACCGTGATCCAGAGTATGGGAGCCCTTGGTCCGGCTAAGGCAGTTATGGTGATTGTTGTATCTCAGCTGGCAGTTGCATATATGATTGAATTGTTGGGCATATTTGGTGTGGAAAAGCAGCCTTTTGAGTGGAGAAAGATTATGGGAATGCTGATCTGTGCAGCCGGAATCGTTATTTTTAAGTGGCAAAATTAAGAGATTGGTATTGTAAAAGTACAGATCTTTCGTTAAAATAAGAATGAGTAGCGGGGAGCCTGCCATGCTTTGTTATGGGAGGAGAACCGAAAATGAAAAGAAAACCTTTAGAACCGGGAAAATATTTCTGCTTTTTTTTCAGTGTGATTTTCATCAGCTGTGTACTTACAGGATGCAGCAGGAGAGATGATCTTTTCCAGGAGGGTTCCCAGGAGATGGCCGATGAAGAAGAATCTCAGATCACCGACCAGGAGACTGCAAATACACAGGTTCCTGTTTCGGAGGCAGCCATCACAGAATCTGCTGTACTTGCAGAAGTTTCTCAGGAACCGGAAGAGATTTATGTGGATGTTTCTGGTGCTGTGGTCAGTCCGGGAGTATACTGTCTGGATGCAGGCAGCCGGATATTTCAAGCTATAGAAGCAGCAGGAGGATGCACAACGGAAGCTGCCCCCGTGTGTCTGAATCAGGCAGCAGAGCTTTCAGATGGACAGAAGGTGTACGTTCCTACTGTGCAGGAAGCAGAAGATGTGGCAGCTGGAAATGGCGCGGGTGGCAATGCAGGAAATTTATGGGATCTGGGTACACAGTCATCTGTAACAGGACAGACGTCAGAGGGTACAGGACAGGTATCAGAGGGCACCGGTACAGGGAAGGTTAATATTAATACAGCAGATAAAGAGCTGCTGACCACACTGCCTGGTGTGGGAAGTTCCAAGGCAGATGCCATCCTTGCATATCGTCAGGATCAAGGAGGATTTTCTTCCATTGAAGAGATCATGAATGTGGAAGGGATCAAGGAAGGTGTTTTTGCCAGGATCAAAGACAGGATTTCCGTAGATTAATATCGTCTGTGTGTAGTTGAGAAGGGATGGCAGGCGAGAATAAGGAGAATATACATGAGCAGGAAAGTATTGGTAGTAGATGATGAAAAGCTGATCGTCAAGGGTATCCGCTTCAGCCTGGAACAGGACGGTATGGAAGTGGACTGCGCCTATGATGGTGAGGAAGCTGTAGAGAAGGCCAAGGAAAAGAAATACGATATCATTCTTTTAGACCTGATGCTTCCAAAGATGGACGGACTTGAGGTTTGCCAGCAGATCCGGGAATTTTCAAATGTTCCGATTGTGATGCTTACAGCAAAAGGAGAGGACATGGATAAGATCCTGGGACTGGAGTATGGTGCTGATGATTACATTACAAAGCCGTTTAACATTCTTGAGGTAAAGGCCAGGATCAAAGCAATTATGCGAAGAGCAGGCAGCAATCATGAAGAAAAAGAAAAGGCAAAGACCATTGAGGTGGGAGACCTTAAGATGGACTGCGAAAGCCGCCGGGTATTTATTGCCGGCCGTGAGATCAACCTTACAGCAAAGGAATTCGATGTTCTGGAGCTTCTGGTATTTAATCCCAACAAGGTTTATAGCCGTGAGAACCTTCTGAATATTGTTTGGGGATACGAGTATCCTGGAGATGTGCGTACTGTCGATGTACATATCCGTCGTCTTAGAGAGAAGATTGAGGCAAATCCCAGTGAGCCGAAATACGTACACACCAAATGGGGTGTGGGTTATTACTTCCAGGCTTAAGCTATGATCAACAAGCCAAAGACAAGCTTTTTTAAAAGCCTGCGTTTTCGTATCCTGATCATCCTGATCATTCTGGGAATCGTGCCAAGTGTTATAGTTACACAGATTGTGATCAATACCTATGCGGATCGGGCCATTGCTCTCCGTACTGAGAATGTGAAGAATCAATGTGACATTTTGTGCAACCTGTTAATCAAAGAGAATTATATTAATGACTCCAGCTCTCAGGTAGTGAACAGCAAGCTGGAGTTGTTGTCTAATGTATATAGCGGCAGACTTTTGCTGGTTGACAGGGATTACAGGATCGTAAAGGATACGTATGGCATAGATGAAGGGAAGACATTGCTTTCATCCATGGTCATCCGTTGCTTTAAAGGGGATGAAGTCAGCTGGTATAATCGTAAGAACCGGTCGATAGAGATGGTTGTTCCGGTAAAAAGTCCTGAAGTGAAGCAGCTGCAAGGGGTACTTCTGGTAAGCGTTTCAGCCAATGAGATCGCTTCTACCATTGATGAGCTGGAGCAGAGGGAGATCCTGATCATCGGGTTCATAGTAGCACTGGCCATTTTGCTTGGTTATGTACTTTCCACTATTCTTGTAAAACCTTTTGCGAGGATCACCAAATCTATAGAAGATCTGACAGACGGATATCAGAATGATGAGATCTCCGTTCCGGATTATACAGAGACAAAGCTGATCACAGATGCATTTAACAAGATGCTGGCAAGGATGAAGATCCTGGATGAGTCCAGAAATGAATTTGTATCCAATGTGTCCCATGAGTTAAAGACACCTTTAACTTCCATGAAGGTGCTGGCTGATTCCCTTGTAGGGCAAAGCGGTGTGCCAGAAGAACTTTACCAGGAGTTTATGGGGGATATTACTGCGGAGATTGATAGGGAGAATAAGATCATCACAGATCTTCTTTCCCTTGTAAAGATGGACAAAAAGGCAGCAGATGTAAATATTTCCCATATGGATATCAATCAGTTACTGGAGGATATCCTGAAGAGGCTTCGGCCCATTGCAGACAGACGTAATATTGACCTGATCCTTGATTGCTTCAGGCCAGTAGAAGCTGATGTGGATGAAGTGAAATTCACTTTGGCAGTGACCAATCTTGTGGAAAATGGCATCAAATATAATGTGGATGACGGATGGGTAAGGGTAACGCTGGACGCAGACCATAAATATTTTTATGTGACAGTGGCAGATTCCGGCATGGGCATTCCTGAGGATAGCATTGACCGTATTTTTGAAAGGTTCTACCGTGTGGACAAGTCCCATTCCAGGGAGATTGGCGGTACAGGTCTTGGACTTGCCATTACAAGAAGTGCCATAGCCATGCATCATGGCACCATTAAGGTATTCAGCAAAGAGGGAGAAGGAACTACCTTTACCGTTCGTATCCCGTTGTCATATATTCCTTAGGAGGCACCAGATGAAAAAGTTACTTATATTGCTGCTGAGTGTGGCGCTGATTGCAGGAGTTCTTGGCGGTTGCGCTGATACAGGACAGTCTGGCCTTAAGGACAGCGGAGGCAATCAATATTATTTTTACTATACAAATCAGGAAGAAACAAAGCTGCAGAGAGAAAGTTATGTGCCTGAGAAGGAAAGTCCCCAGGATATGATCGATGAGCTGGAGCAGAAGCTGAATGACAGAGAAACCAGCGGAGATTATCAAGCGCTTTTCCCAAAAGAAGTACAGATACAGTCCTGTGTGCTGGACGATACATCCCTGCTTGTTTATTTTAATAGTGGATATACCAGTATGGGAAGTACCAGGGAGATTCTGGTACGGGCTGGAGTTGTACGAAGCTTTCTTCAGGTTCCGGGGATTTCCGGTGTGAAATTCTATGTAGGAAATACAGAGCTTACAGATTCTAAAGGAAATCCAATAGGCACCATGGATAATTCCAGTTTTGTGGAACTGTGGGGGGATGATCGGGATGCTTACCGGTATGATACTTTTACCTTGTATTTTACTGACAGCACAGGGGAAAAACTGGTTGAGGAAGAAAGAAGCGTTTATTATAAGCGAAGTCTTCCAAGGGAACGGGTGATCCTGGAGCAGCTGATCAAGGGGCCTATGGAAAAAGGACATTATCCTACTCTTCCGGAGAATACAGAGGTTATGTCTGTAACAACTTCTGATCGTGTATGTTATGTGAACTTCAGCCAGGCGTTTTCTGATGCAGCTCTTGATATTCCGGAGAAAACAATTATTTATTCGGTAGTTAATTCCGTACTGGCTGCTGTGGATGCAGACAAAGTTCAGATCAGCCTGAACGGACAGGATGATGTAAGCTTTGGAGAGAATACCTCTCTTTATAATTTCTTTGGCTGGAATACTGATTTGATCCAGGACAAAGAGTAAGGAGGAAATGGATGGCAAGACGTCCCTTATGTCTTGCGTGCCTTCTCCTGATGTTGGCGATGGCCATGGCAGATTTGCTGGGGATGCCCCTGATCAGGGGGAATCCTCTGCCGAAATCTGTTTCAGAATATTTAAAAAAGCATCCGGGGACCACCATCTGCGGGGAGGTGGAACGGTGCGCAGAAAGTGAAAATTCAAAATCAGTCTATCTTAAAGATGTCTATTTTATCTATCAATCTAAGAAAATTCCAATAAAAAATGTAAGAGTCTTTTTGAAAAATCAGGAAACATTTTCTAAAGCCAAGTCTGTGGCGAATGTCAGGTCCTCTGTAAAGGGACGAAGTTCTGTGAATGCAGATAAGGGTTTGGGGGATAAGTGTGGAGTATCTGTGGATACAGATAAGGATGTCCTGTATAAAGGGATGATGGTTCGTGTAAAAGGAAGGCTGGAAGAAATCCAGGGCAAACGAAATCCTGGAGAGTTTGACAGCCGTCAGTATTATGCATGCCAGCATATCTATTATGTGATGAAGAAAGCTGTGATCAAGGAAAAATCATCCAGTTATTCTGTTTATGGACAATTTTTGGTGGATCTGCAGCAGTATCTGGGGGATATTTTGTACCAGGCCGCAGGAAAAGAAGGAGAAGTATTAAAGGCCATTGTGCTGGGGGATAAAACCGGTTTGGAGGATGAAACAAAGCTGCGCTACCAAATGGGCGGGATACTGCATATACTGGCGATTTCGGGACTCCATATCAGTATTATCGGTATGGGCTTTTACCGGTTTTTGAAAAAATGTTATCTGGGAAACTGGACTGCCGGTATGATCGCCTTGGTTTTTATGATCCAGTATGGGATGATGACAGGAGGCAGCGTGTCTGTTATGCGGGCTGTGTGCATGTTTCTCATGGCTGCAGGGGCGAGGATTCTTGGCAGGATCTATGATCTGCCTACAGCACTGGCTGCATCTGCAGTACTGATCCTTCTGGAATCGCCGGCTTATTTGTACAGCAGCGGTTTTCTTCTTTCCTTTTCTGCAGTGTTCGGGGCAGGGATCATTTCTTCTTATCTGGAAAAGAAGGCAGACAAAAGGGGAAAGAAAGAAAACAGAAAAACGGAAAATAGAAAGACGGTAAACAGAAAGGTAAAAGCAGTTTGCAAAAAGGGAACGGCCATGTTTCTGGCCTCGCTGGGAGTGCAGTTGACTATGCTTCCGGTGAGCCTTTATTTCTTTGGGGAGGTTTCTGTGGCTGGATTGATGTTGAACCTGTTAGTGATTCCGTCAGTAGCGGTGGTTCTGGTCAGTGGTCTTGCAGGAATGCTGGTGGGCTGTTTCTGGATGACAGGCGCCAAAATACTGATTTTCCCTGGAAAATTCCTGTTATGGCTTTATGAAATGCTATGTGGTGCAGCAGGCAGTCTGTCTATAGGAAATCTAAGAATTCCTGTTACCTGGGTGGCAGGCCAGCCAAAGCTGTGGCAGATTGTACTGTACTATTTGATCTTGGGAACACTCCTTTTCTTATATTCAAAGAAAGGCAAATGGCGAACCGGATATAAAGAAAAATATGAAGAAATGCCACTGAGAATGATAAAAATTTCAGGAATAGTTTACCGGGCAATTCTGGCAGCAGGAGTAGTGGTCAGTCTCCTGGTGATCCGAGTCTGGCCCTCAGCCTACCTGCAGATCACTTGTCTGGATGTGGGGCAGGGAGATGGAATTGCGATCCAGACGCCGGAAGGGAAAAACTACCTGATTGATGGAGGAAGCAACAGTAAAACCAGTACTGGCAGATATCAGATGCTTCCCTTTTTGAAGTCAAGGGGAATCAGCCGGATTGATGGGATTTTTATATCTCATGTTGATGAGGATCACATCAGCGGAGTTCGGGAAATCCTGGAATTGCAGGCACAGGGGCTGACCTCGGTATATGTAAGCAGTCTGTATCTGCCTAAATGGCAGGATCCTCCGGAAAACTGGAATAATCTGGAGAAACTGGGCAGACAGGCAGGCGTCCAGATCCATACTGTAAAGAGAGGAGATATTCTCCAGTCCGGGAAAATGAAGCTTTGTTTCCTGGCACCGAAAGATGGGGCAAAAGGAGAAAACGTAAATGAGGATGGCATGGTGATACAGCTTGAATATGCAAGATTTTCCGGCCTTTTTACAGGTGATATCGGTGAAAAAACAGAAAAAGATCTGCTTCCATATCTGAAGGATGTGGATTTTCTGAAGGTAGGACATCATGGGTCAAAATATTCTACCTGCAGCGCTTTTCTGGAAAAGATAAAGCCTGAAAATGGAGTGATTTCCTGCTCGGAAACAAATACCTATGGACACCCTTCGCCGGAAACGATCCAGCGTCTGAGAGAGCATGGATGTGAGGTGGCATATACCATGATAAGCGGTGCAGTGACTGTATACACAGATGGGAAACATGTGAAAATGGAAGGTTTTTTAAGTAGCAAGTTATAGCTGCCACTCCTTGTTTTTGCCAACAGGATATATTATAATGCTTTCAAAGGCCGGTGGTGTCCGGCATACAAAAGAGGGAAGAGGGGCGGCCATGAAGAAAACAGTTACCATATGTTTTACCAACAACAAAGGAGGAAGCGGCAAATCCACCACATGCTCCAATGTGGGAGCAGCAATGGCACGGGCAGGAAAAAAGGTACTGCTGGTGGACGGAGACATGCAGTTGAATCTGTCCCTGTCCTTTTTCTCAGAGGAAAAAGTACTGGAAATGGCAGCAGGTGAGATGAATCTATACCATGCTATTGGGGGGCAGAAGGATCTGACGGATTACATTGTGCATACCCCATATGAGGGGCTAGATCTGATCCCTTCTTCTACCCAGATGAGTTCCATTGAGTATGAGCTTTTTACAAAATGGCAGAGGGAATTTATCCTGAAAAAATGTTTGCAGAAGATCAAAGCAGCAGGGACTTATGATTATATCCTGATTGATGCACCACCTACACTGGGAGGCTGGGTGATGAATATTTTGTGTGCTTCAGATCGGGTGCTTGTACCGGTAGAGGCAAGCCCGTGGGGGATGTTTGGGCTGGCCAATATGTTTGATTTTCTGGATGAAGTAAAGGAGATCGCACCGGAGCTTCAGGTGCTGGGGATCGTGATCACCAAGGCAGACACAAGAAAAGCATATTTTAAACAGACGCTGGAGACCTTAAAGGATATGGACGGGATCCGGCTGTTGGATTCTGTGATCCGGGTGGACAGCTCCATTGAGTGGGCACAGGATGCCAGTGCCCCGGTGGTAGAGTTTAAGAAAAGCAGCAGAAGTGCAAAAGAATATACAGAACTTGCAGAGGAGGTAATGGATCGTGTCAGTAGGTAAAGCAAGCATTCAAAGGGCAGCAGCTAAAAACACAGCTGAAGCAAAAACAACAAAAGCAGCAACAAAAACAGCAAATAAAACAGCAGCCGGGAAAACAACAGGGCGAGCTGCTGCAAAGGCAGCACCAAAGGAAGTAACACAGTCTGTGGTAACGCCTATGGATTCCCAGGAAATACAGTTAAAATTTCTTTCAGGCAACAGGCCGGCAGAAGAGGGAAAGCCTGTAAAGATCGCAGAGGACCTGCCGGTTTATCTGCTCTGATAATAATTGGGGTTAATATAGCTTTTTACAATATAAACAGTCTCAGATTTTTTGAGAATCCTGTGGCATGATGTATTCAGAATATCCTGCTCTGGAAAGAGAAAAATCAAAAAAGTGATATTCAAAAAGAAAATAATTTATAGCGTTTGTCTTTTTGAAATCCTAAAATGATTTTATCAAAAAGGAGGTTCTGTTTATATGAAGAAAAGAATAATCGCAGTGGCTGCATTATTGGCCTGCTCCACACTTTTGGGAAGTGTTCATGTGTATGCAGAGGAAAATGAAAAGAATATTGTTGAAACAGCATACGGAAAAGTTCAAGGTATCAACAGTACGGATGAAACTTATGAGAATGTTGTAGAGTTTCGTGGAATTCCCTATGCAGCACCGCCGGTGGGTGATTTGCGCTGGAAAGCACCTGTAGATCCGGAAAAATGGGATGATGTACTTGTGTGCGACACTTACAAAGATATTCCTATGCAGGTATTGGGTGGAGCAGAGGTGGAACCATATAAATCGGATATTTATTACGATGGAGTTCCTGAAATGAGTGAAGACTGTCTGTATCTGAATGTAATGACAACAGAAGATTCACTTTCTTCTACAGAAAAGAAACCGGTATATGTCTGGTTCCATGGAGGTGGACTGAACAGCTGCTATACCTTTGAGCCGGAAGGAAACGGAGAAGCTTTTGCAAAGAATGGAATTGTTGTGGTAACAGTGGAACAGCGTCTTGGCGTCTTTGGGTATCTGTCATTGCCACAGCTTACTGAGGAACAGGGGCAGAGCGGAAATTATGGTCTGATGGACCAGATTAAAGCAATGGAATGGATCAAAGAGAATATAGCTAACTTTGGTGGAGACCCTGAGAATATAACTGTTGGCGGACAATCCGGCGGTACCACGAAGGCAATGGCAATGACTGCTTCTCCTAAAATGGATGTGAAAGTTGATAAATTGATCCTGGAAAGCGGCTTAAAGTACAATATGGAATTCCAGACTCAGGAAAGTGCTGAAGAAACAGGAACTGCATATCTGGGAGATCTGGGGCTTGATGAAAGTGCCACACTTGAGGATCTGAGAAACGTGGATGCTGAAAAACTGATCGACAGTACTAGCTCCAATTATCCGGGAAGCATGAATTTGGATGGTTTGTATGTCACCTATGAAAGCATTCAGGATTCTATTAATGACGGAGCTTTTGATGAGGTTTCTATATTGTCCGGAACAAATCTTGGCGAGGGAAGCTATCCGAAGGTATCCACAGCAGATGATTTCTATGCTCAATATAAAGAAGCTCTTGGTGATTTGTATGACCAGTACGATTTTGAAAATCTGGTAAAAGTTGATGACAGTACAGCTGCTATGATCAGCCGTCAGTTAGGAACTTATGGTCTTGGCACAAATGTCAGCAGAAGCCTTATGGTTAATCGACTGTACGGAAAAATGATGTCAGAAAGAACAGATGGAAAAGTTGCAAACTATACATACTTATTCAGCCACGCTACACCTGAGAGCATTACAGATTTAGGAACGGACAGAGGCTGGGCTAACCAGTGGGCATGGCATACAGGTGAAATGTGGTATGCGTTTAATTCTCTGCGTGAGGGTGTTCCGGCGGTAAGACAGTGGACTGACTGGGATTATGAGCTGGCAGAAAAAATGAATCAGTATTGGTCAAACTTTATCAAAACCGGAGATCCGAATGGAGACGGACTTGCATACTGGCCAGTGGCAGATGAAAATATGGGATATATTCAGTTAGGAGACGGAATCAGTACACATGAAGATGAACTGACAGATCTGGAAAAACTGATGATGGATTATACAACCAGCTATTTCAATTTTCCTGCAGCTGAATAATAATAAACAGACTATTACTCACAAGTAAGGGCTGCCGGAAAGCAGGCAGTTCTAAAACAGGGAGGGTGTGACTTGCACTGAGTCACATCCTCCCTAAATTTGTTAATTGATGCCGCAGCTGTATTTTACGATCAGCAGTTCTACGCTTAAGGTATCCTGAAGACGTCCGGTTTTAACAGCTTCTTCTGCATCTACAAAATCAGCTACTGCCTGTTGAAGCTCATCCAGGGAATAGGACCGGGCGCAGGCAAGGATCTTCCGGACAACAAAGGCCGGGACACCAAGGCGGGAAGCCATTTCTGCCTGTGCCAGCCCTTCCTGTACAAATTGTTTTGCTAGAAAAAGCTGCCGGAACTGTTTCGCAAGAAGAAACAGGATCCGCATAGGAGGTTCCTTCAGGGTGAGCAGGTCATAATAAAGATCAAGAGCCTTTTTCTGGTTCTTATCGGCTACTGCCTGTACCATATCAAAGATCTTATTCTGGGTATGCGTCACACACACTGTCTCAATATCAGCTGCTGTAACAACATCCCTGCCACTGGTGTAATTGATCAGCTTTTCCAGTTCCATGCGGAGATTCCCCATATCAGCTCCTGTTTTTGTGAGAAGCAGTTCCATGTCACGCTGGGTGATCTTTTTTCCTTCTTTGCCAAGAAGGCCGGCAGCCCAGCGCATCAGGGTTTTCTCATCCTGTGGGAGAAATTCACAGATCCGGCCAGCAGCTTTGACCGCCTTGTACATCCGGCTTCGTTTATCTACTTCGGACTCTGCGAATATGAGACAGAGATAATCAGGCAGGGATTTCATATAATCTGCCAGCTCGTCACATTTGTTTTTGAAAAATCCGGTATCTTCCAGAAGGATCACTCTCCGGTCAGCAAAAAAAGGCATGGTTTCGCATAAGTCGATCAATTCTTTTATTTCAATCCCTTTTCCTTCAAAACGGGTAAAATTCATGGTGTCCCCATCAGGGTTCAGTGCTTTTACCAGATTGTGCTTGTACTGCTGCTTCAGGTAGGCTTCGGCTCCGTAAAGCAGATATGCAGGTTTGAAATTGCCTGATTTAATATCTTCCTGAATATTTTTCAAAATAGTTTCTCCTACTGAAAAAGGCAGCCGCTGACGGTGCGACTGCCATATTTTCACTTATAAGCTTATAACTAAAAATAAAATTCTCTATTAACCGATGCTATTAACGGCTTTTGTTAAACGGGAAACTTTTCTAGCGCAGTTGTTCTTGTGGTAAACACCTTTAGATGTTGCTTTGCTGATAGTAGAAATAGCCTCTGTAAGTGCTGCCTCTGCTGCTGCTTTGTCCTTCTGTGCGACTGCTGCATCTACCTTTCTGATGGAAGTCTTAACAGCAGATTTGATGGATTTGTTTCTCGCAGCTTTAGTTCTTGTAACTAAAATTCTTTTCTTTGCGGATTTAATGTTAGCCAATTCGTACACCTCCAATTCCTAGATAATCGTGAAAATATTTTCTTTCATAGAAACAGACACGGGCGCCTCTATGAAACATGCTTATATAGTTTAGTATATTTACCATGGAATGTCAATACATAATTCAGGAAAAAGGAGAAAAAATATAGTATGATGGCTACTGTAAAAGGTCTGGATCCATATGGTGGATTGACCGTAAGTGAATGAAAGACGGTAGAACCGTAATCAAAGATATTTCAAAGGAGGAGTGCATGTTGGGCGATTATAAGATCCGCACGGACCTGGCATTAGAGGCAAGAGAACGGTTTGATGAAAAAAATGTGGAATTGCGGGGAGTGGAAGTGAAGGAAACCTATGACCAGGAAAAGGAAATCCGGACAACGGTTGTAAAGATTTTTACGGAAAACGGAGCAAAGGCCATGGGACGTCCTCAGGGCAACTACATTACTATAGAAGCACCTAATCTGTCTTCGCCGGACGAAGGTTATCACAGGGAAGTGTCAGAAGAGATCGCAGCCCATCTGACTCAGCTGATCAATCTGAAAAAAGAGCAGTCCATTCTGGTGGTAGGCCTGGGAAATCAAAACATTACAGCAGATGCTCTTGGTCCGCAGGTGGTGGGAAATCTTCATATGACAAGGCATATTATCAGGGAATACGGACTGATGGGACTGAAAAATGAAAAGCTGCATAGGATCAGTGGGATCATTCCAGGAGTGATGGCCCAGACAGGTATGGAAACCTGGGAGATCATCCAGGGAATCGTATCGGCCACAAATCCGGATGTGGTGATCGCAATTGATGCACTGGCAGCAAGAAGCACGAAAAGACTTAACAGGACGATTCAGATCACAGATACCGGAATCAGTCCGGGATCCGGAGTAGGTAATCACAGAGTGGGGCTTTCAAAAGAAAATCTTCATGTGAAAGTGATCGGGATCGGTGTTCCCACTGTTGTGGATGCAGCCACGATTGTTTACGATGCTATGTCTCATCTGCTGGAGACTTTGGAAGAAACAGAACAGAAGGAATTTCTGGAAGAAATTATTTCGCCTCATCTCCATACCATGTTTGTAACGCCCAAGGATGTGGATGAAACTGTAAGATATCTGGGATTTACCATTTCTGAAGGACTGAATATGGCTTTTGCACAGCAGGAATAAAAGATGAAAATCATAACTGCCGATTTTGCTTCATAGGATAGCATAAAGAGGTGGTTCGGTGACAAAATTCCAGAAGGGGTTCTGCGTTATTTTATGTCTGTGTTTCTTTCTGGTTCTGGCAGTAATGCCAGAGCCTTTTTCCCGTCTGGAAAATATATACCGGCAGTTTCCTATTTATCGTTTTGCAGAACAAAAAGCCAGAGATACATATTTGGAAGCAGACTGGCGGACAGAAGAAAAATTGATAGAAGAAAATGCAGAATACGTGGGACAACTACTGGAATCA
Source organism: Blautia sp. 1033sp1_1033st1_G9_1033SCRN_220408 (assembly GCF_040929965.1). Lineage (NCBI taxonomy): Bacteria > Bacillati > Bacillota > Clostridia > Lachnospirales > Lachnospiraceae > Blautia > Blautia sp. 1033sp1_1033st1_G9_1033SCRN_220408. The sequence continues at coordinate 93,860 of NZ_JBFKZO010000011.1, read as the reverse complement.
ACTCAGGCACAGCAGACAAAGGAACCACAGGTAACAGAGTTTCCACAGATGACAAAGGAACCACAGGTAACAGAGTTTCCACAGATAACAAAGGAACCACAGGTAACAGAGTTCCCACAGATGACGGAGAAACCCCAAATCACAGATAAATTACAGGTTACAGAACCTCCGCAGATGACAGATTCCCCGCAGGTGGCAGAAACTGTGCAGCCCCATCCTGTGATCGACCTTTCACCGGAAAAGCTGGCAGATAAAAATTATCTTTTGGAACATTTTTTTGTGGTAGATGCAGCTACAACAGCAGAGGCGGCTTCCCTGAATGCAGCCGAATATCTGGCAAAGGATATGACACTTAAGCCGGAAAAAGATCAGCCGCAGATATTGATTTACCACAGCCATTCCCAGGAAACCTTTGCGGATTCAAGAACAGGAGAAGAAGCAGATACAGTGGTTGGAGTAGGAGATTATCTGACAGAAATCCTGGAGCAAAAGTATGGCTATCAGGTAATCCATGTAAGGGAGCATTTTGATGTGATAGGCGGAGAAATCGACAGAAGCCGGGCATACGATTTTGCCAGAGAATATGTGGAAAAAGTGCTGGAGGAGAATCCAACAGTTCAGGTTCTGATCGATCTTCACAGAGATGGGGTGCCGGAGGGGAAAAGGCTGGTAACAAAAATCGGAGGCAGGGATACAGCACAGATCATGTTTTATAACGGTTTAAGCTATACTGTAAATCAGGGGAAAATAAGCTATCTGCCAAATCCATATATCGAAGAGAATCTGGCTTTTTCTTTTCAACTGGAGTATACAGCGGCAGAATATTATCCTGGATTTTACAGATGTATTTATCTGGCAGGGCTGCGGTATAATCTGCATTTAAGACCAAGGGCGCTGCTGGTGGAAGCAGGGGCGCAGACCAACACTGTACAGGAGGTGAAAAACGCCATGGAGCCTTTGGGGGATATTCTGAATCGGGTTTTAAAAGGCAGTGACAAATAAGCAGAAGCTGTGATATAATCAAAAAAGAGCGTAAAAAAGAGGAGGATCGTCTGGAATGACAGACCAGAGTAAGATACGGAATTTTTGTATTATCGCACATATAGACCATGGGAAATCCACACTGGCAGACCGGATCATTGAGATGACCGGCCTTCTTACAGAACGTGAGATGCAGGCGCAGGTTCTTGACAACATGGACCTTGAACGTGAGCGGGGCATTACCATCAAATCCCAGGCAGTGCGTATTGTATATAAAGCAAAAGACGGAGAAGAGTATATTTTTAACCTGATCGATACACCAGGGCATGTGGATTTTAACTATGAGGTTTCCAGAAGCCTGGCAGCCTGTGATGGTGCGATCCTTGTGGTAGATGCAGCACAGGGGATCGAGGCACAGACACTTGCCAATGTATATATGGCGCTGGATCATGATCTGGAGGTGATCCCTGTGATCAATAAGATCGATCTGCCAAGTGCCCAGCCAGAGCGTGTGATCAATGAGATCGAGGATGTGATCGGGCTTGAAGCCCAGGATGCACCTAAGATCTCAGCCAAAACAGGACTGAATGTGGACCAGGTACTGGAGAGTATTGTGGAGAAGATTCCTGCACCTGAGGGAGATCCGGATGCACCGCTGAAGGCGTTGATCTTTGATTCTGTTTATGATGCCTATAAAGGAGTTATTGTATTTTGCCGTCTGATGGACGGGCGTGTGCGTAAGGGGACTACTATCCGTATGATGGCTACCGGTTTTACAGCAGAGGTTGTGGAAGTTGGATATTTCGGACCGGGGCAGTTTATTCCCTGCGAAGAACTGAGTGCAGGTATGGTAGGATATATTACTGCAAGCATTAAGAATGTAAGGGATACCCGTGTTGGTGATACAGTGACAGATCATAACCGTCCCTGTAAGGAAGCACTGCCCGGATATAAGAAAGTAAATCCTATGGTTTACTGCGGATTGTATCCGGCTGACGGAGCCAAATACGGAGATCTGAGGGATGCATTGGAAAAGCTGCAACTGAATGACGCATCTTTGTTCTATGAGCCTGAGACATCTGTTGCCCTGGGCTTTGGATTCCGCTGCGGATTCCTGGGACTGCTCCATCTGGAGATCATCCAGGAGCGTCTGGAAAGAGAATATAATCTTGATCTGGTTACAACTGCGCCCAGTGTTATTTACAAAGTCCATAAGACCAACGGAGAGGTGATCGATCTGACCAACCCAACTAATCTTCCAGATCCATCGGAGATCGAGTTTATGGAAGAACCAATGGTTCAGGCTGAGATCATGGTGACTACGGAGTTTATTGGTGCGATCATGGATCTGTGCCAGGAACGCCGCGGACAGTACGGCGGCATGGAGTATATGGAGGAGACAAGGGCACTTTTGAAGTACAAGCTGCCGCTGAATGAGATCATTTATGATTTCTTTGATGCATTGAAATCACGTTCCAGGGGCTACGCTTCCCTGGATTACGAGCTTTGCGGATATGAGCGAAGTGAGCTTGTGAAGCTTGATATCCTGGTAAATAAAGAAGAAGTGGACGCATTATCCTTTATTGTCCATGCAGATACTGCTTATGAGAGAGGCAGGAAGATGTGTGAAAAGCTGAAGGACGAGATTCCAAGACAGCTTTTTGAAATCCCGATCCAGGCAGCTATCGGCAGTAAGATCATTGCAAGAGAGACAGTAAAAGCCATGCGTAAGGATGTGCTTGCCAAGTGTTATGGCGGTGATATTTCCCGTAAGAAGAAGCTTCTTGAAAAGCAGAAGGAAGGTAAGAAGAGAATGCGTCAGGTAGGAAATGTAGAGATACCGCAGAAAGCATTTATGAGTGTTTTAAAGCTGGATGAGAATTAAGGCTCTGGAGGAATACTAATGAAAGAAAAAATCCTGCAAATCCTGAAACGGATTTCATATTCGGTGAAAAAGAGCATAAGGCGAAACCGGCAGCTGTGGATCCGCGGCGGGATCATGGCTGTAGGTCTGCTGGTGATCGTGATCTTTGTCGGGAAATGTGCCTGCAGCAAGAAGCCAGCCGGAACCCAGGATGAAAGCTCCATGGGGGTTATGACCATTACCGTGGCTCCGTCTCCCACGCCGACTGAGGTTCCAAGGCAGGTAAGCAGTGATGCAGCTGTTACCAATGGCAATGTTACCATGGTCAATGAATATCTGGTACAGAAAGGGAATGGCAGCAGCACAAAGGCAGATAACAGCAGTGCCGCAGATAATAATGGCAGCGGAGAGGACAGCGATACTTCAGGTACAAATGGAGACGGCAGTACAGATGGAACAGAATAAAAAAATAGAACTATATGTTCATATTCCTTTCTGTGTGAAGAAATGTGATTATTGCGATTTCCTTTCTGCCCCGGCAGGAAGGGATACACAGGAACAGTATGTACAGGCACTTCTACATGAAATCCAGACAGAAGGCGGCAGGCGTAAAGAACCTGTGGCCTCTGTTTTTATTGGGGGAGGGACGCCTTCTATATTAGAAGCAGATCTGCTGGAGAAGATATTAAAGGCCTTGTATCGATGTTTTTATATAGAAAAAGAAGCAGAAGTAACCATGGAAGCCAATCCTGGTACGCTTACCTTGGAAAAACTGAGGATCTGCAGGGAAAATGGTGTGAACCGGTTAAGTCTGGGACTTCAGTCACCGGATGACACAGAACTTGCCAGTTTGGGCAGGATCCATGATTACCAACAGTTTCTGGAAAGCTATCAGATGGCCAGGGAGGCAGGCTTTCACAATGTAAATGTGGATCTGATGTTTGGGATTCCGGGCCAGACAAGGGATGGCTGGGAAAAGAGCTTGCGCATTGTAGCAGCCTTAAATCCGGAACATATTTCGGCTTATAGTCTGATCATCGAAGAAGGGACACCTTTTGCTGCAAGAAATCTGGCGCTTCCAGATGAAGACACCGAGTATCAGATGTATGAAGATACGGCACGTATTCTTGGGGAATATGGCTTTGAACAATATGAGATTTCCAATTATGCCAAAGGCGGCAAAGCCTGTATCCATAATATTGGTTACTGGACAGGTGTTTCTTATCTCGGCTTGGGATTGGGGGCAGCTTCTCTGATGGATGGCTGTAGATTTACCAATACAACCTCTCTGGAAAGGTATACAACAGCCAGCAGAAAGCCGGATTTTCCTGACAATATCAGGAAAGATTTGATCAAGCTGACCCGTCAGGAGCAGATGGAGGAATTTATGTTTCTTGGGCTAAGGCTTAGATCGGGTATTTCAAAGGCTGAGTTCGCAAAGAGGTTTGGTATCCCTATAGAGGAGATTTATGGGGATGTGATCCGCAGATATAAAGAACTTGCTTTGCTGCAAGAAGAAAATGGGCGGATTTTCCTTTCCAGACATGGCATTCATGTAAGCAATACTGTGATGGCGGATTTTTTGCTGTAGATATGGAAAACTAAACAGACCCCTTGAAAAACAGATGTTCGTGTGCTATGCTAAACGAAGTACAACTCGAACATTTGTTTTTGCTTGAAGAACTGGAAAACAGGAGGCAGATATGGCCATAGATCAGAATAATAAAAAACAGTTTATCCGCATTCGAGGAGCTAATGAAAATAACCTGAAGAACCTGAATGTAGATATTCCAAGAGGGGAATTTGTAGTGTTGACCGGACTGAGCGGATCCGGTAAATCCTCCCTTGCTTTTGATACCATTTATGCAGAAGGACAAAGAAGATATATGGAATCTTTGTCATCCTATGCCCGGCAGTTTCTGGGACAGATGGAGAAGCCTGATGTAGAAAGCATAGAAGGCCTGCCTCCGGCCATATCCATTGACCAGAAGTCTACCAACAGGAACCCTCGTTCTACAGTAGGCACTGTGACAGAGATCTATGATTATTTCAGGCTGCTGTATGCCAGGGTAGGAATTCCTCATTGTCCCAAATGTGGTAAGGAGATCAGGAAGCAGACGGTAGATCAGATGGTGGATCAGATCCTGATGCTTCCGGAGCGTACAAAGATCCAGCTGCTAGCGCCAGTCGTTCGTGGGAGAAAGGGCACTCATGCCAAGCTTCTGGAGCAGGCAAAGAAAAGCGGATATGTGCGGGCAGAGATTGATGGCAGTGTTTATGAGCTGTCTGAGGAAATCAAGCTGGATAAGAATATTAAGCATACCATTGCCATTATTGTAGACAGGCTGATTGTGAAGGATGGGATCCAGAAGAGGCTTGCAGATTCTATTGAGACAGTGCTGGGGCTTTCTGATGGCCTGCTTGTGGTAGATACTATGGACGGTAAATATCTTAATTTCAGCCAAAGCTTTTCCTGCCCGGACTGTGGGATCAGCATTGACGAGATCGAACCAAGAAGCTTTTCCTTTAATAATCCTTTTGGTGCCTGCCCGGACTGCCTGGGATTAGGCTATAAGATGGAGTTTGATATAGACCTGATGATCCCGGACAAGTCTTTAAGCATCGCAAATGGAGCTATTGCAGTTACCGGATGGCAGTCCTGCACAGATAAAGGCAGCTTTACCTATGCGATCCTTTCTGCCCTGGCAAGGGAATATGATTTCAGCCTGGATACGCCATTTCAGGAATATCCTCAGAAGATTCAGGATATTCTTGTGAATGGTACGGAAGGACGCTCCGTAAAGGTATACTATAAGGGACAGCGCGGAGAAGGGGTTTATGATGTGGCTTTCCCGGGACTGATCCGTAATGTGGAGCAGCGGTACAGAGAGACAGGTTCGGAGACCATGAAGCAGGAATATGAAAGCTTTATGAGGATTACACCATGTACCACTTGTAAAGGTCAGAGACTGAAGAAAGAATCCTTGTCAGTTACTGTGGCAGATAAGAACATTTATGAGATCACCAATTTATCAATCGAAAAACTGAAAGAGTTTCTTTCGGATATCCAGCTTACACCTCAGCAGATGCTGATCGGCCGGCAGATCCTGAAGGAGATTGTTGCCAGAGTAGGCTTTCTTTCAGATGTTGGGCTGGATTACCTATCTCTTGCAAGGGCAACTGCCACTCTTTCCGGAGGAGAGGCTCAGAGGATCCGTCTGGCGACTCAGATCGGGTCAGGTCTTGTAGGAGTTGCTTATATTCTGGATGAACCAAGTATCGGGCTTCACCAGAGGGATAATGACCGGCTGCTTCGAGCGTTGATGCATCTTCGTGACCTGGGCAATACATTGATCGTAGTAGAGCATGATGAGGATACCATGCGTGCTGCAGATTGTGTAGTTGATATTGGACCCGGAGCAGGGGAGCATGGCGGAGAGCTTGTGGGTATCGGTACTGCAGAAGATCTGATGAAGAATGAAAGATCTGTTACAGGTGCATATCTTAGCGGCAAGCTTAAGATCCCGGTACCAAAGGAACGGAGAACACCAACCGGTTTCCTGAAGATCCGTGGCGCAGCTGAGAATAATCTGAAGAAGATCAATGTGGACATTCCGCTAGGGGTGATGACTTGTGTGACCGGTGTGTCCGGATCCGGGAAAAGCTCCCTGGTGAATGAGATCCTGTATAAGCGTCTTGCCAGGGATCTGAACAGAGCCAGGGTGATTCCTGGAAAGCACAGTGATATCCTGGGGATCCAGCAGCTGGATAAGGTGATTAATATTGACCAGTCTCCTATTGGAAGGACTCCACGTTCCAATCCGGCTACTTATACCGGCGTTTTTGATCAGATCCGTGACCTGTTTGCTGCCACTGCCGATGCCAAGGCCAAAGGCTATAAGAAGGGCAGATTCAGCTTCAACGTAAAGGGTGGGCGTTGTGAGGCCTGCAGCGGAGATGGTATTATTAAGATTGAGATGCATTTTCTTCCGGATGTATATGTGCCCTGCGAGGTCTGCAAGGGTAAGCGGTATAATCGTGAAACATTGGAAGTGAAATATAAGGGCAAAAGCATATATGATGTACTGAATATGACTGTAGAAGAAGCGCTTCCGTTTTTTGAAAATATTCCGTCCATCCGCAGAAAGATAGAGACTTTATATGATGTAGGACTTTCTTATATCCGGCTTGGACAGCCTTCTACAACTCTTTCCGGAGGAGAGGCCCAGCGGATTAAGCTGGCTGCAGAGCTGAGCAAACGCAGTACCGGAAAGACTATTTATATTTTGGATGAGCCGACCACAGGTCTTCACTTCGCAGATGTGCACAAGCTGGTGGAGATCCTGAAGCGCCTTTCTGAAGGAGGAAATACTGTGGTAGTGATCGAGCACAATCTGGATGTGATCAAGACTGCAGATTATATCATAGATATAGGCCCGGAGGGCGGCGACAGGGGCGGCACTGTGGTTGCCTTTGGTACGCCGGAGCAGGTTGCAGCCAACCCGTCCTCCTACACCGGCCAGTACGTAGCCAAATATTTACGGTGACAAGAGCTTTCTTTTTGGAGGGGAATTGCGTATAATAAGAAAAACGTAACTATGTTTTTAACAGTTACAGTTCTGGGAAAATAAACAGGAATTAAAGGGAGGTTCACAATGCCGGCAAGCGATATAGGAATTGATCTTGGAACCAGAAACAGCCAGGTATATTCTACCGGGAAAGGCCTTGTGCTGATGGAGCCTACAGTAGCAGTATATGATAAAGATTCAGAAAAAATAAAGGCAATGGGAGAGGAAGCAAAGCAGATGGCAGGGCATGTTTCTTCCAATATGGAGATTATCTGGCCCATTCGCCAAGGTGTGATTATAGATTACACAGTTATGGAGAAAATGCTGAAGTTCTTCATTTCAAGGGCAATGGGACGCAGAGCTTTCCGCAAGCCAAGGATCAGCATCTGTATTCCCAGCGGGACCACTGAAATCGAAAAAAAGGCTATCGAAGAAGCGACCTACCAGGCAGGAGCCAGAGAGGTTTTTCTTGCAGATGAGCCGATTGCCGCTGCTATTGGTGCAGGTGTGGATGTTACAAAACCGTTTGGCAATCTGATCGTGGATATTGGTGCAGGTACTACAGATATTGCAGTGATTTCTATGGCAGGAGTTGTGGTATCCAGTTCCATTAAGGTGGCAGGAGATAATTTTAATCAGGCCATTATGGGTTATGTGCGGAAAGCCCACAATCTGTTTATAGGGGAGGATGCAGCAGAAAGAATCAAGATAAAGATCGGTACTGCCATCGAAGAAGCATCTCCCAGGACTATGGAGGTGAAAGGGCGCAATGTGATCACCGGACTGCCCAAGACAGTGACCCTTACCTCTGAAGAAGTAAGGATGGCTCTTAGGGAGGCTACAGGACAGATTGTAGAGGCTGTACATGGAGTTCTGGAGAAAACACCGCCGGAACTTGCCGCTGATATTGTAGACCGGGGTATCGTGCTTACCGGCGGAGGGGCATTGCTTCATGGCATAGATAACCTGATCGAACAGAAAACAGGCGTAAATACGCTGACTGTACAGGATGCCATCATGGTAGTTGCTGCAGGAACAGGAAAATATGCAGAGATCATGTCGAGGATGGATGATTAGAAAGAATGAGTGAGAAGATTACCGGTTATATTGACCATGTGGTTTTCCGTAATAATGACAATGGATATACAGTTATGGTGGTGAAAGGCACAAAGGAGGAAGAACTGACTTGTGTAGGCAGTTTTCCTTCTATTAGCCAAGGCGTGACTATAGAGGCGGAAGGCACTTACACTACTCATCCTGTTTACGGAAAGCAGTTTCAGATACACAGTTATACAGAAAAGATGCCGGAAGACAGCCTTGCAATGGAAAGATATCTTGGATCAGGAGCCATCAAGGGAATCGGGGCGGCGCTGGCTGCCAGGATCGTTCGGCATTTTGGAGAAGATACACTTCGGATCGTAGAGGAGGAGCCAGAACGTCTTTCAGAAGTTAAAGGGATCAGTGAGAAAAAAGCGCGGGAGATTGCTGCCCAGGTTACAGAAAAGGCAGATATGAGGAGAGCCATGATCTTTCTGCAGAAATACGGGATATCCCTGAATCTTGGCGCAAAAATATACCAGAAATATGGCCAGGCTGTTTACGGTGTGCTTCAGGAGAATCCGTACCGCCTGGCCGAAGACATTTCTGGCGTGGGATTTAAGATCGCAGATGAGATTGCATCCAGGATCGGTATACATACAGATTCGGATTACAGGATTCGCAGCGGTATGTTGTATACTCTTATGCAGGCTTCAGGTGAAGGCCATATTTATCTGCCCCAAAAAGAGCTTTTTGAAAGAGCTTCCAGACTGCTGGATGTGGATCCCTCCTATATGGAAAAGCATCTGATGGATATGGCTATTGACCGGAAACTTGTATTAAAAGAAACAAAAGAGGCTACTCTGGTTTATCCCAGCAAATATTATCAGATTGAGCTGAATACAGCCAGAATGCTGAATGAACTGAATATTAAATGTCCTGAGAATGAAAAACTGGTAGAGCGCAGATTGGCCCAGATACAGAAGGAAACAGGTACTGTCTTGGATGAAATGCAGAAAAAAGCAGTAAAAGAAGCAGCAGAAAATGGCCTGTTCATTCTTACAGGAGGTCCTGGCACAGGAAAGACCACCACCATTAATGCTATTATCCGCTTTTTTGAAGGGGAGGGAGCAGAACTTCGACTTGCTGCGCCTACAGGCAGAGCGGCCAAAAGAATGACGGAGACCACCGGATATGAAGCACAGACGATCCACAGGCTTTTGGAACTGAACGGTGTTCCGGATGAAGAGCATGACAATCAGGCTATTCATTTTGACAGAAATGCTCAGAATCCGCTGGATGCGGATGTGATCATTATTGATGAAATGTCCATGGTGGATATTTTTCTGATGCATTCTCTGCTTCAGGCCATCACTGCCGGCACAAGGCTGATTCTTGTAGGAGATGAAAATCAGCTGCCAAGCGTAGGACCCGGGAATGTACTGCGAGACATTATCCGCAGCCAGGTATTTCCTGTGGTGGAACTTACCAAGATCTTCCGGCAGGCGTCTGAGAGCGATATTGTGGTGAATGCCCATAAGATCAACCGTGGAGAACAGGTATCCTTAGATAACAAAAGCAGGGATTTCTTTTTTCTGAAGCGATATGATGCAGATATTATCATCCGCGTGGTGATCGCATTGATCCAGGAGAAGATGCCCAGATATGTGGAAGCCAGACCCTTTGAGATACAGGTGCTTACCCCTATGCGTAAAGGACTTCTGGGTGTGGAGCGGCTAAATCAGATCCTGCAGAGATATCTGAATCCGCCGGATTCGGGTAAACGGGAGTATGAAGCCGGGCAGCAGATGTTCCGTGAAGGGGACAAGGTGATGCAGGTTAAAAATAATTATCAGATGGAATGGGAAGTGCGGGGCAAATATGGCATTCCTGTAGAAAAGGGAGTAGGCGTATTTAACGGAGACACCGGGATACTGAAGGAAATCAATGAATTTTCAGAGATTGCATCTGTGGAATTTGAAGATGGAAGATGGGCAGAGTATTCTTTTAAGCAGCTGGAGGAACTGGAACTGGCTTATGCCATTACCATCCATAAGTCCCAGGGGTCAGAATATCCGGCAGTGATCCTTCCGATCCTGTCAGGACCAAGGATGCTTCTGAACCGTAATCTTTTGTATACAGCTGTTACCAGGGCAAGGAAATGTGTAACTGTAGTGGGAAGTGAAGAAACTTTTGGGGAGATGATCCGCAATGAAAAGCAGCAGAAGCGTTACAGCTCTCTGGACATGCGTATCCGGGAACTTGCTGAATCTTCTTTATCCCAGACGATGTCCTTTGTGCCATCAGGTAATGAAGGAACAAAGGCAGCTGATTTGTCCGGAATGTGAAAAGGATCTTCATCCTATTACCGGCCCAAGATGTTATCACTGTGGGAAACCGATCAAAGAGGGAGAAGAATACTGTGCAGACTGTAGATCTCATCCGGGCGCATTTACAGCGGGAAAAGGGATTTTTCTTTACGATGACAGGATGAAGGCTTCCATGATGAAGTATAAGTACAGCGGATGCAGAGAGTATGGACGATTTTTCGGAAGAGCCATGTGTGTCTATGGTGAGGATTCCATTCGCAGATGGTCACCGGATCTGATCGTACCTGTCCCTATGACTGCCGCAAAGCTGCGGCAGAGGGGATTTAATCAGGCAGTGGATCTGGCAGGGATCGTTGCTGCGTGGATGAAGCTTCCTTTGGATACCGGGCTTGTACAAAAGATCAGACATACAGATGCTCAGAAGGAGCAGGATGCAGCAGGACGTCGCCGTAATCTGAAAGGTGCTTTTGAAATTACCAGAAGAATTGACGGAATGCGTATTTTGATCATTGATGATGTGTATACTACAGGCAGTACCATGGATGAGATCGCCGGATGCCTGAAAAAAAGCGGGGCAGAGGCAGTGTTTTTTCTCACTCTGTGCAGTGGAATCCATTGATTCATGGCAAAAAATGCTTTTCACAGCATAGGATATATGATACAATTAATCTATATGGTTAAAATGCGTTTATAGTATCAAAAGCAAGGAGTCATTTATGATCAACGAAGAGAAAGTCAAGATAATGAACAGGCTTGCAATGTATGAAAAGCGGGGCGGGAAGAAGTATCTGCCTGTCAGCAGATATTACCGCAGCGATTATATCGGGCTTGCATTAATTAAAAATTTTTTTCTGGTTACTATCGGATATGCCTTGGTTCTTGCAGCAGTAGCTGTATATTATTCAGAATATCTTATGAATAATATTAATCAGATGGATCTGGTCAGTCTGGGCATGAAAGTGGTTGGCGGTTATGCTGTGGTGCTGATCAGTTATTCGGTTCTTACTTATATTGCATATACTGTGAAATATCACTGTGCCAAGAAAAGTGTTAAGAAGTATTATGAAGAACTGACCAAACTGGAGAGGATCTACGGTCGTGAAGAGAAAAAGAATTCCGGACGGGAAATCACAGGAGGACGTAAAAGATGACAGCACTACTTGAATTAAAACAGAAAATTAAAAACCTGTATGGGCAATATGAACTTTATCTTCTTCCTGTATTCAAATTTGTTCTTGCCATGCTGTATTTTACCTGGATCAATGAAAATATGGGATATATGAGTCAGCTGAACAGTATGTTTGTTGTGCTGATCCTGGCTCTGATCTGTTCTATACTGCCATCTGTTGTGACAGTATATGCAGGATTTATCCTGATGATCCTTCACGGCTATGCCTTGAGCCTGGAGACTGCAGGGTTTATGCTGGTACTGATTCTGGTAATGGTGATCTTTTTCCTTAGATTCAGCGGCGGACAGAATACTGTGATGGCTTTTACACCGATCACCTTTATGTTTAATGTTCCGGCGATCCTGCCTATTGGCAGCGGCCTTATGGGCAATGCAGTATCCGCTATTCCGGCAGGATGCAGTGTGGTATTGTTTTATTTTATCCGATTTATCAAAAGACAGTCTGCATCACTGATGAACACAGACCTGGAAGTGGCAGACAAGCTGCAGCTTCTTGCAGACGGGCTTGCACAGAATTGGGGTATGTGGATCACAGTAGTTGCTTTTGTTCTTGTGGTCCTTGTTGTTTATCTGATTCGTACCCGTGCTTTTGATTATGCATGGAGGATCGCTATTGTTGCAGGCGGTGTGACTTATGTGCTTGTGATGCTGGGAGGAAGTCTTTTCCTGAACGCAACTGTTTCCATGCCGGCACTGATCACCTGTGCAGTTTTGTCAGTGGTATTTGCCATTATTCTGGAATTCTTTGTATTTGGAGGGGATTACAGCCGTACAGAGAGACTGGAATATGAGGATGATGAATATTTTTACTATGTAAAGGCTGTTCCCAAGGCGTCTGTATCTACTTCCGAAAGAAGCATCAAGAAGATCAACGGAGAGCCTATAAGGGAAGAGAGACGTTCCGAAGAAAAGAAAGCGGTATCTTTCACAGAGCCTACGCAGGCTGTAAGTGACAAACCAAAGAAACGAAGGACAGCGCCTGCACCTACGCCAAGAAAGGCAAAGCCGGTTTCAAAGGAAGACGATATGGATGAAATTGACTTTGAGAAGAAACTGGAAGAGTCTTTGAAAGATCTGTAATAACAATTCAGCAGTCGGTGATTACAAGGATGCTGAATTGTTATTACCTGTAACTGTAAACCAAACCGGCGCCAAAGCAGCGCTGATTACAATAAATGAGAGGAGACCGTTATGCAGGATATTGCAGTTATGCTTGCCAGGTATCTTCCTAAGCTGGCATTACCGCAGGTTGGAATCACTGATGTGATCGAAATTGCCCTGATATCATTCTTTGTATATCAGTTCATGGTTTGGATCAAATTCACCCGTGCATATACACTGCTGAAGGGTATCCTGATAGTTCTTGGGTTTATTTTTATTGCATATGTTTTCCAGATGAGCACCATTCTCTGGATCGTAAAGAATTTGTCTACTGTGCTGATTACTGCAGTGATCATTATTTTTCAGCCAGAGCTTCGTAAAGTGCTGGAACAGCTTGGACAGAAAAAGATCATGTCTGCGATCCCATTGTTTGATACAAGCAAGGAAGTACAGGAGCGTTTTACAGACAAGACTGTAAATGAACTGGTCAAGGCCTGCTTTGATATGGGAGAAGTCAAGACCGGTGCTTTGATCGTGATCGAGCAGAATATCCGTCTTACAGAATATGAGCGGACTGGTATTAATGTAGATGCAGTGCTTACCAGCCAGCTTCTGATCAATATTTTTGAGCATAATACGCCTCTTCATGACGGAGCGGTTCTTGTAAGAGGCAATCGTATCGTAGCTGCGACATGCTATCTGCCTCTTTCTGATAATATGGAACTGAGCAAACAGTTGGGAACCCGCCACAGAGCAGGTGTAGGGATCAGTGAAGTCAGTGATTCTCTGACGATTATCGTGTCAGAGGAGACAGGACAGGTATCTGTTGCGAAGGGGGGGAAGCTTTCCAGAGGGCTGACCAGTGCCCAGCTTCGGGAAGCACTTGTTAAAGCACAGAATAAAAAGGTTGTTGATAACGGTAAATTACGCCATCTGCTGAAGGGGAGGGCGAAACATGAACAATAATAGGAAGCTTACAGCAAATATTCCATTGAAAATCATGTCCATCCTGGTGGGGATCCTGGTATGGCTTTTGGTTGTCAATGTGGATAATCCTATTAAGACCAGGACGATCATTATTCCAGGGGAGAACGTGGAAGTGATCAATAAGGCATACGTGGACAGTGACAATAAGATGGTTATGCAGGATGACAATCCGGATCCTGTAAGGGTTTCTGTGACTGCAGAGCGCAAGACCCTTGCACGTCTGACGGCTTCTGATATATCTGTAGTAGCTGACCTGCAGCAGGCAGGGAATCTTGATACAAAGCCGGTGATGGTTCCTATTACAGCAAGCTGCAGTAGTGTTTCTGCTGATAACATAAAAGTGACACCTCAGTATCTGGAGGTGCGTCTGGAAGAAAAAGCCTCCCAGGATTTCTTGGTGAATGCTAATTATGGCACCAGTACACCGGGGAAAGGCTATGAGGTAGGTGCTCAGACTGCAAGCCCGGAAAAAGTAAGGATCACAGGACCAAAGTCGCTGATCAATAAAATTGATAAAGTAAATGCTACCGTGAATGTGGACGGCAAAACAAAAGATGTGACAGAAGATGTTAATCTTCAGATTATTGATAAGAACCAGGACAGTCTTACTGACGGCAAGATGGCATATCTGACCATTGACAATCCTAAGGTAACAGTTACCACCAAGTTTTGGAAGATCCGTACAGGTGTGAAGCTGCGTGCCGGTTATACAGGAGAAGCGGCAGATGGTTATCAGGTAGACAGTGTGACTACAGTGCCTGACACCATCAGCATTGCAGGTACGGATGAGGCATTAGAGAAGCTGAGACTGGAAGATAATACATTGTGGATCTCAGGAGATGGTGTAGATATCTCCGGTGAGAAGGGTGATATGGAAAAGAAGGTAAGCCTGAAGGATGTGCTTCCTGAGGATACCAAGCTTACAAGTGGAGCCAGCGAGGATGTGCTGGTGCGGGTATCTATCCTGCCTGTTGGCAGTCGTACATTCAGTCTTCCTGCTAATGAGATCGAAGTGGATAACAAACCTTCTGATCTGCAGTTCGCTTTTGACACAGATAGTATCAGTGTGAAGGTAAAGGCTGTAGACGGGGATATTGATGAGTTTGATGTTTCGGATATTAAGGCATCCATTGATCTGGATGGAAAGACGGAAGGTAGCTATGAAGTGCCTGTGACAGTGAAGCTGCCAAAGGGCTATGAGCTTCTTGAGGATGTGACCACAGATGTGACGATCTCCGAGATCTCCAATGTGGAAGATAATAATGGATAAGGGGTGATAAAATGGTAAGTCAGAAAGTAATTGTGAACAATCCATCAGGACTGCATCTGCGTCCGGCAGGAATCCTGTGTAAGGAGGCAATCAAATTCAAATCATTGATTACATTTACATTCAGTGGGGGAACTGCAAACGCCAAAAGCGTACTGAGCGTGCTTGGGGCATGTGTGAAGTGCGGAGATGAGATTGAACTGGTGTGCGAAGGTGCAGATGAAAAGGAAGCACTGGAAGCATTGGTAAAGGCAATTGAAGGCGGATTAGGGGAATAAGGAGATCTTAAGTGAAAAAAAGAATTGTATCTATGCTTTTGTGTGCAGCTATGTGTATGACAGCTGCGCCGTCTGCTTATGCTATGGAAGTGGATTCTTTTACAGAGACTGCTGCAGAAGGGTCAGATGAGGGGGTTGAGGATTTAACTGCTGTACCATCAAAGGAGGCAGGTGAAACAGGAACTGAGTCAGAAATTGTGACAGGGACTGAAACAGAGACTGAAACGGAGACTACTACAGAGATTACTGATATTGGCCAGGATGAACTGACGGGAGCAGATGTGCAGGAGGGCACTGTACAGGAGGAGCCGTCCGCTGATGCGTCCGGACTGGATGCAGACAGCCAGGAAAGTCTGTTTAATGATGGGAATGTTTTTGCTGGTGAGGATCTTTCAGCACAGGAAGCAGGTAATACTGCCGGAAGCTGGCGTTGGGATCAGGCATCAGGTGCTTTTTCCTACTACGACCCATCAGGGAATCAGGTGGCTCTGTCTCAATTGGATCAGGAATACCAGGCGCAGGGAAAATACACAGGATATTATCTGATCGATGGAAATTATTACTGCCTGGATGAGCATGGAGTTCCACGTACAGGTATGATCCAGCTTACTGTGAACGGTGTGACTTCCACCTATTATTTCCAGGAAGAAAAAGATGCTTATGGTATTGCAGGCAGGATGTTCTATGGCGGATGGCTTTGCCGGCAGACAGATCAAGGTGAGAAGTGGCAGTTTTTTAATACGGGCAGAGACAATGTGGCCGATCTGGGTAAGCTATATGAGCATGGAACTATTGTTACCAAACTGGATCCTGCTGTAAAAGGAGACAGATCTTATCTTCTGGATAAGAATGGCTATATCCTTAAAAATGCCATGAAGAAGGCTGAGAATGGCAAGTATTATCTGACGGATGCCCAGGGGCAGATCTATATCAATAAGATCGTCACCTATAAAGGCAGCAAGTATTATGTGGGCAAGTATGGCAGCCGTGCAACATGGAAGAAGTGCTGGCATCGCTGTACAGGTGCAGGGAACCGGATGTATTATTTCGGTAAAACACCTGGCAAGATCGTCAAAAAGACTGGCTGGCAGAAGGTAACTGTAAATGGTAAATTTTATGGATGGTTCTATTTTACAAAGAATGGAAACCATTATAAGAACAAGCTGCTGAAGTCCGGTTACTATTTCAGAGAAAACGGAAAGCTTGCCGGCGGCATGTATAAGGTTGGGAAGAAGACATACTTCTTTACACCAAGTACCTCATCCAAAAGGAATGGCAAGATGGCTAAGGGGCGTCTGGCAACAGACGGTACCAACTGGTATTATGCATATAAGACTGGTGTACTTCGTAAGAGCGGCTGGCAGAAGGTGAAGGGCAATTCCTATTACTTCAAGAATTACAAAGCAGTTCGCAATACATTTATCAAAAAAGGAAGTACATACGGATATCTGGACAATACAGGAAGATTTACAACAGGATGGGTGATTGAAAATGATTCAAAGAATCTGGTTCGGTATATTGACCCATCTAAGAAAGGCTTTGTGAAGAATACATCCTGTGTGATCGATGGTCTGCGTTATTACTTTGATGCAGACGGTTACAGGATCAATGATGTGACTGATCGGGTGGCTGGACCATATTCTGTTACAGTAGACCGTGTGAATGGGGTTATGACTGTATATAATTCCAATCGCACCATTCCAGTAAAGAGTATCCGCGTTTCTGTTGGACTACCATCCACACCTACCCCGGTAGGTACATTCAGGCTTAGCCGCAGCGCCAGATGGCAGCCGTTGATGGGTAATTCCTGGGGACAGTATGGGACACATGTAACTGGCAATGTTCTTGTGCATTCCGTACCAGGAGGCAGCCCGGATGTATATGCACTTCCGGCAGGATTTTACAATATGCTTGGAGAGCCTGCTTCCCATGGATGTATCCGTGTATGTGTAGCAGATGCCAAGTGGGTTTATGAGAACTGCAATGGATCTGCGATTACTATTTTTGATGGCACAGCCAGGAGCGAAGAAGTATTCAAGGGACCGTTGGGACGCAATCCGCTGGTAGCTCTGCGTGCTCCATACACTTTTGATCCTACAGATCCTTCTATTACAAAATAAATTACAATGGGAGATGTTGCTGCGGCAGCATCTCCTTTTTTACAATGCAACCAGTGATACTATTTTGCCTATGTTTGTTTTCTGTACTGTTTCTTGTGGTAATTGGGTGTGATAGTTTAGAACGGTGCGGAAAATCTTGTTGAAATTAAGGGGATTCCTATGTATAATAAACAGGTAACAAAAATGTAATAATTTTGATAAGGTTTGGCACACATGTAGAGAATATTTTGGAACGTAACTGGGAAGGTGCCGAACTGTGAGGAGTTTTGTTAAGAAAGGATTTGGAAGGTATAAATGAAAAACTGGAAAAAATGGCTGACCTGCGGGATGCTTGCAATGGCATTAGGAACAGCAGGGATTTCTGGAACGAAGGATGTAAAAGCAGAAAGTGTGAATCCGGCATTACTGCGGCAGAACGTAGCAGAAGGAGAAGAGGTTCCACAGGTAGGAGCTTCCAGCTCTTCTGCTGTGGACAAACGTGCATGGAGACGGATCAACGGTGTGTGTTACAATGGCAGCGGCGCAGAGATTCCCGGAGTGGTAACAAGAGGTATCGATGTATCAGAATGGCAGGGGAAGATCAACTGGCAGAAAGTGAAAAATTCAGACATTGATTTTGCTTTTATCCGCATTTCCTCTGGTACAGATTATATGGATAAGTATTATGATTATAATATGAGTTCTGCGAATGAAGCAGATCTTCCGGTTGGAACTTACGTATACAGCAAAGCCACCACTACCACTGCAGCTTTAAAGGAAGCACAGTTGGCCATCAGTAAGATGAACGGTTACAAGGTTTCCTATCCGGTTGTATATGATATTGAATATTCCAAAATGGAATCTTTATCTAAGAACCAGATCGCAAGAATGACACTTGCCTTCTGCAATGAAGTGAAGGCTGCCGGATATACACCAATGGTTTATATGAATACCCACTGGTATAAAGAAAAGGTAAATATGAGTATGCTGTCCGGACTTGACGTATGGATCGCAAGCTACAGTGATAAGAATCCTGCACCGGACAGAAGTGTATACAATTATGGGATCTGGCAGTGTACAGCCGGGAATCTTGGAGAAGGCTCTTACATGCGTACTACCAAAGGGCTGGTAGCAGGTATTCCTAAAGAAAATAATGTGGACCTGAATTATGGCTTTGTAGATTATACTACACGTGTGACGCCCAGATGGTCAGCAAGGGAAGGATATACCCCTGCAACAGAAGCATCTACAGCTGATATATCTGTAAAAAATGGCTGGTATACAGAAAATGGCAGACAGTGTTATTACATCAATGATGAGCGTGTAAAGGGCTGGAAGCAGATTAATGGTAAATACTATTACTTCCATCCAGTATCCGGTAATATGTACGTGAACAGCCTTGTAAAAGTAAATGGTGTAGTGTATTATGTGGACAAAAATGGTGTACGTACTGCCAACCGCTGGGTAACAAAAAGCGGCAACAAATATTATATTGGCAGCAGGGGCATTGCATTAAAGGGCAGCCAGAGGATCAAAGGAAAATATTATTTCTTTGATCTGGACACCAGGATCATGTACAGGAATAAAAAGCTGGTAAGAAATGGAAGGATCTTCTATTTCGGAAATAATGGTGTAAGATTTAACGGAGGATTTAAGACCATCCGGGAAAATGGAGTATATAATACCTATTATTTCCAGAAGAACGGACAGGCAAAGAAGGGATGGCTGAGATTAAACGGTAAGAAATATTATTTCTATCCTTCTGGTGACAAAGCAGGTTTATGTGCAAAGCATACAAGAATCCGGACAGCCAGCGGAATGATCTACGTGTTTGATAAAAACGGTGTCTATGTGAGACGATATAAGCGGAAATAAAGAGAAACAGGTCAATACAGCCTGTAAACAAAAAGCTAAGGAAAACATACGCAAATAAGGATAAACAGGGACTATGAAGAAAATTGTGATCATCGGAGCAAATGATTTTCAGCGCCCGCTCATAAGAAAAGCCAAGGACATGGGTTATCAGACCCATGTCTTTGCATGGAGAGAAGGCGCTACAGGTGCGGCAGATGCAGATTACTTTTATGAGATCAGTATTACTGAAAAAGAAAAAATACTGGAGATCTGTAAACAGATCCAGCCGGATGGAGTAGCGACTATTGGCTCTGACCTGGCAAATATAACGGTACAGTATCTGGCTGAAAGGCTGGGACTTCCAGGCAATTCGGAAGAGTGTATCAAAAACTCTACCAATAAGTATGCCATGCGGAAGGCCTTTCTTCTGGCTGGGATCCCTGTACCTTTTTTTACCATCGTGGAAGAAGAGGACAAGGTACAGATACCGGAATATCCGGTGATCGTAAAGCCTACAGACCGTTCCGGGAGCAGGGCCATCACAAAGGTAAATAACCCAAGGGAGCTGAAGGCAGCTATCACTGCCGCAGTCAGTCAGTCCTTTGAAAAGAAAGCCATTGTGGAAGGCTATCTTTCCGGGGATGAATATAGCATGGAAACCATAAGCTTTGCAGGACAGCATCATTGTCTGGCTATTACAAAGAAATATACCACAGGAACTCCTCATTTTATTGAAACAGGTCATTTACAGCCTGCACCTCTTCATACTGAAACAGAAGAAAAAGCAAAGAAAATGATTTTTGCAGCTTTGGATGCCCTGCAGGTGAAAAATGGCGCCGGTCACAGCGAATTCCGTATTGATGAAAAGGGTGATATCCACATTATTGAGATCGGATCCAGAATGGGCGGGGACTGTATCGGCTCACATCTGGTGCCTTTGTCCACAGGACAGGATTTTGTAGGAATGGTGGTGGACATAGCATTAGGGAATGCGCCCAAATTTGCCCGGAAGCAGGAAGGAATGTATGCAGCCATTCGTTTTATCATGGATGAAAAAGATCTTCAGGCTTATTACCAATTAAAAGAAACGTGCCCTGAGATCATCCGGGAGTTTGTGCTGGACAGTCAGCCTGGCTCCCATCCTATTACAGACAGTGGCTCCAGATATGGGTATTATATTGTGCAGACCGATTCTCTGGAGCAGGCGCGCAAAATCCTGGGCTCCGTCAGTTGACAGTATCGGACAAAAACGCTATGATATGATACAGCGATAACCGGGCGGTTCATGCCCTGATTTTTAAGAAGAGGTAGGGATTCCATGAAGAAACTGATGATCCTGGGAGCCAGTTACTCTCAGATGCCACTGATCCAGGCGGCGAAAAGGCTGGGGATTTATACCATTGTCTGCAGCACACCAGGCAGCTGGCCAGGTTTTGCAGAAGCAGACGAATGTTCCTATACAGACATATCAGATCCACAGGCAGTGCTGGCAGAGGCAAGACGCACACAGATCCAGGGGATCACCACCTGTTGTCTTGATACAGGAGTACCGGCTATAGGGACTGTGTGTGAAGCTATGGGGCTTACCGGGCCAAAAGCCATTCCTGCACAGACAGCCTCTGATAAATGGAAAATGAAAGAAGCCTTTGTAAAGGCAGGGGTACAGACAGCACGGCATATCCGTGTAAGATCTGAGGAAGAACTGGAAGCCGCCCTTTCCCAGCTTACCTTTCCTGTGATCCTGAAGGCAGTAGACCTGATGGGGAGCAGAGGGATTTTCCGCAGCAATACAAAAGAAGAAGCAAGAGCCAATTACAGGCTTACTATGGAAGCTACAGGGAAGGATTACTGCCTTGTAGAAGAATTTATAGAAGGCACTTTATTTGGGGCAGAAGCTATGCTGAAGGACGGAAAGTTTTTGTATTGCCTTCTGGATAATACAGAAGCTTTCATCAGCGCAGTGCCTACACCGGTAGGACATTCTGTGCCTTTTGATGAAGAGGAAGCTCTTGGCGCGCAGGCCAGGGAGCAGGTGGGCAAAGCAGTAAAAGCCCTGGGACTTGATAATTGTCCTGTGAACTGTGACCTGATCTGGAAGGATGGCAGGGTTTATGTGGTTGAGATCACTGCCAGGGCAGGAGCTACTTGTCTGCCGGAGATTGTAGGAGAGTTTTTTGGTATCAACTATTATGAAGCCATTGTAAGGCTGGCTCTGGATCTTGGGGTTGAAGAGATGTTCCATCTGGATGGAGAACATCCTGCTGTTTTGTCACATACTCTGTTATCTTTACGTGATGGGATCGTAAAAGAGATCAGGAATGACAATGCACCATCTGGGGATATCCTGGATCTTTCTTTCAACATTTGCCCTGGAGAAGAGATACACAGATATCGTAATGGCAGGGACAGGCTGGGGCAGGTGATCCTGAAGGGCAGCACACTTACAGAATGCAGAAAGAGACTTCAGGAAGTTTTATCAAAAATACACATTGAATTTATGGAATAATTATGGGAAAATAGCATGAAAGAGAATGGAAAGCAAAAGACAGCAGGACTTTTTCTGGTTCTGCATGTAAGCCTTCTGATGAGTTCTTTAAGCGGTGTATGTTCCAAAATGGCAGCCAATCAGAAAAGTTTGATCGGCTTTGCTTTATGGTATGGAGGCGTTCTTCTGATCATGGTTTTGTATGCCCTGATCTGGCAGCAGATCCTGAAGCATCTGCCATTGACGGTGGCTTATGCTAATAAGCCGGTAAGCTTGATCTGGGGGATGATCTGGGGTACCTTTATTTTTGGTGAGAAGATCACCTGGAATATGATCCTTGGGGCACTGATCATTTTTGGAGGAATTTACCTGGTGGTGACTGCTGATGAATGAACTGCAGATTTATATATGTATTCTGATCGTATCCGTATTTGTGGCATCCCTTTCCCAGATATTGCTGAAGATATCTGCCAATAAGACATACAGGGACAGACTTCACGAATATCTGAATCCTTATGTGATCACAGGATACGGACTTTTGTTCCTGTCAACACTTCTTACAATGGTGGCATTAAAGAAAGTACCCCTTTCTCTGTCGCCTGTGATTGAGTCCAGCAGCTATATATTTGTGTCCCTGATGGGATATCTGGTGTTGAAGGAACGGTTTACCAAGAGAAAACTTCTGGGACTGCTGGTGATCCTTGTGGGGATCCTGGTATTCTCATTATAAAAGGAGAAAAAATGCTTTTATCAATTGTGATCCCCTGCTACAGATCTGCCCATACCATTGAGAAGGTGGTGGAGATGAGCATGGAGGTGATTCGGACGATCCCCGGACTGGACTGTGAATTTATCCTGGTGAATGATTGTTCCCCGGATGATACCTTTGAAGCTATCCGCAGGCTGGGCATCAAATATCCGAATGTAAAGGGAATTAATCTGGCCAAGAATTTTGGTCAGCATAATGCCATCATGGCAGGACTTCATGAGGCAAAAGGGGATTATATCATGGGAATGGATGATGATATGCAGACCCACCCGTCGCAGATCCCTGCCTTTATTAAGGCGATGGAAGAGGGCTATGATGTAGTCTTTGGAATATATAAGAAAAGAAAATTCAGTTTCATGAAGAATCTGACCAGCAAGATTGCTTCATTTATTGTATGGCATATGGTAGAACGGCCTAAGGGACTGGAGGCTAGCAATTACTGGTGCTGCCGCAGGTATGTGCGGGATGAGATCGTGAAGTATGAAGGTTACAATCTTTACCTGCAGATCCTGTTTTATCGAACTACTTCCAATATTGCCAATATTGAGATCCAGCATTTTTCAAGAGAAGAAGGAAGCTCCAATTATAATTTTAAAAAGGCGTTCCGCTTGTTTATGTCTTTTCTGAATTATACAGTGATCCCTCTTCGGGCTGCAGAGGTGATGGGAGTTCTGTTTTCCCTTACCGGATTTATACTGGCAGTGGCTGTGCTGATCCAGAAGCTGTCCAATCCTGATGTGGCTATGGGCTGGTCTTCCCTGATGTGTGCCATGCTGATCTTCTTCGGTATTACATTTCTGATGCTTGGAGTTATGGGAGAATATATCGGCAAGATGATTCTGAACCAGAATAAAACTCCTCAGTATGTAATACGGGAAACAGTAAATGTTCAGAAGGTAGATGCTCAGAAGATAAGTGTTCAGAAGTCAGATGCTCAGGAACCGGCAGAAATTATACAGAAAAAAGGACATGGAAAAGCTGATGATTGATTTTAACAGGCCTGCCTATACAGGCAAAGAAATGGAATATATTCAGGATGCTGTACAAAGAGGCATGCTGTGCGGTGACGGGGAATATACCAAACGGTGCTCCAGATGGATGGAGGAAAGGTTTCATACAGCACATGTAATGCTTACCACTTCCTGTACCCATGCACTGGAGATGGCTGCTTATCTGTCCGATATACAGCCCGGGGATGAGGTGATCATGCCTGCATATACCTTTGTGTCTACAGCAGATGCTTTTGTACTTCGTGGCGCCAGGATCGTATTTGTGGATATCCGTCCGGATACCATGAACATTGATGAGGATTTGATCGAGCCGGCCATCACAGAGAAGACCAAGGCAATCGTAGTGGTTCATTATGCAGGAGTGTCCTGTGAGATGGATAAGATTCTTCAGATCGCACACAAATATGGACTGAAGGTAGTAGAGGATGCTGCCCAGGGCGTAAATGCCTATTATAAGGGCAAGGCACTGGGAACTATTGGTGATTTTGGCTGCTATAGCTTCCATGAAACAAAGAATTATACCATGGGAGAGGGCGGCGCTATTTTATTTGATAAAGACGAGTATCAGGAAAAAGCAGAGATCCTCAGGGAAAAGGGAACTGACAGAAGTAAGTTTTTCAGAGGCCAGGTGGACAAATACCGGTGGATGGATTATGGTTCCTCCTATCTTCCAAGTGAACTGAATGCAGCCTATCTTTACGCACAGCTGGAGGTTTGTGACCAGATCCAGGATAAAAGGATGGAAATTTGGAATTATTATCATCGAGAGCTGGAAGCTCTTGAGAAAGAAGGCAAGATCACACGGCCTGTGATACCGGAAGGATGTATCCATAATGCTCATATGTATTATTTGAAAGTGCGGGATATGGAAGTTCGTACTAAGCTGATCCATTATCTTCGGGAAAAAGGTATCTGCAGTGTATTTCATTATATTCCTCTGCATACAGCACCGGCAGGAAAGAAGTTTGGCCGTTTTGCAGGAGAGGACCGATATACTACAAAGGAAAGCGAGAAACTGTTAAGGCTGCCTATGTTCTACAACTTGGACATGAAGGATGTGGAGTATGTTACAGAGCAGTTGAAGTCCTTTAAGGAGTATTAAGCAAGTTGGATTTGTGACCAAAATATAGAAAATGGAAAGCCAAAAAAGGCAGAAAGGAAATCAAAATGGGAAAGATCAAAGTGACACCATGTGGAGATATTGAAGGATTGAAGGTAATCGAGCCAACTGTTTTTGGAGATGCCCGTGGTTATTTTATGGAAACCTACAATTACAATGATTTCAAGGAAGCAGGGATTGCTGTGGAGTTTGTGCAGGACAATCAGTCCAGTTCCCACTACGGAGTATTAAGAGGTCTTCATTTCCAGATCAATTATCCTCAGGATAAGCTGGTTCGTGTGGTAAACGGTGAAGTGTTTGATGTGGCAGTAGATTTACGAGAAGGCTCCAAAACCTACGGCAAATGGTTTGGTGTTGTGCTTTCAGCAGAAAATAAAAAACAGTTCTTTATTCCAAAGGGATTTGCTCATGGATTTCTGGTACTTTCCGAAAGTGCAGAGTTCACCTACAAATGTTCTGACTTCTATCATCCGGGAGACGAAGGCGGCCTGATCTGGAATGATCCGGATATTGGAGTAGAATGGCCGATCCCTGAAGGGATGGAGCTTACTTTCTCTGACAAAGACCAGAAATGGGGGAGCTTTAAGGAGTTCCATAGATAGGAGAGAATGAATGCTTAAGACGATATTTTCCCTGCCGGCGGATGTATACAAAAACCGCCGGCTGGTTATGAAACTGGCTAAAAATGATTTTAAAACCAGATACGCAGGTTCCTATTTTGGAACCTTCTGGGCATTTGTGCAGCCCATTGTTACCATTATGGTGTACTGGTTTGTATTTTCTGTTGGCTTCCGTCAGAATACAGATGGGATCGGGATTCCTTTTGTACTGTATCTGGTAGCTGGGATCGTTCCCTGGTTCTTTTTCCAGGATGCCCTAGTAGGCGGGACCAACGCTCTTCTTGAATATAATTACCTTGTAAAAAAAGTCGTTTTTAACATCAGTGTGCTTCCTGTTGTGAAGATCATTTCCGCACTGTTTGTACACGGCTTTTTCGTGGTCTTTACAATTATTTTGTATGCCTTCTATGGAAGATTGCCGGACTGGTATTATCTGCAGATCCTGTATTACAGTATTTGTGTATTTATATTGTCCTTAAGCCTGGTTTACATTAGCTGTGCAGTGGTGGTATTTTTCCGTGACCTGACCCAGATCATCAACATCGGCCTGCAGGTAGGCGTATGGCTTACACCCATTATGTGGGTGGCAGATACAGCTTTGAAGGACCATCCGCTGATCCAGAAGATCCTTCAGCTGAACCCTATGTACTATATTGTTTCCGGTTACAGGGATGCATTTGTTGTAAAACGGTGGTTTTTTGAAAGACCATTATGGACCTTATATTTCTGGCTCTTTACCCTGGTTTGTTTCTGCTTCGGAAACTGGGTATTTAAAAGACTGCGGATCCATTTCGCAGACGTACTATAGAAAGGAATCAACCTGTTTTGAGTGATAAAAATGTGATTTCAGTCCAGCATTTATCAAAAATGTATAAGCTGTATGACAAGCCCTCTGACCGTCTGAAAGAGTCTCTTGGCCTGTCCAGAAAGAAAAAATACAGGGAGCATTATGCCCTTCATGATGTGAACTTTAATATTCACGAAGGAGAATGTGTAGGGATCATCGGAGTGAACGGTTCCGGGAAGTCCACGATCCTTAAGATCATCACAGGAGTGCTGGCACCTACCACAGGGGAAGTGAAGGTCAATGGACGTATTTCTGCCCTTCTGGAGCTGGGAGCCGGTTTTAATATGGAATATTCCGGGCTTGAGAATGTGTATCTGAACGGTACCATGATCGGCTTTTCTGAGGAAGAGATCGACGCAAAGCTGGATGATATCCTTGCTTTTGCAGATATCGGAGATTATATCCATCAGCCGGTGAAAACCTATTCCAGCGGTATGTTTGTACGTCTTGCCTTTGCAGTTGCCATCAATATCGATCCTGAGATCCTGATTGTAGATGAGGCACTGTCTGTTGGTGATGTATTTTTCCAGGCAAAATGCTATCATAAATTTGAAGAGTTTAAGAAACAGGGAAAAACCATTCTTTTTGTTACCCATGACTTAAGCAGCGTGTCCAAATATTGTGACCGTGTGATCCTTCTTAACAAAGGTGTTAAGCTGGATGAAGGCTCACCAAAGGAAATGGTGGATCTGTACAAGCAGCTGCTGGTAGGACAGGAGCCTGTGAAACAAAAAACAGATGGGGGCGAGGGCCTTGCAAAAGCAGCCGTAGCGTCCATCAGCCATGAACATTTTCTGCCAAATCCTAATACTTTGGAGTATGGGGACAAGCAGGCGGAGATCGTGGATTTTGCAATTAAGGATGACAAGGGGATGTTCACCAATACCATAGAAAAGGGTAGCACCTTCCAGATCCTTATGAAGGTTCGATTTAATGAGCAGATCCAGGAGCCGATCATGGCTTATACCTTTAAGAATATTAGGGGAACAGAGCTGACAGGCACCAACACCCTTTTTGAGAAAGCAGAAGTGCCGGAACCTGCTCCTGGAGGATGCTACACAGTTACCTTTACACAGAAAATGGATCTGCAGGGTGGGGAATATCTTCTGTCCTTTGGCTGTACCGGCTATAAGGACGGGGAATTTAAGGTGTTCCACAGATTGTATGATGCGTGCAATATTACCGTTATTTCTGCCAAGAATACGGTAGGCTTTTTTGATATGAATTCGACTGTAACGGTTCAGGAGGATGATATATGAGGAAGATCGGTAATGTGATCCTGGATGATACCTGCTATCAGGGCAGGGATTTATATACAGATGGTGCTATTGAGGATGAAATGCTGGAGATCGCCAGAAATGTAAGCCCAGACAGATTTAATAAGGTGATCGGGGAAAAGAAAAGCTGGCCCATTCTCTATCATTTTTCACATATCAGAGAGAATATCCTTAGCTGGATGCCTTTTACAGGCAAGGAAAAGGTGCTGGAGATCGGTTCCGGATGCGGTGCTGTTACAGGTGCCCTTCTTGGCGGAGCAGGTGAAGTGACTTGTATCGATCTGTCCATGAAGCGCAGTGAGATCAATGCGTGGAGACACAGAGACAGTGAGAAGCTGAAGATTCTTGTGGGAAATTTTCAGGATGTGGAGAAGAAACTGACAGAGAAATACGATTATATTACTTTGATCGGTGTATTTGAATATGGAGAGGCCTATATCCAGAGCCAGGATCCTTATGTGGATTTCCTGAAGATTATCCGAAAGCATCTGAAGCCAGACGGGAAGATCGTGATCGCCATTGAGAACCGTTTTGGTTTGAAGTACTGGGCTGGATGTACAGAAGACCATTTTGGTACTTTATTTGAAGGAATCCAGGGGTATCCATCCACAAAGGGCGTAAAGACCTTTACTGTAAAAGAACTGAAAAAGATCTTCCGGGAAGCAGGCGGCTTTGAAAGTACCTGGTATTATCCATTCCCGGATTATAAATTCCCTATGACCATTTATTCAGACAGAAGACTGCCAAGGCGTGGGGAACTGAATCGTACAGAATATAATTTTGACAGGCTGCGTATGGAACTTTTTCAGGAATCAGCAGTGTATGATTCCATTTTGGATAATGATCTGTATCCTCAGTTTGCTAATTCCTTCCTGGTAGTGATCGGGCAGGATAAATTTGAAACAGAGACAGCCTATATCAAGTATTCCAATGAAAGAGATCCAAGATTTAATATCCTTACCCAGATCTGCCAGAAACCAGATGGTAGCCATTATGTACAAAAGCTTCCGACTGGGTCAAAAGCAGAAGCTCATGTAAGTAATATTTATGATAAAGGACAGGCTTTAGCCCCACTTTTTGAAAAAGAAAAGCTTTATGTCAACTCCTGCGAAAAAGTATCATATGGGGTAAAACTAGAATATCTGGAAGGGATTTCCCTGGAAGAGAAACTGGATACACTTCTAAAAGAAGGACAGTTAGATGAGGCAGAAAGCCTTTTATTTACTTATCTTCATAAGGCAGAACGGCTTTACGGCAGCCAGGATTTTAAGGAATCACCGGAGTTTATACAGGTATTTGGCCAGGCTGGGCTTCCAGAAGGCTTAAAGGGCGGCAGGCTTGCAGATATTGATCTGGTTCCCGCCAATATCCTTCTTGGAAAAGGCAAGGACTGGGTGCTGGATTACGAGTGGACCTTTGATTTTTGCGTGCCTGCACACTTTATCATGTATCGTATGCTTCATTATTATCTGGAAAGTGACGGAAAGCGTCATGTGCTGAAAAACAGAGACCTTTATGAAAAGGCTGGGATCAGCCGGGAAGAACAGGAAATATATGCGAAGATGGAGCAGCATTTCCAGAAATACATGGTCGGAAAGCATATTCCTATGCTGTCTCTGTATGATGAGATTTCTCCAGGCAAGCTGGATGTGATGGAATATTATGACAGGATCCGGGGCTGTGGAGATGAGAGAAAGCTTCAGGTATTTTTCGACAGGGGACAGGATTTTCAGGAAAGAGACTCTTTTAAGTATCCTATGACCAGGAGAGGGCTATGTATTGATATCCCTGTACCTGCAGGCACAAGACGGATGCGTCTTGATCCTGGTGAAGTGCCGGGAGGTTTTAAAATCAGCAGGATCCGGTGGAGAGATCTGGGAAGGGCAGCCTTCCATACCAATGGGTTTGCACTTGGTGATCACTGCTACTATTTTGGCGGCGGAGATCCGCAGATCATTTTGGAAAATGTGCCAAGGGAAGCAGAGATCCTCACCTTGGAGCTAGAGGCCTTAAAGGAACAGGAAGCAGTAAAGGAATTCTGGAGCAGATTTGCACGGGAAGAAAATGAAAAAAATGCTCAGATCCAGGATCTGAAGGCTCAGCTGAAGCAAAAAGAAGCCCAGATCCATGAAATGGAAAATACAAAGGCATGGAAGTTATACAGAAAGCTGAAGCCGGAAGGAAAAGGGGCTTCATCAAAGAAGCAGGAGTAACCGGATGGAACAGTTAGTGTGGAGTGTAGATGACCGTAAATACCAGGAGAAGAATGAAAAATCCCTGATTCTGGAAGGGTGGGCCTTTCAAAGGGACAGCCAGCCCTTACGTTTCCTTCTTACAGATCCGGCAGGGGAGCAGCTCCCGATGGAGGAGCCGGTGCGCTTTGCCAGACCGGATGTGGAAGCCGGATATCCGGAGATATCAGGGACAAAGCAATGCGGTTTTACAATAAGGATCCCCAATGCAGAAGCGCTTGTAAAGAAGCATGAAAAGCTGAGGCTTGTGGTCACAGATGGAAAAGAAAAAGCCATTTTGTGGGAAACAGATCCACAGCAGCTTTATGATTTTTGTAAGGATCAGATGATGGAGGTACACATAGACCGACAGGAGGTGCTGTACCGTACCATGATCGCTGCAGAGGGCTGGGTACTTTGCCAGAAAGGTACTGACCGGATCCTGCTTCAGGACGGTAAGGGGAATCCGGTACCCTTGAAGCTGAGCCGTGGACGCAGGCCGGATGTGGTGGAAAGTCTGGCGCTTGGCACAGAATATAAAGAAAAAGAACTGGGATTTCAGATCAGCGGCAAACTGGCAGATGTGGCCGGAGACAGGCTGGTGTTGGTTTTCATTGGGAATACAGGCAGGGAAGAGATCCGAAAACAAGTGGAAATCGACCTGAAAAAGCTTCAGGCGGAAAATTCACCTGCCGGCAGGCGTAAAAAGGTGTTGGCCTGGGAAAATCGGAAAGAGAATCTGGAATGCCTGCGAAAGAAGGGAATCCGTGGATTTTTGAAATATGTGGATGCAAAAGCCGGAATCGTGACCGGAGACTATGAGCAGTGGCTGATGCGTCACAAAGCCGGGAGAAAAGAGCTGATGGCCCAGCGGAAAACCCATTTTCCTTATGAACCTAAGATCAGTATTGTGATCCCTCTTTATAATACACCATTACCTTATCTGAAGGAGGCGGTGGATTCTATCGTAAAGCAAACCTACAAGAACTGGCAGCTTTGCCTGGCGGACGGAAGTACAGGAGATGAGCTTACCAGTTATATTCATAAGCATTATGGCAGGGATCCAAGGATCTGCTATAAAAAACTGGAAAAGAACGGCGGTATTTCAGAGAATACTAATGCGGCAGTAAAAATGGCTAAAGGAGATTATATCCTTCTTGCAGACCATGACGATGTGGTAGCACCGGATGCACTTTTTCATATTGTAAAGGCCATCAATGAAAGTATTCAAAAAGGTGATCGTCCGGCAGATGCACTGTACACTGATGAAGATAAGATCAGTATGGATGGTGCCCATTATTTTGAACCAAATTTTAAGCCGGATTACAATCTTTTCCGTTTAAGGGAGAATAATTATATTTGTCACATTTTTGTGGTAAAGAAAGAATTGTTAAAGCAGGTTGGACTTTTTTCATCAGATTATGATGGAGCACAGGATTATGACCTGATCTTGCGGTGCTGCGAAAAGGCGGAAAACATAGTGCACATTCCAAGGGTACTGTATCATTGGAGGTGTCATATGGAGTCTACAGCAGCAGATCCTGCAAGCAAGGCTTATGCCTATGAAGCAGGGAAAAGAGCACTGGAAGCACATTACAAAAGAATGGGGATCCAGGCAGAAGTGGAGATGACAAAGAGGCCAGGCTGGTACAGAAGCCAGGTGAAGATAAAGGGACAGCCCTTGATCTCCATTATCATACCAAATAAAGATCATGTAAAGGATCTGGAACTGTGTCTTTCTTCTATTGATAAGAAAAGTACCTACCGAAATTTTGAAGTACTGGTTGTGGAAAATAACAGCAACCATCCGGAAACCTTTGAATATTATGAGAAAATGACCCGAAAGTATTCTTTTGTAAGGCTTCTCACATGGAAAGAAGGTTTTAATTTTTCTGCTATCAATAATTTTGCAGCAGCCCTGGCGAATGGGGAATATTTCCTATTTCTGAACAACGACGTGGAGGTGCTTACTCCCAACTGGATCCAGGAAATGCTGATGCTTTGTCAGCAGAAGGACGTAGGCGCGGCAGGGGCAAAGCTGTTTTACCCAGATGATACCATCCAGCATGCAGGTGTGGTGATCGGCCTGGGAGGCATTGCAGGACATATTTTCTGCAGGGCGTCCGGCAGTGCAGATGGCTATATGGGACGATTGGTAAGCGTACAGGAATACAGCGCAGTGACAGCTGCCTGTATGCTGGTTAAGAAAGAGGATTTTCTGCTGGTAGATGGTTTTGATCCGGAGTTTGTAGTTGCATTTAATGATATTGATTTCTGCATGAAGCTTGGACAGCATAAGAAAAAGGTAGTATTTACGCCTTACGCACAGCTGTATCATTACGAGTCTAAGTCCAGAGGCATGGAGGATACACCGGAGAAGCAGCTTCGCTTTAAGAAAGAAACCCTGCTTTTTGAGAAAAAATGGGAAAAAGAGCTGGCCAAAGGAGATCCTTATTATAGCCCGAATTTATCAGTGACAGAAGGAGACTGTTCCTTAAGAGAGGTTTAAAATGTATAAGGAAATATTTGAGGTAACGAAAGAACGGTTCCATTTACAGGATCCTACACGGTATGTTCTGCAGGGAACCTGGCCCAAAGAAGGAAAAATGCTGGCTTTTCTGGATAACAGCCAGTTAAAGGCAGATATCCAGAAGCTGGAGATCGTTAGCGCCATGGAGCGCTTCAAGGATCCAGACAGGATCCGGGGAGAACGGATCACAGCAACGATACAGCTTCCACAGGATCTGAAGGGCTACCATAAGCTGAAGATCTATGCAGACACACCAGATAAAAAGGAATTGTGGTTTTCCATTCCGGTGAAGGATCTGGAGAAAAAAAGAGGAAAGCCACAGTATTATATGGAAGAGGAAAAGGTGCAGGCAGGCTGTGTCCGTTTAAGGGGCTGGACCATTGCTGACGGACCGGTTTTGGTCCATATTTTTGATGAAAACAAAAAGCCTGTCCAGGCAGATATCCAAAGGACTGCACGGGTGGATGTGGAACAGCTTTATGAGGAAGCAAAGGATCCTGGAAAAACAGGATTTTTTGCAGAAGTAACCGGGTTTTCCGGTAAAGTAATGTATCTGGTTTTTGAATGTAAAGGCAAAAAATCAGTTTATGTAGTGCACCTGCAAAAACCGGTGATCCTGGCAAATAAGGTGGAAAAATATGCGAAAAAGGGCATGAAGTATTTGAAATATCAAGGCCCTGCTGCGTTATGGAATAAGACAGTATCTAAGGTGAAAACTGTTTCCACCAGGGAAATCCCTTATTCTAAATGGATCGAGAGGCATCTTCCCACAAAGGGAGAACTGGAAAAGGAGCGGCGTACAAAATTTGATTTCCAGCCAATGATCTCTATTGTGGTTCCTGCTTACAAAACACCGGAAAAATATCTGCGCAGACTGGCAGAATGTGTAAAAGAGCAGACATATCCTAACTGGCAGCTTTGCATCTCTGATGGAAGCGGGGCAGATTCTCCTATCAGGAAGCTGCTGCAGGAGCTGGCAGCCCAGGATGAAAGGATCAAGGTCGTTTTCAGTGAAAAGCCCTTGCAGATTTCTGAAAATACCAATCAGGCGCTGGCAGTTGCACAAGGAGATTTCATTGCTTTTGCAGACCATGATGACGAATTGACTCCTCATGCGTTGTTTTCCTGTGTAAAGGCGTTAAATGAACATCCGGGAATACGGGTGCTTTATTCTGACGAAGATAAAATGTCCATGGATGGGCACAAATTTTTTCAGCCTCATTTTAAGCCGGATTATAACCCGGATCTTCTTTGTACAGTCAACTACATCTGCCATTTATTTGTGGTGAAGCGTGAGCTGCTGGATCAGGTTGGTATGCTTCGCAGTGCTTATGACGGGGCACAGGACTACGATTTTGTATTCCGGTGTGTGGAGGCAGTGAAGGACCAGGAGATTTATCATATCCCTAAGATTCTGTATCACTGGAGATGCCATGAGGACTCTACAGCAGAGAATCCGGAAAGCAAAGGCTATGCTTTTGAAGCCGGGAAGCGGGCCATTGAAGCTCATTATGAACGTATCGGCATTTCGGCACAGGTATTTCCTGGAGAATTTCCTGGACTTTACCGTACCAGATTCCTTCGGGACAGGGATCCGTTGATCTCTATCATCATTCCTAATAAAGATCATATTGATGATCTGAAACGGTGTATGAATGCCATTGACAGTAAATCTACTTATAAGAACTATGAGTATGTGATTGTTGAAAACAACAGTACAGATCCGGCTACCTTCCAGTACTATAAAGATCTGGAAAAGGAAAATCCAAAGGCTCGTGTGGTGTACTGGGATGGTCCATTTAATTTCTCAGCGATTAATAATTTTGGGGCAAAGTATGCAAGAGGAGAATATTTCCTGCTTCTGAATAATGATACGGAGATCATTAACCCGGATTGTCTGGAAGAATTGCTTGGCTATTGTATGCGTTCGGATGTAGGTGGTGTAGGCGCAAGACTTTACTATGAGGACGATACCATCCAGCATGCAGGAGTGGTGATCGGCTTTGGCGGGATTGCAGGACACTGCTTTGTGATGCAGCCAAGAGGGACTACAGGCTATTGCCATAGGATCATCTGTGCCCAGGATTACAGTGCTGTTACAGCAGCCTGTATGATGGTAAAGAAAGAAGCCTTTGAAAAGGTGGGCGGTTTAAGCGAAGATCTGGCAGTTGCATTTAATGATATTGATTTCTGCCTGAAACTGCGGAAGGCCGGTTATCTGATCGTATACAATCCTTATGCAGAGCTGTATCATTATGAGTCAAAATCAAGAGGCCTTGAGGACACACCTGAAAAGGTGGCCAGATTTAACAGGGAAATGGCTGTGTTTGAGAAAAAATGGCCGGAGATTCTTCGTGACGGAGATCCCTACTACAATCCAAATCTTACTTTAAAGAGCCAGGATTTTTCCCTGAAGAGGATTTAAATGATATGAAAAAACTTATAAATAAAATAAGCCGGGAGCAGAAGACAAGACTTCTGCTCCTGCTGGTATTGTTTGTCAGCGGCTTGATCGTTTACAGAAATTACATTTTCGGAAATGAGTTGCTGGTGTTCAGCGATGTAGGGGGAGATACCCTGGAGCAGTACACCATGCATTATGCAACCATAGTCAATCATCTTCGTGAAGGAAATTTTTCTCTGTGGGATTTTAACAATGGCTTTGGAACCAGTATGTTTAACCTGAATCTGTTTGACCCGTCCCTGATGGTGCTGTATGCCCTGGGAGTGATCCTTGGACCTGCACACATGCTGTTTTTCCTGGTATGGATACAGATCGGAAGGATCCTGGCAGCAGGCTGGGTTTTTTACTGGTTCCTGTCAGAATTTTCCTTTAGCAGGCAGAGCAAATTTATATTCAGCTTTGCCTATGGACTTAGCGGTTATCTTCTTGTTTGGGGACAGCATTATCAGTTTGGAATGGTAACGGTGTATTTTCCGCTATTACTTTTATTCTGCGAGAAATTTTTAAGAAAAGAGAAAAAATGGAAGCTGTTTCCGGTAATGGTATTTTTTTGTGGGATCTACAGTGTGTATTTCACATATATGTGCCTGGCGGGAACCGGCCTGTATCTTCTGTTCCGGGTAATCTCCCTGAATGGGCTTACCATCCGGCAGAGGATGGGGAAATTTGCAGGCGGCTGTCTGCTTATGCTGTTGGGACTTGGGATGAGCTTTGCAGTTTTTCTTCCTATGGCATCCATTCTTTTAAATGTAACATCCAGAGTGGAACAGAAGAGGACCCTGGCAGATCTTTTAAAAAGGTGTTTTACCCTGAATAAGCAGGAATATTATGAAACCCTTCTGCTTCGTCCTTTTTCCACGAATTTCCAGAATCTGCAGGAACTGGGAGACAAGAAATACTATGGCTTCTGGAATTATTATGAGGATCCGGTGCTGTTTGTTTCTGTTCTGGCAGTTTTCCTGGCAGTGCAGTTCCTGCTTTTGTTCTGGAAAAGCAATGAGACAAAGCGTACCAGAAGGACTGCTTATGGTGGAGCCTTGTTTATGTTGCTTCTGATGATCTTCCCTGTAGGCGGTTATGCCTTTAATGCTTTTGCTACGGTTACATACAGATATACTTTCCTGCTGCTCCCTATGATTCTTCTGGCAGCAGCCTGGACCTGGGATTATCTGAAAAAGGGCGGCAGAGCCAGCATTATAGGTGTGGTTCTGGTTTGTATCTTTATGTATAAAGCCTGCAGGATGGGCTATGAGGACAGTCTTTTTGCTGAATACAGACAGAACGCAGTGATCACGGCTGTAACCGGAACAGTAATGGCAGTTGTACTTTTGCTGGTGAACCGGTTGAAAGTAAAAGGGGAGCAGGTGCTTTTTAGCCTTTTGGCACTGGCTATGGCTGCGAATGTGATCTGTGAGGGAACTGTTGGCTATGAAGACAGAATGTCCCTGAAAAAAGAGGATACACCGGCAGAAACAGTGGTGCAGGTAACGGATGATTATCTTGAGAAGATCGTTGAGGATCCGTCCGAGCAGCAGGCAAGAGATTTTATTGACAAGCCCCAGGCATATTTCCGGGAGCTTTACAGTCAGGACATCCAGGACATTCTGGGATTTTTAAGGGAAACAGACAAAAGCTTTTACCGGGTGGAAAAGGACTTTTCGTCTGCGACGATTTCCATGGATTCCCTGGCTCAGGGGTACAGAGGGGTCAGCACCTATAATTCTGTAATGAACAGCAATGTAAAGGATTTTGTAAACACATGTATCCCAAGCTTTTATTATGCAGACCGGAACAGGTATACCTTTTGGGATAATGCTATGAACAACTGGTTTGCAGCCTTTACAGGGGTAAGATACCTGATCTCCAAGAATAGCAGCCTGGATAGCAGCAAATATACGCTGATCCGTCAGTTTGGCAGTATGTATCTGTATCAAAATGTACGGGAAAGCGATGTGGCAAGGTTTTATGATGAAACGGTATCAGAAAGCAGCCTGCGGGAAGCGGATAAAAAGATCCGGAAGAAGTTTTTAAGTAATGCCATTGTGCTGGAGGATGGAGAAGACAGGGAAAGTGCGGCAGGCCTTGGGAAATCCCAGGCAAAGAAGGGATCAAAGGTTGTGCTGGATGCCCCTCAGAAGGACACACTGGTAACAGGCAGTATCCAAGCGGCTTCAGATGGATATGTACTTTTTATGATTCCTTATGAGGATGGATGGAGTCTTAAGATCGATGGAGAAGACACAAAGCTGCAGAAAGGGGACTTAGGCTTCCTTGCATGTAAAGTAAAAGAAGGAAATCATGCCCTTACCCTTACTTATCATGCACCATTGCTGAAAGAAGGAATCCTGCTAAGTCTGGCATTCTGGATTATCTATCTTATGTTTACTGTATATACATTTTTTGTTCATAGAAAAGACACAATTATATGATAACTATTAGATATCCGAATTGAATATGTATAAAGTTGTAGCGTACAGGTAGCATCATTTCATGATGCGTAAAAGAGAATCCGGTGTGAATCCGGAACGATGCCGTCACTGTGTAAGGGAGCTGCTTCAGAGCCCACTGGGAGACCGGGAAGGGGAAGCAGTGTAGAACGAAGTCAGGAGAACTGCCTTTGCGTGGGATTGTGGATCTGCGGGACACAGAACCAGTATTCTCATAACATTATATGATCATATAGTTTACTGTCGGTATACTTCTGCGAAGAGGGAGAAGCATCTGACAAAAGGAACGAATATGTTGATGAGAAGCATTGCGGTCGCAGAAATGTGACCGCTGTTTTTATGCATAGTTCGTCCGGAAATACGAAAAAAAGAGGAAAAAATAATGAAGCGCAAAACAATTATGGCACTGCTCCTGTCTGTATCCATGGCAGCAAGCATGACATGTGCAGCAACAGCAGCATTTGCAGAGACAGAGGACGCAGCAGAGACAACAGACGACACAGAAGCAGCAGATGACGCAGAAGCAACAGACGACGCAGAAGCAGCAGACGATGCAGAGGAAACAGATGATGCATCTGCTGAGGACGCAGACCAGGAGGCAGCAGATAAAGTGGCAGCTCTTATTGATGCGATCTACGTACAGGAGAGAACAGACGATACAGATGCACAGTGCACAGAAGCAAAAGAAGCATGGGATGCACTGACAGATGCACAGAAGGAACTGGTAGAGGGAGAAGAGGCAAGCCCTGAGTATTTCGGAAGAGATACAGGAGACGCTTCCAAGGATGATCCGAGAAACCAGGATGAGATCGGTGAGAATGAGATTCTGGTTGTAAGCTTTGGTACTTCTTTTAATGATAGCCGTGCACAGGATATCAAGGGTATCGAGGATGCACTTCAGGAAGCATATCCGGACTGGTCTGTAAGAAGGGCATTTACAGCTCAGATCATCATCAACCATGTACAGGCAAGAGATGATGAGCATATCGATAATATGCAGCAGGCACTTGACCGTGCAGTTGCAAACGGAGTTAAGAATCTGGTTGTACAGCCTACACACCTGATGCATGGCGCAGAGTATGATGAGATGACAGCTGCTATTGAGGAATATAAAGACAAATTCGAGTCTGTAGCTATTGCAGAGCCAATGCTGGGTGAGGTTGGAGAAGATGCTACAGTGATCAATGAGGATAAAGAAGCTGTAGCAAAAGCTATCACAGATGAGGCTGTAAAGACTGCAGATTATGACAGCATGGAAGCTGCTGCTGAAGATGGTACAGCTTTCGTATTTATGGGTCATGGAACATCCCATACAGCAAATGTTACTTACGACCAGATGCAGACACAGATGGAGAACCTTGGATTTACAAACGCATTCATCGGTACTGTAGAGGGTGAGCCGGAAGACACAGCATGCGATGCTGTAATCGCTAAAGTAAAAGATGCTGGTTTCAAGAAAGTGATTCTTCGTCCGCTGATGGTTGTTGCAGGTGATCATGCAAACAATGATATGGCTGGAGATGACGACGATTCCTGGAAGAGCATGTTTGAGGCATCCGGAGAATTTGACAGCGTAGACTGCCAGATCGAAGGACTTGG
The DNA here is from genome assembly GCF_040929965.1 of Blautia sp. 1033sp1_1033st1_G9_1033SCRN_220408. Classification (NCBI taxonomy): domain Bacteria; kingdom Bacillati; phylum Bacillota; class Clostridia; order Lachnospirales; family Lachnospiraceae; genus Blautia; species Blautia sp. 1033sp1_1033st1_G9_1033SCRN_220408. The sequence goes on along the minus strand of NZ_JBFKZO010000011.1, from coordinate 54,905 downwards.
AAGAATCGATGCAGTAGAACAGCTGTATGTAGAGCATACAAAAGCAGCTATCGACAGCTTAGCAAAATAAACGGACATGTGGCCATTTGACCACATCACCATAAAGGAGAAAAGAAAGTTATGAAGCGTTCATTAGCCATTTTAGTATCAGCATTAAGTATTTCTGCTATGACAGTTCCTATGACATTGCCGGTATGGGCAGAGGCAGCAGACACCAAAGAAGAAGCATCCGATACACAGGATCTGGAGGATGGAGTTTACATTGTTGACTTTAATACAGACAGCAGCATGTTCCACACAAATGAGGCATGCGAGGGCAAAGGCCAGCTTACTGTAGAAGACGGCAAAATGACCCTTCATATCTCTCTTGTATCCAAGAACATTGTGAATCTTTTCCCAGGGCTTGCTGAGGATGCACAGAAGGATGACGCAGAGCTGCTTCAGCCTACCACAGATACGGTTACCTATAAGGATGGTTTATCAGATGAAGTGTATGGCTTTGATGTTCCTGTAGAGGCTCTTGATCAGGATTTTGACCTTGCTATTATCGGTACTAAGGGCAAATGGTATGATCATACAGTAAGCGTAAGCAATCCGGAGGAGATGAATGATGACAACAAGCTTCCTGTAGAGGTTGCTGAAGATGAGGCAGAAGATACCGAGAATACAGCAGAAGATACAGAAGATGCAGAATAATCATTAAGCAGATGTATCCACCATATATGAAAGCCAGCCGATCGCGTTTCGGCTGGCTTTTATTATGGTGGATATATTCGCTTTATGATGCATCCTTTACTGATTGAACAGGCACAGGGGCTTATAAGTTTGGATCCTGATATCAGGACTTGATGATCTTGATCATTTTAATAAATAACAGAAGAAGGATCAGGAATGCCACGCCTCCGATCACTGCATAAGGCGCATAGGAGGTGGACTGGGAATAGGCCTTTGCGGCTTCCATATTCGCCTGTCCATTGGTATAAAGAGAGGTGTCCTGTTCCTGTTCCGGCTCCATCACAGCAGTACCAACCTGTACACCGCTGTAGAAGTAAGTGCGGTTCACCTGGTCGCCTGCAGGTGTGTCCTGGATCGTCAGGCTGTCCGCTGAGGCACCGGCAGGTACGATCACCTGACCTCCGGACATCAGGGAAAAATCATCCTGACCTAAGGTAAGAAGCTGGAAATTGGAAAATCCATAATCCAGAAGAGTGATGGCTTCATCATCTGTCTGGCCGGAGGCTCCTTTTAAAATAACGCAGATCAATGTGACATCATTACGCTGTGCACTGCATACAAGCGTGCTTTGGGAAGCTTCTGTAAATCCTTCCTTGCCGCCAAGACAGCCCTGGTAGTAAGCATCTGAACTGTTGTTGGTCATGGTGAATTTACTGGTAAGTGATCTGGCTCCGCCGGATACATTGGTTGCCGGAATGGTGTAGGTATTTGCGCTGGCAATAGGAGAAAAGGAAGGATTCTCTGTAGCTGCTTTCATGATCAATGCCATATCATGGGCTGTGGTATGCTGATTCTCATCAGGAAGCCCGGTAGGGTTGGTGAACACTGTGTTGGTACAGCCAAGCTGGGCAGCCCTGGTATTCATCATGGCAACAAAGTTTTCAACGGATCCGCCGACATGCTCTGCAACCTGAAGAGCGATATCATTGGCAGAGGCAACCATGATGGCGTACAGGCATTGTTCCATGGTAAAAACTTCGTCCAGCTGTGCGGAAATGTTGGCTCCTCCATCAGTAACACCGGAAACGCCGGTAGCTGTCATGGTTACTTCATCTGTAAGATTACTGTTCTCTAAAGCAAGAAGACAGGTCATGATCTTGACAGTGCTCCCGGGATAAAGAACCTCATCCATATTCTTGGCGTACAGGGTAGTACCGGTACTGTCTTCAAGGATCACAGCGGCTTCGGAAGTGATCTCAGGCCCTTGGGGCCATCCTGAAATCTGGTTGGTGGTGATACTTGAGGCGGCAGTATCTGTAGCAGCCTCTTCTGCAAATGCAGGGCTTCCCAGGATCAGGGAAGCAGACAGCCCGGCAGAGAGCAGAAGGGAAAAAACAGTCCGTTTTCTGCAGGGGGATTTCTTTTGCTTTTTCATTGTATAGATTATCTCCTGTTATATTTTTATTTCATTTGTCAGCTGTTTCAGACATTTACAGCTTAATATTTTTATCATAACATATCTGCAATCAGAAATAGTATATCACATTTACTCCATTTCTTGCAAAAAATATAGTAGAATGTTAAAATGAACAGTAATAATAAAACAGAGGTAAAAGAAAATATGAGTAAACAAAAATCATCAGGGATGAAGATCCAATGGGGGCGTCTTCTGAAGAAGCTGTCTCCCTATACCATCCAGAAAGGGTTTCGCTATCTGAAGCATTATGGCCCCAGGGAGTTCTGGATCCGTCTTCACGAACGGTTTGAGCCTGAGGAGGTTCCTTACGATCCCTGGTATGAAGCATATATTCCAGATGAGACAGCGCTGGAGAAGCAGAGAAAGCATCCTTTTGCCTATGCGCCTAAGATCAGTGTAGTAGTACCTGCTTACCGTACACCGTCTGTCTTTTTAAAACAGATGCTGGAGTCGGTCCTTGCACAGACTTATGCTAACTGGGAGCTTTGCATTGCAAATGGCAGCCCTGAGGACAAAGAGATGTGTCAGATCCTGGATGGATACCAGACACAGGATCCGAGGATACGCTGGCAGCCATTGAAGGCCAACCTGGGGATCGCAGAAAATACAAATGCCGCTTTTGAAATGGCACAGGGCGACTATATCGGACTGATGGATCATGATGATCTGCTGGCTCCCAATGCTTTGTTTGAAGTGGTACAGGCTCTCAATACAGATCCCAGACCAGAGGTTGTATATACAGACGAAGATAAGGTGACCATGGATCTGAAGGAACATTTTCAGCCTCATCTGAAGCCGGATTTTAACCTGGATCTTTTACGCTCCAATAATTATATCTGCCATTTTTTTACTGTATCCCGGGCTATTATGGAGAAGGTTGGCGGATTTCGCAGGGAATACGATGGTGCCCAGGATTATGATTTTATTTTCCGATGTGTGGAGGCTGCAGGCTGTGTGGCGCATGTACCGGAGATTTTATATCACTGGAGGACACATAAAGCATCTACTGCTGACAATCCTGCAAGTAAGATGTATGCCTTTGATGCAGGCAAACGGGCGATTGAGGCTCACCTTGAAAGAACCGGCACGCCGGGTGTGGTAAGCCATACCAAGGATCTGGGCTTCTACAGAGTGAAGTACCCGGTACAGGGTTCTCCCCTTGTGTCTGTGATCATTCCCAATAAGGATGAAAAGGATACGCTTCAGGCCTGTATCCGGTCTATCCGTGAGAATACCTCTTATAAGCATTATGAGATCCTGATCGTTGAGAATAACAGTACCACTGATGAGATATTTGAATACTATAAGCAGCTGTCAAAGGAGCCGGATGTAAGGATCCTGCACTGGAATGGAGTTTTCAATTATTCAGCTATTAATGATTTTGGAGCAAAAAATGCCAGAGGGGATTATTTCCTTTTCCTGAATAATGACATTACAGTGATCACACCGGATTGGATGGAGGAAATGCTGGGTGTCTGCCAGAGACGGGAAGTGGGAGCTGTAGGCGTGAAGCTTCTTTATCCGGATAACACCATCCAGCATGCAGGCTGTGTGGTAGGTATGGGAGGCATTGCAGGCCATATGTTTGTAGATATGCCAGCCGAGAGGACAGGATATCTGCATAAAGCATCTCTTCTTCAGGACATGAGCGCAGTGACGGCAGCCTGCATGATGGTAAAAAGAGATGCTTTTGAAAAGGCTGGCGGTTTTACAAAGGAACTTGCGGTAGCTTTTAATGATGTGGATCTTTGTTTGAAAATACGCAGGGAAGGATACCTGGTGGTGTATGATCCTTATGCAAAGCTTTATCATATGGAGTCCAAAACAAGAGGTCTGGAGGACAGTAAAGACAAAGTAAGGCGCTTTCAGACAGAGATCGAATATATGAGAAGCCACTGGATCCAGATCCTGAAAAAGGGGGATCCTTATTACAATAAGAATCTGTCTCTTACAAAGTGGAACTATTCCCTGAAACCACTTCCGGGGATGAAGAACAGGAAAGGGCAATAAGGAGGAATACATGCAGGAAGTTGAAGTTTCAGTGGTAATACCCAATTATAATGGGATGGCATATCTGGATGGTGTATTGTCAAGCCTGGAATGCCAGACATTCCGGGATTTTGAGGTGATCCTGGTGGATAATGGTTCTGCTGACGGAAGTACATCCTTTGCAGCAGCCAGTTATCCCTGGGTACGGGTGATCGAGCTTCCAGATAATTATGGGTTCAGCCGTGCTGTCAATGAAGGGATAAAAGCGTCTGCAGCAGAATATGTGCTGCTTTTGAATAATGATACAGAAGTTGAAAAGGATTTTGTAAATGAGATGCTGTCTGCAATCAAAAGGCATAGCAATGCTTTTTCCTGTGCAGGCAAAATGGTTCAGTTTAATGACCGGGACAAGCTGGATGACGCAGGCAATTATTATTGTGCGCTTGGCTGGGCTTTTGCAAGAGGAAAGGGCAAGAGTATCCATACTTATGATCAGGAGGAGCAGGTGTTTGCTACCTGTGCCGGAGCTGCCATTTACAGAAGGGAATTCCTGGATAAGACCGGATATTTTGATGAAGAGCATTTTGCATATCTGGAGGATCTGGATGTGTGCTACCGTGCAAGGATCATGGGCTATGAGAACTGGTATGCACCAAAGGCAGTGGTCTACCATGTAGGCAGCGGCACCAGCGGTTCCAGGTATAATCAGTTCAAAACAAGATATTCATCAAGAAATAATATTTATCTGATCTATAAAAATATGCCGATTCTGCAGATCATTCTGAATCTTCCTTTTATGATCCCGGGCTTTGTGGTAAAGATCCTGTTTTTTACCTTAAAAGGTATGGGACGGGAATATCTGGCAGGGATCAAGAATGGTTTCCAGATCAGCAAGAAAGACCGTAAAGTACGTTTTTCCATAAAGAATCTGCCAAATTATCTGAAGATACAACTGGAATTATGGGTAAACATCATACGCAGGTTCCGTGGATAAATAAGGGAAAACTTAACTGCTTCGTAACTGTTCGGTATCCTCACCGTTACTATCTGCTGAATAGTTATCCTTTTTCATGAAATTTTTATAAATTGTATTTCAAGATTTTATTGCAATTATGTTGCATCTATTATAAGATAAGTAGAGCGAAAAAATGAGGTGACAGGAATTGATTAAGGACAACCAGAAAAATTTCAGTCTTCTCCATGTGGCAATAGATGCCTGTATGATTATCCTGGCGTATATTTTTGCCTGGGCATTACGATTTATAGGCCCCTTTGCAGCGACAGCAGTGCGTACCCGATCCTTTGAACAGTACATGTTCGCACTGCTTTTTATTGTTCCGGCATACCTGATGATGTATCATGCATTTTCTCTTTATGAGCCAATGCGTATGCAGGGCAGGCGTCTTGTGCTTGCCAGTGTGATCAAGGCCAATACTCTTGGTATTCTTCTGACCACATTTGTACTGTATTATATTGAGGAAGGGGATATTTCCCGTTCCATGCTGATCATGTTTTACTGCATCAATATTTTCCTGGATTTTAGTGCCAGGATGGCAGTATATTATATCCTGCGCAACATGCGTAAGAAGGGCTTGAATCAGAAACAGGTGCTGCTTGTGGGATACAGCCGCGCAGCAGAAGAATACATTGACCGTATCCAGCAAAATCCTCAGTGGGGTTATATTGTGCGGGGGATTCTGGATGACAACGTAGAAGCAGGTACTGTTTACAAAGGGATCAAAGTCATTGGAAGGATCGCAAACCTGATGGTGATACTGCCTGCAAACAGACTGGACGAGATTGCCATTACTCTTGGCCTTTCTGAGTATTACCGGCTGGAGCAGATCGTTGCCATGTGTGAGAAGTCAGGAGTTCATACCAAATTTATTCCGGACTACAGTACCATTATACCCACCAAGCCATATACAGAAGATATACTGGGACTTCCGGTGATCAATATACGTTATGTGCCGCTAAGCAACACTTTTAATGCAATGGTAAAGAGGATCATGGATGTTCTGGGCTCTATTGCAGCTATTATTGTTGCTTCTCCTGTGATGTTGCTGATGTGCATACTGATCAAGGCCACATCCAGGGGACCGCTGATCTATAAGCAGGAGCGGGTAGGGCTTCACAATAAGACATTCTGGATGTATAAGTTCAGATCCATGGAGGTACAGCCGGAGTCAGAAGAGAAGAAAGCCTGGACAGTGAAGAATGATCCCAGAGTTACCGGCATTGGTAAATTCATGAGACGAACAAGCATAGATGAGCTGCCCCAGCTGTTCAATATCCTGAAAGGGGATATGAGCCTGGTAGGCCCAAGGCCCGAGAGGCCTTTCTTTGTGGAGAAGTTCAGGGAAGAAATTCCCAGATATATGGTGAAGCACCAGGTACGTCCGGGACTGACCGGATGGGCACAGGTAAACGGCTACAGGGGAGATACATCCATCCGTAAAAGGATTGAGTGTGACTTATATTACATTGAGAACTGGACCGTTAGCTTTGATATCAAAATATTGTTCCTTACATTTTTTAAGGGATTTATTAATAAAAATGCATACTAACAGAGAATACTAAGGGATGCAGAATAACCAAGAAGGGAAAAGAGTATGGCAGGAAAAGGAAAAAAGAAGAAGAGAATCCTCTTCGCAATTGAGATCATTGTTCTTCTGCTGTTTATTGGCGGACTGTATGTGTATGGACAGATTTCAGCCAGGATGGACAAGCTTGTAAAGAACAAAGTAACAGAATCTTCCGGCGAACGGGCAGCTTTCGATGATTCTAAGATAGTTACTAATGATACAGCTCCCAAGATGACAGGCTACAGAACATATGCACTGTTCGGTATTGACCACAGATCTAAGAATGCTTCTTTGGGTTCTGAGAACAGCGATACCATGATCATTGCCAGCATTAACAATGATACACAGGAGGTACGTCTGGTATCTATTTACCGTGATACACTTCTGAATATTGGCAATGGTACTTATGCCAAGGCAAATGCAGCTTATGCATACGGTGGTCCGGAGCAGGCTATTTCCATGCTGAATACCAACCTGGATCTGAATATTACGGATTATGCTACTGTAGATTTTAATGCACTGACTGCAGCAGTGGACGCAGTTGGCGGCCTGGAGATCCCTCTTTCCTATGCAGAGATGGTTCATATGAACAGTTACTGTAAAGAAACATCAGAGGAAACAGATAAGGAATATACACCGGTAGAACTTCCGGATCCTAAGCCTGAAGATGAGGAAGCTATTTATAATATTTACCATTTGAATGGTGTGCAGGTTACTTCTTACTGCCGTATCCGCTATACAGCCAGCCTGGATATGGGACGTACAGAGCGTCAGCGTAAGGTAATCCAGATGCTGACCCAGAAGCTGAAGAAAGCCGGTCTGACTACTATTTTCAATATTATGGATGAGGTGTTCCCAATGGTGGAAACATCCCTTACCAAGACCGAGATCCTGAATATGATTCCAACACTTCTTGGATATCATGTGGATCAGACTACAGGTTTCCCACTTAATTATAAGTTCTCCAATGTAAGAGGAAGTATTATTGTAGCGGATTCCCTGGAGTCCAATGTAAAGCAGCTTCATGAGTTCCTGTATGGTTCTTCTGAGAATTATACACCTTCACAGAATATTCTTGATGCAAGTGCCAAGATCATTGCCATCGTAGGAGGCGCTGACAAGCTTCAGGATGAGGCTCCTGCAGTCAGCGAGGATGACGGAAACGGAAATAATGAATTCTTCTGGCAGGATGACGGAAGCGGCGGCAATGCCTGGGATAACGGAAACGGTGGCTATTCGGATCCAAATAATGGAGGAACTACCGGTGGAGGAGACAGTTCCAGCGGTGATGATAATGGCAGCACCGGTGGTGATTATGTGGATCCAGGCACCGGAGGAGATACTACCGGTGGAGGAGATACCAGCGGTGGAGGCAATACAGGCGGTGACTATGTAGATCCGGGCACCGGCGGAGATACTACCGGTGGAGGAGATGTCAGTGGCGGCGGAGATACCAGCGGTGGAGGAGATATCAGCGGTGGAGATGCCGGCGGCGGTGATGTGATCCAGGATGATGTGATCGTTGATTATGAAAGCGTGGAAGGCGCTTAACAGATAAAGCAGGCTGTTGCATAAAGCATCTGCAGTGAATGAATATATATTCCTAAAAGGCAGTATATTATTCCTGACAAGTGTATTTATGCAGCAGCCCTTTTTATTTCAATTCAATGGGAAAGGAAAAAAAATGAAAAATGTAGATGTGATCATTCCCACATACCATCCGGGAAAGGATTTTTATCAGCTTCTGAAAAGGCTGGATCAGCAGACCAGACCGATTCACAGAATACTTGTGATGAATACAGAAGAAAGCGGCTGGAAGCCGGAATGGGAAAAGGAGTTCAGCCAGCTGCAGGTTTACCATCTTCAAAAGTCTGACTTTGATCATGGCGGCACCAGGAAAAAGGCGGCAGAGCTGTCTTTGGCTGATTTTATGATCTTTATGACCCAGGACGCCCTTCCGGCAGATGAATACCTGGTGGAGCATCTTTTAAAGCCTCTTGAAGCAGATGAAAAGGTGGGGGCAGCATACGCAAGACAGCTGCCCAAACAGGACTGCCGCTTTATAGAATGCTATACAAGATCTTTTAATTATCCATCGGTTTCTTCTGTAAAATGGGAGAAGGATACAGGCATATACGGGATCAAGACATATTTTTGCTCCAATGTATGTGCAGCCTACAACAAGGAGATTTACAAAGAAGTAGGTGGATTCGTGGATCGAGCCATTTTTAATGAAGATATGATCTATGCAGGCAATATGGCTAAAAAAGGATATGGAATCGCATATCAGGCAGATGCCTGTGTGTACCATTCTCATAATTATTCCTGCAGCCAGCAGTTCCATAGAAATTTTGATCTGGGCGTGTCCCAGGCAGAGCATCCGGAGATCTTCGACTCTGTTCCTTCCGAAGGGGAGGGGATGAAGCTGGTAAAGCAGACTTTGGGTTATCTTCTGAAAAGCGGACATATATGGCTGGTTCCGCAACTGGTGCTCCAAAGTGGAAGCAAGTACCTGGGGTACAAAATGGGAAAGGGATATATGAAACTGTCGCCCAAAACGGTTCTTAAGTGCACAATGAATCGGGAATATTGGAAAAGAAAAGAATAGTTGGTTTCTGTCACTGTTTTTTTAAATATCCATCACAAATTAAACACATTTCATTGTTACACTTTTTTTATGTAATGATTACAGTGTCAAAAGGTCTGAACCCACTTGTGATTACGCAAGGACGGGGAAGCGACTTGGGGATTATTTTACCATAGCGAGAAAGACAGAAGGGAGCAGATGGATATGGACGAGGAGAAAAGCCGGGGGACAGATTCCCAGGAAAATACAGTAAATGACAGCTCCGGGGATATAACCTATCACTATACAAGACCACAATATGGACAGTATCGGTTTCATGAAGAACAGCAAACGACCAGAGAAGATCAGGATGAAGAAGACACCAGCAAGGTGAAAGTTACGTTAGAAGGCAAAGACAGGAAGCCAGTACCTTTTAAGAAAAAGCTGGCAGCTACGATAGTACTGGCAGTGATATTTGGAATGGTAGCAGGAACTGTTTTTCAGGCAACCAATATCCTGTCTCAGAAATATTTTGGCACAGCATCTGCCACAGATACAAAAGTATCCACTACAGAATCAGTTCCGGAGACAGTGGCTGCTTCAGACAATATCACAGATACTTCATCAGTGCAGGATACAGCTAATGAAAAAGGCACAGTGGCAGCCGTGGCAAAAGCTACCATGCCTTCAGTGGTTGCTATTACGTCTGTAAGCATTCAGGAGATCACCAGCTTTTTCGGATATGGCATGGAATATCCAAGCACAGGCAGTGGATCTGGGATCATTGTAGGAGAGAATGATGATGAGCTTCTGATCGCTACCAACAACCATGTGATCGAGGGTGCTACTACCTTGAGTGTGTGCTTTATCGGAGATGATGTGGTGAATGCAGAAAAAGAGACAAGAAATGTAGCCAGCGGTGACGGAGATATTAATATTGATGATGCAGTTTCTGCGAAGATCAAAGGAACCGATGAAACTAATGACTTGGCAGTGATTGCTGTAGAGAAAAAGGATATCCCAGAAGATACCATGAGTGAGATCAAGATTGCACAGTTAGGCAGTTCTGATGATCTTGTGGTAGGAGAGCAGGTAGTTGCCATAGGAAATGCCCTTGGTTATGGTCAGACAGTCACTTCCGGATGGGTAAGTGCCCTGAATCGTACCATTACCTTGGAAGGAGGAAGCACCGCTTCCAATCTGATCCAGACAGATGCAGCTATCAATCCTGGTAACAGCGGTGGTGCCCTCTTGAATATGAAGGGCGAACTGATCGGGATCAACTGTGCAAAATATGCATCCAGTGATGTGGAAGGTACAGGGTACGCTATTCCTATTTCCGAGGCTCAGCCCATCTTAGAAGATCTTATGAACCGGAAGACAAGGGATAAGGTGTCCGGTTCCTCCAAAGCCGGATATCTGGATGTGGAGGTGACAGATCTTACTGCAGGTGCCATCCAGATGTACAATATGCCATCCGGTGCTTTTGTTATGAGAGTTACACCAGGCGGCGCAGCGGAGCAGGCAGGTATCCAGAAAAATGACATTATTGTAAAATTTGACGGACAAACAGTGAGCGGACGATCAGATTTGGTAGAGAAGCTGTCTTATTATACTGCCGGAGAAACGATAGATGTGGTGGTTGCACGGCCGGATGATGGCGAATATAAAGAACAGACCATCAGCGTTACCCTTGCATCCAGAGACAACCAGGGACATAATAATGCCTGATATAACCTCTGGTGTTTTGACACCAAAATCTTACCTATAGGACATTTCATGAGAGCTGCGTTGGCGGATCTGAGTTTCAGATACGTTACGGCAGCTCTTCCTGCATCCTGCAGTAGAATGTATGAAAAAGACTTTATAAAAACTTTATTTCAATAGTGTGAAAATATGTGCTATAATCCAAATGGAATACAACAACAGAAAGGAAATAATATGTCACAGCATATTGACGATTACGAAGATTTCAGAGAAGTAGATACTGCCGGAGAGAAAGACACAGCAGCAGACACAACGGATCCATCCACAACAGCTGATTCATCTGCAGCTGGTGCAGGGGATGATGCAGACCACCAGGAAGACGGATACGAGCACTTCTGCTTCCTGTGCCGCCGTCCGGAAAGTCAGGCAGGGAAGATGATCGAACTTCCGAATGATATACATATCTGCACAGACTGTATGCAGAAAAGCTTTAACACTATGAACAGCCAGATCAACAACAGCAACATGAATTACGGCGACCTGTTGAATATGCCAGGCGTCAGTATGATCGACCTGGGGAACCTGAACATGGGACCACAGCCCAAAAAGATCCGTAAGAAAAAGGCAGCCCAGGAAGCAAAACCTGTGCTGGATCTGAAGAAGATCCCTGCACCACATAAGATCAAAGCCACTCTGGATGAATATGTGATCGGCCAGGAAAAAGCAAAGAAAGTTATGTCAGTGGCTGTGTATAACCATTATAAAAGAGTGGCATCAGACATGAAAGATGATGTGGAGATCGAGAAGTCCAACATGCTGATGATCGGGCCTACCGGCTGTGGTAAGACGTATCTTGTAAAGACACTGGCCAGACTTCTGGACGTACCCCTTGCTATTGCAGACGCTACATCTTTGACAGAGGCAGGATATATTGGAGACGATATTGAGAGCGTTGTATCCAAGCTTCTGGCAGCAGCAGACAATGACGTAGAACGGGCAGAGCATGGTATTATTTTTATAGATGAGATAGACAAGATCGCAAAGAAAAAGAACGCAAACCAAAGGGATGTAAGCGGAGAGGCTGTCCAGCAGGGACTTCTGAAGCTGCTGGAAGGCAGCCAGGTAGAGGTGCCGGTAGGAGCCAACAGCAAGAATGCCATGGTACCTATGGTGACTGTAGATACCAGGAATATTCTGTTTATATGCGGCGGTGCATTTCCAGATCTGGACGAGATCATCAAGGAAAGGCTGAATAAGCAGGCATCCATTGGATTTTATGCAGATTTGAAGGATAAATACGATAGAGATCCGCATATACTTTCAAAAGTAACAGTAGAGGACATTCGCAATTTCGGGATGATCCCTGAATTTATCGGCCGACTTCCGGTAATCTTTACATTGGATGGACTGAATGAGGACATGCTGGTAGAGATCCTGCAGGAGCCTAAGAATGCCATACTGAAGCAGTATAAGAAGCTTCTTGCCATGGATGAGGTTCGTCTGGAGTTTGAGGATGGAGCACTGCATTCTATTGCAGCTAGAGCCATGGAACGTAATACAGGAGCCAGAGGGCTTCGTGCCATTCTTGAAGAATATATGCTGGATATCATGTATGAGATCCCTAAGGATGACAGTATTGGTCAGGTGATCATTACAAAAGAATATATAGACGGTAACGGAGGACCAAGAATCCTCTTAAGAGGGCAGGAAGTGCCGTTACTGGCCTGAGACGGCAACTGGTTGGGGCTTTTTTGCCCCAATATCTAACATATATTCATGCAGCAAATAAAAGAAAAGGAGAAATGCGTTATGAGAAAAGGCTTTTTTGATGGTTTAAGTGAAACATTGACAAGAACGACTAAGGATCTTAGCAAGAAGGCTGGACAGATTTATGAGACACAGAAAATTCAGAGTAAGGTGTCCAGTGAGGAACATATGGTGGAGAAGCTGAAATGTGATATTGGTAATCTTGTTTTCAGCCGTTATAGCGGAGGTGTCCAGATGGACGAGGAGCTTCAGAATCTTTGTCAGGAGATTCGTCAGCATATGGATGCTATCGCAGAGTACAAGGATGCTGCAGCAGATCTGAAAGGACGCAAGATTTGCCCATCCTGTAAGCGGGCAGTGGAGAAGGATGTGTCTTTCTGCCCATTCTGTGGAACTGCATGCCCTAATCCGGAGCCGAAAGAGGAAGTTGCTGCTGAGGCTACAGCAGAAGAAGCAACAGAAACAGTTGCAGAAGATGATACACCTGGAGAAGAGCCAGCAGCAGTAACTTCTGAGGATGTAACTGATGAAAGCGCACCGAAAGCAGAGACTTCTTCAGAGGATACCCAGGAGTAAGAGATACACTCCTTCGTTTCATAAGATGTATGGACAGTTATGGGGAAGAGGACAGATATGACAGGACTTGGACTTACAGCATGGATCTACCTGCTGGATAAAAAAATAAAGGAACAGGTGGACAGCAATATCCTTCAGGGCACCAGAAAGGAAATTCCTGGTGGAAGGATATATCTGTGTAACTGTCACAATGAAGGTATGGCTCTTGGTATAGGACCGAAAGATCAAAAGAACTGTCAGGGTATTTCCGCAGCAGCCTTAGGGGCTGCTGCAGGAGAGTATCTGCGGCAGAATATTCAGCAGAAGCCTATGATTGGCAGAATTGGTCTTGGTATGGTTATGGGCGGAGGTCTGTCTAATTATATGGATCGGTGCGAAAAAGGGTATGTGACAGATTATATCAGCTTTCGTACCAGTCATAAGAAATTGCAAAAAATAGTCTTTAATCTGTCTGATGTCTGTATTATTGCTGGGACCGGCCTGTGGCTTTTGTCTGGTTTATTGCCATCCCATAAAAATAAAACAATAAAATTTAAAAAAAATAAAAAAAGATGTTGACATTCCAAATGGAATGAGGTATTATAATCAGGCAGTCGCAAAGAGCGGCTGAAAGATATGAAATGCAGGAGTGGCGGAATTGGCAGACGCGCAGGCTTCAGGTGCCTGTGGTCGCAAGATCGTGTGGGTTCAAGTCCCATCTCCTGCATTCTTTTTTTATCTCAGTCGAGAAAACTCCCACCTCTTTCAGGCGGTGAGTAACAGCAAGTTCGTCTCAGTGGGAGTCCAATCTCCGGTTGCTCGACTTGAATATAATAAGATGATACCAGTGTCCCCTGAAAACTACAGGTACAGTTTTCAGGGGATTTCCAATATTATTTTGGGCATAGCTGAATTATTTTTAGCCCTGAATTTTGTTGAAAAAAGATAAGGCTTATGATACAATCTTGAAGATTTAGGATAAATCAGATGTGAAATGACGCCCGCCTTTACAGGTGGTGAGCAGCAAGAATGCGCAGGTATTCTTGAATATGTATGACGACAGAAAGGGAGATTGTATGAAAGCATTTCTGATATTAGAAGACGGCCATGTTTTTACAGGGACGAGTATTGGTTCTACCCGGGAAGTTATCAGTGAAATCGTCTTCAACACTTCCATGACGGGTTATCTGGAAGTAATGACGGATCCTTCCTATGCCGGACAGGCCGTATGTATGACTTATCCCCTGATTGGTAATTATGGTATCTGCTATGAGGACCAGGAATCAGGACAGCCATGGATCGATGGTTTTATTGTACGTGAATTATCCCGTATCCCAAGTAATTTCCGAAGCGTGGATACAATACAGCATTTCTTAAGCAAACATGATATTCCCGGTATAGCCGGAATTGATACCAGGGCATTGACCAGGATCCTTCGCGAGAAAGGTACAATGAACGGTATGATCACAGTCAATGAAAATTATGACCTAGACACAATTCTCCCCAGATTAAAAAAATATACTACAGGTAAGGTTGTAGAGAAAGTAACATGCCGTGAGAAGCAGATCCTGCCAGGAAACGGTCCAAAGGTGGCACTTCTTGATTTTGGTGCAAAAAGAAATATTGCCCGTTCACTGAACCAGCGTGGCTGTGAGGTGACGATCTATCCGGCACTTACAAGCGCAGAGGAAATTCTGGCTGCTAAGCCAGATGGGATCATGCTCAGTAATGGCCCTGGAGATCCAAAGGAATGTACTTCTATTATAAAAGAAGTAAAAAAACTGTATGATTCAGATGTGCCGATTTTTGCAATCTGCCTGGGACATCAGCTGATGGCACTGGCTACCGGCGGAGATACCTACAAGATGAAATACGGACACAGAGGCGGTAATCACCCGGTTAAGGATCTGACAACTGGCAGAGTGTATATTTCATCCCAGAACCATGGATATGTGGTAGATGCAAAAGGACTTGAAGAGAAAAATATTGCCCAGCCGGCATTTATCAATGTTAATGACGGTACCAATGAAGGCATGGCATACGTTGGGAAGAATATTTTCACTGTACAGTTCCATCCGGAGGCCTGCCCCGGACCACAGGATTCAGGTTATCTGTTTGACCGTTTTATGAAAATGATGGGAGGAAATGACTGATGCCAAGAAACAAAGACATAAAAAAGGTACTTGTAATCGGTTCCGGACCGATCATCATTGGGCAGGCTGCAGAGTTTGACTACGCCGGAACCCAGGCATGCCGTTCCCTGAAAGAAGAAGGGATGGAGGTTGTTCTTCTGAACTCCAATCCAGCTACTATTATGACAGATAAGGACATTGCAGATCGTGTATATATAGAGCCGCTTACTGTAGAGGTGGTAGAGCAGCTGATCCTGAAAGAGAAGCCGGACAGCGTGCTGCCTACACTGGGAGGCCAGGCAGGCTTGAACCTTGCAATGGAACTGGACGAAAAAGGTTTTTTAAAAGAGCATAATGTGCGTCTGATCGGAACTACTGCCCAGACGATCCGTAAAGCAGAGGACAGACAGGAATTTAAAGATACCATGGAAAAGATCGGGGAGCCGGTTGCAGCATCTAAGGTGGTAACTACTGTAGAAGATGGTCTGGCATTTACAAATACCATCGGTTATCCGGTAGTACTTCGTCCAGCATATACACTTGGCGGAAGTGGCGGCGGTATTGCTCACAATGAGTATGAACTGAGAGAGATTCTTGAGAATGGTCTTCGTCTTTCCCGTGTAGGTGAGGTACTGGTAGAGCGGTGCATTGCCGGATGGAAAGAGATCGAGTATGAGGTAATGAGAGATAGTGCAGGGAACTGCATTACTGTCTGCAACATGGAGAATATTGACCCGGTTGGTGTGCATACAGGTGACTCTATTGTAGTTGCTCCGTCACAGACATTGGGAGATAAAGAATATCAGATGCTTCGTACTTCTGCACTGAATATTATTACAGAGCTGGGCATTACCGGCGGATGTAATGTGCAGTATGCTCTAAAGCCAGACAGCTTTGAATACTGTGTTATTGAGGTAAATCCACGTGTTAGCCGTTCTTCAGCACTTGCAAGTAAGGCTACTGGATATCCCATTGCAAAGGTTGCTGCTAAGATCGCCCTTGGATATACACTGGATGAGATCCCAAATGCCATTACTGGCAAAACCTATGCAAGCTTTGAGCCAATGCTTGATTACTGTGTAGTTAAGATCCCAAGGCTTCCATTTGATAAATTTATTACTGCAAAGAGAACGCTGACTACCCAGATGAAAGCCACCGGAGAGGTTATGAGTATTTGCCATAATTTTGAAGGTGCCCTGATGAAAGCAATCCGCTCCCTGGAGCAGCATGTGGATAGTCTGATGTCTTACGATTTTACACAGCTGACAGATGAAGAGCTTCTGGAGGAGCTGGAGATCGTAGATGACCGCAGGATCTGGAAGCTGGCAGAAGCAATCCGTCGTGGTATGCCACAGTCCATGCTTCATGATATTACCCAGATTGATATCTGGTTTATTGATAAGCTGGCAATCCTTGTAGGTATGGAGACAGCCCTGAAGACCAGAAAGCTTACAAAAGAGCTTCTGCTTGAGGCAAAACGACTGGAATTTCCGGACTATATCGTTGCCCGTCTTACAGGAAAGACAGAGGCACAGATCAAAGAGCTCCGTGCAGAATATGGCATCCGTGCAGCTTATAAGATGGTTGATACCTGTGCAGCGGAGTTTGCAGCAGAAACACCATATTATTATTCTGTGTATGGAGATGAAGGCACAGAGAATGAGGCTGTTGCCACACCTGACAAAAAGAAAATCCTTGTTCTTGGTTCAGGACCTATCCGTATTGGCCAGGGTATTGAGTTTGACTTCTGCTCTGTACATTGTACCTGGGCATTTGCAAAAGAAGGCTATGAGACCATCATTATAAATAACAATCCGGAAACAGTAAGTACAGACTTTGATATTGCAGATAAGCTGTATTTTGAACCGCTGACTCCTGAAGATGTGGAGAATGTGGTAAACATTGAAAAACCGGATGGAGCTGTGGTACAGTTTGGCGGTCAGACAGCCATTAAGCTGACAGAAGCCCTTACCAAAATGGGTGTGAAGATCCTGGGAACTTCTGCGGAGAATGTAGATGCTGCAGAGGATAGGGAGCTGTTCGATGAGATCCTTGAAAAATGCCAGATCCCAAGACCAAAGGGTCATACGGTATTTACTGCAGAGGAAGCGAAAAAGGCGGCAAACCAGCTTGGGTATCCGGTACTGGTTCGTCCTTCCTATGTTCTGGGCGGCCAGGGGATGCGTATTGCAGTCAGTGATGAGGATGTGGAAGAATACATCGGCATCATCAACCAGATCGCACAGGAGCATCCGAT
This sequence comes from Blautia sp. 1033sp1_1033st1_G9_1033SCRN_220408, assembly GCF_040929965.1. Taxonomy (NCBI): domain Bacteria; kingdom Bacillati; phylum Bacillota; class Clostridia; order Lachnospirales; family Lachnospiraceae; genus Blautia; species Blautia sp. 1033sp1_1033st1_G9_1033SCRN_220408. The sequence continues at coordinate 37,195 of NZ_JBFKZO010000011.1, read as the reverse complement.
CCTGGTAGATAAGTATCTGATGGGAAAAGAGATCGAGGTAGATGCGGTTTGTGATGGCGAGGACATTCTGATCCCTGGAATCATGGAGCATATCGAGCGTGCAGGTATCCACTCCGGTGACAGTATTTCCGTGTATCCGGCAAGAACCATCAGTGAAAAAGCAAAAGAAACCATTGCAGAGTATACAAGGCGGCTGGCAAGAGCCCTTCATGTGATCGGTATGATCAATATCCAGTTTATTGTACTGGGGGATGAGGTATATGTGATCGAGGTAAATCCAAGATCCAGCCGTACAGTTCCTTATATCAGCAAGGTAACAGGGATTCCGATTGTACCGTTGGCTACCAAGGTGATCCTTGGATACAAGCTGAAAGAGATGGGATATACACCAGGTCTGCAGCCTGAGGCAAAACACATTGCCATCAAGATGCCGGTATTCTCCTTTGAAAAGATCCGTGGTGCAGATATCAGCCTTGGACCTGAGATGAAATCCACAGGAGAGTGTCTGGGAATTGCAGAAACATTTAATGAGGCACTTTACAAAGCATTCCTTGGTGCTGGCATCCGCCTTCCGAAGCATAAGAATATGATCATTACCGTCAGGGATGAGGAACAGCAGGATGTAGTGCCTATCGCAAGAAGATTTGAAGCTTTAGGCTACAGGATTTACGCTACCAGAGGAACTGCAAGGACCTTAAAGGAAAATGGTATCCGTGTGATCCGTACCAACAAGCTGGAGCAGCCGGCACCCAACCTGATGGATTTGATCCTGGGCCATAAGATCGATGTGGTAATTGATATTCCGCCACAGGGTATCGATCATCAGAAAGACGGATTTGTGATCCGTCGAAATGCCATTGAAACAGGTGTGAATGTGCTTACCAGCCTTGATACTGCAGAAGCGCTGGTAACCAGTCTTGAAAATACAGATGTGCATAATCTTTCCCTGGTAGATATCGCTACTATCGCAAAAAGATAAAGTAGATGAAAGATAATTGCAACAGTAAAGGCACTAAACGATTACGAAAAATCCAAATTACAGGTTTACAGAAGAAATATGATGTAATATAAACAAAAAGGACGGGGAACCAATTATCTCCGTCCTTATTGTACTTTAAGATAACTGTTTGACAGGCGTTTTTCCATGAACTGACAGATCGTTATTTTCAGGAAGACAACGGAAAGGGGAGCATATGGATATCATTGAATTTTTCAAAGTAGTGATCCTTGGGATTGTTGAAGGGATCACAGAGTGGCTGCCCATCAGCAGTACCGGGCACATGATCCTTGTAGATGAATTTGTTAATCTGAACGTAACCAAGGATTTTAAGGATCTTTTCCTGGTTGTGATTCAGCTGGGTGCCATTCTTGCTGTTGTGGTTTTGTACTGGCATAAGCTGTGGCCTTTTTATAATAAGACACTGTCAAAGCGAACCAGGGTAGCTATCAGCCACAAGCCGGGATGGGCACAACCTATTCTTATTTTCAGGGAAAGATTCTGTGACAAGGAAAAATGGGTTCTGTGGTTCAAGATCATTGTTGCCTGCCTTCCTGCTATTATCATTGGTCTTCCCTTTGATGATCTGATCGAAGAGAAATTTATGAATTATGTGGTGGTAGCCATTGCGCTTATTGTGTATGGTATACTTTTTATTGTAATTGAGAACTACAATAAGAACAGAAAAGCATCCTGTACCAGTCTTGAGGAGATGTCTTTTAAGACAGCCTTTCTCATTGGCTGCTTCCAGGTGCTGTCCCTGATTCCTGGTACTTCCAGATCAGGATCTACCATTATTGGTGGGATTCTTTTGGGGACTTCCAGGACTGTAGCTGCTGAGTTTACATTTTTCCTGGGGATACCAGTTATGTTTGGAGCCAGCCTTCTGAAGATTGTGAAATTTGGTTTTGAATTTACCTCCACAGAGGTAATCATCCTGCTTACAGGAATGGTAGTGGCATTTGTGGTGTCTATCCTGGCTATCAAATTTCTGATGGGATATATCAAACGCCACGATTTCAAAGCCTTTGGTTGGTACAGGATCGTTCTTGGCGTATTGGTGCTTGGCTACTTTATCGGTAAAACACTTCTGGCATAAGGAGGTTATCCTGCAATGGGGAAATATATTATGGCACTGGATCAGGGAACGACCAGTTCACGGTGTATCCTGTTTGACAGAGAGGGCAGGATGTGCAGTGTTGCCCAGAAAGAATATACACAGCATTATCCTCAACCAGGCTGGGTGGAGCATGATCCTATGGAGATCTGGTCATCTCAGCTGTCGGTTGCCATAGAGGCAATGGGGCAGATCGGCGCAGATGCAGAGGATATTCATTCCATTGGTATTACCAATCAGCGTGAAACGACCATCGTTTGGGACAAACGTACAGGGAAGCCGGTTTATCCGGCAATCGTATGGCAATGCAGACGTACTGCAGATATGATCGAGAAGCTGGAAAAGGAAGGCTTCTCAGATGTGATCCGGCATAAGACAGGACTGATTCCGGATGCTTATTTTTCTGCTACCAAGATCTGCTGTATCCTGGATCATACGGAAGGGGCAAGAGAAGAAGCACAGAAGGGTAATCTTTTGTTTGGCACAGTAGATACCTGGCTGATATGGAAGCTGACCAAAGGGGAAGTACATGTAACGGATTACACCAATGCTTCCAGAACAATGTTGTTTAACATCCATGAGAAGCACTGGGATCAGGAAATTCTGGATTATTTTAGGATACCATTTTCCATGCTTCCACAGGTACGGCCAAGCAGCTGTATCTATGGTTATACTAATGAGAAGCTGATCGGCGGCAGGATCCCTATTGCAGGAGCCGCAGGAGATCAGCAGGCAGCTTTGTTCGGCCAGTGCTGTTTCAAACCGGGAGATGTTAAGAATACATATGGCACAGGATGCTTTCTTCTGATGCACACAGGAGATCAGATGGTAGAGTCTAGTCACGGACTTCTGACTACTATGGCAGTGAATGCAGATGGTACGCCTGGATATGCCCTTGAGGGCAGTGTATTTGTAGCAGGGGCTGCTATCCAGTGGCTCAGAGATGAAGCAGGGCTTTTGGAGAATGCTGCTGCTTCAGAGAAATACTGTCTGTCTGTGTCAGATACCAATGGAGTGTACGTAGTTCCTGCTTTTACAGGACTTGGAGCTCCTTACTGGGACCAGTATGCAAGAGGTGCGATCCTGGGACTGACCAGAGGAGCCGGGAAAGCACATCTGATCCGTGCTACAGTAGAATCCCTGGCCTATCAGGTGCACGACGTGATTCTTGCTATGGAGAAGGATTCCGGGATCCATCTGAATACATTGAAGGTAGATGGTGGGGCCAGCGCCAACAATTTCCTGATGCAGTTTCAGGCAGATCTTCTGGATGCACAGGTAGTACGTCCAGGATGTATAGAGACAACTGCCCTGGGGGCTGCTTATCTGGCAGGCCTTGCCACCGGATTCTGGAAGGGCAGCAGCGAGATACAGAAGAACTGGAATATGGAGAAGATTTTTTCACCATCTATTACCGAAGAAAAAAGAGAACAGCTTCTTAAGACCTGGAAAAAGGCGGTTTCCTGTGTTTTAGGATGGGCAAAAGAATAAGGACTGAATGCGACAGCCCTGGATATATAAAGAGGAGTGATCATAATGAAACGCAAAAAAATCGTTGTTCTGCTTACCGTAGGGACTATGCTGGCGGCGGCTTCAGGTTGTGGAAAAAGTAAGCCTGTGGCAGATCCAACACCAACCCCGGCACCTACGGCTACCCCTGCACCTACCTCGACTCCAACACCGGCACCTACGCCTACGGTTACACCGGCACCTAAAATGATTGGAAAGAAGACTGCAGAGGCCAAGTTTATTTACCTTGCCAACAATACAGATAAACAGTTCCGTAAGCTGTATCTTCGGGTATCCGGCAATGAGGATTGGGGAAACAGTCTGATCCCAAGTGAATCTTCTGTGCATGCTTCAGAGAAAGTAAGGATGTATTATACCCCTCAGACAGGAGAAGGGGTTACTTATGATATGCGCCTTACAGATGAGAATGGTAATACATATGAGATTGATGGAGCAGATCTGTCTGATATGGAGACTGCATCACTGCGTCTGGATACTGATCAGGGGATCGTATATTTGACTTATGTAAGTAAAAGCTCCAACAGTGAGAAGAATACAAAGGACAGTTCATCCAGCACAGGTACTGAAGATACCTCCGGTATGGATGTGAGTTCTTCGGAACAAGGTATTTATTATTACAATCAGAGCAATGGTTCTTCTAATGGTGGGGATTCCAGCAATAGCGGTGGCAGCCAGTCTGGCGACAACAGTGGTAATGGCAGTCAGGGAACCACAGATAATAGCGGCAATAGCGGACAGAATACACCGGACAGCAGTGGCACCACAGGAGGAGACAGCCAGGGCGGTAATACCGGTACAGACAACAGTGGCAGTACAGGTGGTGACGCTAATCAGGGCGGTGGTGATATTGATTATGACCCTGGTGACGGCAGTGACGGATCTGAGAACTGGACCGACAATATTATCTGGGACGAAGATGGAAACTGGCAGTAAATAACAGATGTGATCGTATAAATCAGCCCCACACAGGAAGTGTGGGGCTGTAATACTATATATGCAAAATGATGGTCTGTATATCCTGTAATACAGGAATAGCAGATCGATGATTCACACATAGGATTTACAGATATAAAATTTCGCCGGTATGAGTTACATCGTAGCCTGTCTGACCAAAAAGATCAGACAGGAAACTTTCAGACCGGATGATCTCCAGAAGCGCTGCAAAGCCTGGTTTATCCAGAGAAGAAGCTTCCAGGACAAGGTACATAGGCAGTATTCCCATGGGCAGGAAGGAAAGGCCGGGAGTGGTTCTGGCTACCGCTTCTTCCCCAAGTGCTACATCCGCCCGTCTGGAAAGAACAGCAGAGGCAGTGGAAAGATCAGATACCAGTTCATTCAGATATCCTGAAATATTGTCAGTGTCCACACCTGCCTCCATAAGGGAATGGTCCAGAAAAATCCTGCGGGTACTGCCTTTTTCACGGTTGGCAAGGATCACATCTTCACGGTCAAGATCCTGAAAGGTAAAGATTCCCTTGGGATTATCCTGAAGAACATAAAAACCTATCGGAAAATGGTACAGGCATACAAAGGCCAGCGGGACTCCGGGAACAAGGCAGGAAGCTTCTTCTGGCTTCATACTTACAGCAGCTGCATGAACCTTTCCAAAATACAGGGAATATAGTCCATTGTAGGAATTCAGGTGAGACTGAAGAACCGGCATTCCCTGAGGATGGGCTGCCATACGGGAAAGAAGCAGTTCCAAGGCAGGGGTTGTCTGCCCACTGAGGATCAGACCGCTGGAATGGAGAAGGTAATCTCTTTTCAGCACGGAACTTTCAGGCTGAAAAGTGGGAACATGCAAAGGTTCCCTGGTTTCTGTCCTGTTTAAATATTCATCCAGCTGTTCTTCACTGATACGGAGCTGCTTTCCTACTTTGGAAGACTGCAGATCTCCTCTCTTGATCAGTTCATATACGGTTGTCTTTTTTATTTTTAACTTTTCTGCAATTTCTAAGGCTGTATAGAATTTACTCATCAATTCCCACCATTACATTTGTTGCCTTGATCACCGCATAAGCGTCTGAGCCTACTTTCAGATTTAATTCTTCTACTGCAGCACAGGAGATGGTAGCTGTGATAATATTCCCTCCTCCGATGTCGATGGAAACAATGGAATTTACAGCTCCCTTGTTGATATTGATTACTTTTCCTTTTAACTGATTTCGTGCACTAAGTTTCATAATGATCCCTCGTTTTCTGTTTTGTTTTATGATAACACGGTCAAAATGAATTGACAAGGATTTGATAATTGTTTAAAATGAATGAAACAGAACTAAACTAAATAAAACACAACAAAGGGAGAATGACATGAGAAAAAAGATGATAGCGGCTATGTTGACAGGTGTGATGTGTATAGGTCTTATGCCGGGAAGCGTAATGGCAGCATCTGACTCTGATGAACTGAAGGGAGATGTATATGCATTTATAGCAGCCAGCCTGAGTAATTCCATGGAAGAGATCCAGAAGGATTTTGAAAAGCTTCATCCAGAGGTGTCCATTAAGTACAATGCAGACAGTTCAGGCACACTTCAGACCCAGATTGAGAGCGGAGCCCCCTGTGATCTTTTCTTTTCAGCAGCAGACAAGCAGATGAATGCACTTGTGGATGAAGAGCTTGCTGACAAGGACTCTGTTGTAGATCTTCTTGAGAATAAAGTTGTTCTGATCAAACCTAAGGACAGCGAGACTAAGGTGACAGGTTTTGAGAATATTACCCAGGCAGAGAATATTGCACTTGCAGGAGAGAATGTACCGGTAGGCCAGTACGCAAGAGAGATTTTTACTAATCTGGGTATTATGGATGATGTGGAGAAGATGGAGATTAATGAAGGCAGAAACGTAACAGAAGTGCTTACTGCTGTTAGCGAGGGAAGTAATGAAGTAGGCATTGTTTACGCTACAGATGCTGCTTCTATGGGAGATTCTGTAGAGATTATTGCAGAAGCTCCGGAAGACAGTCTGGATACACCTGTTCTTTATCCTATTGGTCTGATCAAGAACGAAAGTGCAGATGATGATGAGAAGGCAGCTGCAGAAGCATTCTATGCATACCTTCAGACTGAGGATGCACTGAAAGTTTTTGAAGAGTATGGATTTACCCCATATGTTGCAGAACATTAACTGGAGTCCATTGTGGATCTCTTTAAAAACCGGATTTGCAGCTACAGTGATTGCCTTTTTTGCAGGTGTATTCTGTGCCAGGAAGATCATGAAACTGCGTCCGGCGGCCAAAGGGATCTGGGATGGGATCCTTACAATGCCACTGGTGCTTCCCCCTACAGTTGCCGGATTCTTTTTGCTGATGCTTTTTAGTTTGCGCCGTCCTTTTGGAAAGTTTCTGATGGACAGCTTTGATATACGGATCGTTCAGAGCTGGGCCGGATGTGTGATCGCTGCGTCTGTGATCGCCTTTCCTTTGATGTACCGTAATGCAAGAGCCGCATTTGAACAGGTAGATGTAAATCTGATCTATGCAGGCCGTACCCTTGGGATGAGCGAAAGTAGGATATTCTGGAAGGTGATCATGCCTGCTGCAAGGCCCGGAATCGCTTCCGGTACGGTATTGGCTTTTGCGAGAGCTATCGGAGAATATGGTGCCACATCCATGCTGGCAGGGAATATTCTGGGAAAGACCAGGACGGTTTCAGTGGCTATTGCTGCAGAGACAGCAGCTGGCAATTACGATAAAGCAGGTTTCTGGGTAGCGATCATTCTGGTGCTTTCCTTTGTGATCGTTGCAGTGATCAATATTATTTCCGGTAAGGGAATGCAGACAAGAAGGTGGATCTAAATGGCGGTAAGTATTGACATCGAAAAAGACTTTAAAGGCTTTTCACTGCGTGTGAAGTTTGACAGCACCTGTGCCACCATGGGGATCCTGGGAGCGTCCGGAAGTGGGAAAAGTATAACGCTGCGTTGTATTGCCGGGATCGAGACACCGGACAGGGGAAGGATAGTTGTAAATGGAAGGACGATCTTCGATTCAGACCAGAAGATCAATCTGAAGCCCCAGCAGCGCAGAATCGGATATTTATTTCAGAATTATGCCCTTTTTCCAACTATGACAGTCAAAGAGAATATTGCCTGTGGATATAGAGGAAAAGATAAACAGGAACGGGATAAAAAGGTTCAGGATTATATTACAAGATATCACTTGGAAGGACTGGAGGATCATCTGCCTTCTCAGCTTTCAGGCGGACAGCAGCAGAGAGTGGCGCTTGCCAGGATGATGACAGGGGAGCCTGAGATGATTCTTCTGGATGAACCTTTTTCTGCATTGGATGGTTATTTAAAGGATGTGCTTCAGAGAGATATGCAGACATTTTTAAAGGATTATCCCGGAGATATGCTTCTTGTTACCCATAGCAGGGATGAGGCTTTTAGATTTTGTGACCAGTTGATCCTGTTAAAGGATGGGAAGACTCTCACAATAGGAAATACCCGTCAGATCTTTGAGGATCCAGGACTGATAGAAGCAGCCAGGCTTACAGGATGTAAGAATTATTCTGCTGCAGAAAGGATCGACAGCCACCATATTTTTGCAGCAGACTGGGGGATCAGCCTTCGGACCGTGCAGCAGGTACCCACTGATATTTCCTGGGTAGGGATCCGTGGGCACTGGCTCAAGCCAAGAGAAGAAGACGGCGAGAACTGCATGCCTGTGAAAGTAACAGAATACATAGAAACTACCTTTGAGCATCAGTGCCTGGTGCAGAATCCTAGGCTGAAAGATGGAGGAAGCCTGTGGTGGATGCGTCCAAAGAATTCTTTTGAAGAGGACCCAGGAAAGAATCTTCCCACATATTTATATTTGCCACCGGAACATCTGATGCTTCTGAAAAAATAAGGGACTGGTATATTGCCAGTCCTTTTTGCTTAAAGATCATTTGAGGTTTTGGGAATATTTAATATAATCTACCACCATCATGGCCAGCTTAAAGGTAAGCGCATCCTCAAAGGTGCGGATATCCAGGCCAAACTTTTTCTGGAGCTTCTCAAAACGGTAGACCAGAGTATTTCTGTGGACGTAAAGCTGTCTTGAGGTTTCAGAAAGATTCAGATTGTTTTCAAAAAAAGTGCGGATGGTAGCAAGTGTTTCGTCATCAATGGAATCCAGGGTTTCTTCCTTGAAAAATTCATCTATAAACATTTCGCAGATTTCTACAGGAAGCTGATAGATCAGACGGCCGATCCCAAGACGGTTATAGCCAAAAACATTTTTCTGGGCATAAAAGATCTTACCTACTTCCAAAGCTGTTTTGGCTTCTTTGTAAGCTGAGGGCAGGTGATGGATGTTGTCTGTCAGATTGCTGTAGGATACCCAGGCAGATGTCATGGCCTCTGTATTCAGCATATCTACCAGCATATGTGCCACACGCCGCATATCCTGGAATTCTTCAGTGGACTGCAGCTCATGGATGATAATGATCCCTGAATCATCTAAGGCAGTGATAAAATCTCTGGTACGTGCAGAGAAAATGTTGCGGATGGTAGCAAGTACATTCTCGTCTTTGTTCTGCTTTGTTTCTGCAAGGAAAATGCATCTTCTGACAGAGGTGGAGATATGCAGCTTTTTGGCTTTATTAAATGCATCGATCTCGCCGTAATTACCAAGAAGGAGATTCTGCATAAATACATTTTTGTCGCTTTTTTCGGCATATGCGGTGAGCAGGCTTTCAATCTGGCAGACAGCCAGTTCTCCAATGGTGGAGGCAGAAGGATCTGTTCCCCATAGGATCAGGATGTAGGCCAACTGCTGATTATCCATGATTTTGTACAGGGAACAGCTGGTATTGGAAAGACAAAGCGCATCGCTTTCTCGGAAATCTTCTAATTTTTTGGATGAAGGAAGCTGACGGCTGCAGGTAGTCACACATATTTTATCATCTGAATCCACCAGACAGAAATCAAGGTGGCTGATATTCTTCCAGTCATTCAGGCATTTCTGTAAAACTTGAAATACTTTCATCAGGTGTGTCCTCACTTTTTAGCGGATTGAATACAGGGTTTTGAACCTTGTGAGTATAGTATATCATAAAATAATGGATCAAAAAAGAAAAAACACAGGAATTATGGCTCATACAGTTTAGCCCGTCCAATATCCATGAATTCGCGCATGCAAGCATGGCTCATTCATGGCTGCTGTCCGGGACTTTTAAAAGTCAGCTGCTTCGCGCCTTTGGCGCTCTCACAGCTGCCCACTGTATTCGTAATCCGGGCTGTCACCCTACTTACTCATACAGTTTAGCCCGTCCAATATCCATGAATTCGCGCATGCAAGCATGGCTCATTCATGGCTACTGTCCGGGACTTTTATAGTAAAAAACGGCTGTACCTGTCTTTTCGTGAATGTCACGAACAGGTACAACCGCCTTTATCATAGGTTTATATTGATAGCTAAATCAATTGTATTAGTTGCAGATCACAAGCTCTGTCTCTTTATCGAAGAAATGAGATTTCTCCATATCAAATGCAAATTTGATAGCGTCGCCTGTCTTGGAAGTAGTACGTGGGTCAACTCGTGCTGTTACCTGTGTGCCGTTTACATCGAAGTACAGGAATACTTCAGCACCAAGAAGCTCATATACTTTAACTGTGGATGTCATTGGAGCGCTTGGAGAAGCCTCGATGAACATCTGGGAATCATGAATATCCTCTGGACGGATACCAAGTACAACAGTCTTTCCTACATAGCCACTCTCTTTAAGAACTTTAGCCTTAGCTGCTGGAATAACAACATCATTGTCACCGATCTTGGCGATCAGGTTATTACCTTTTTCTACGATCTGTGCGTCCAGGAAGTTCATCTGCGGGGATCCCATGAATCCTGCTACGAACAGGTTGCCTGGTTTCTCATACAGGTTCTGTGGTGTATCAACCTGCTGAACAACACCATCTTTCATAACTACGATTCTGGTACCAAGAGTCATAGCCTCTGTCTGGTCATGTGTTACATAGATGATTGTAGCACCCAGTCTCTGATGGATCTTGGAGATCTCGATACGCATCTGTACACGAAGTTTTGCATCCAGGTTGGAAAGAGGCTCATCCATAAGGAATACCTTAGGATTACGAACAATTGCACGACCCATAGCAACACGCTGTCTCTGTCCACCGGAAAGAGCCTTTGGTTTACGGTCAAGAAGTTTCTCAAGGTCAAGGATCCTTGCTGCTTCTTTAACTGCTTTGTCAATCTGATCCTTCGGAACTTTACGAAGCTTCAGTCCAAAAGCCATGTTATCATATACGGTCATGTGAGGATACAGAGCGTAGTTCTGGAATACCATTGCGATATCACGATCTTTAGGCTCAACGTCGTTCATAACCTTATCACCAATTTTTAATGTACCACTGGTGATCTCCTCAAGGCCTGCAATCATACGAAGAGTAGTAGATTTACCACATCCGGAAGGTCCTACAAAGATGATGAACTCTTTGTCTTCGATTTCAAGGTTAAAATCCTTAACAGCCTGAAAGCCGTTTGGATAAGTTTTGTTAATGTGCTGTAATGATAAACTTGCCATGATTCTTCCTCCAACATCCTTTGGTTTATAACTGTTTGGTATCCTCACAGTTATTTTTGTTTTTATTATTTAGTTACATGAATTTGCGTTCTTTTATAGTGATAGTATAGCGAAAACCTTTTGGAAGGGCTAGGGAAGAATCGTACAAAGTTTTTGGCGGTTTCTTGTCAATCTGACGAAAAGAAACTAATAAGGTTTCGGCAAAATGGAAAATAAAGTCAGTGTAATTTATGAAGCAGCCTTTTGGGCAAAGCTGGTAGTTACAAGATCTGTATATTCTGTACGCCTGGAAAGCTCCCCTGCATCCTGAAGGATATCCTGGAGCAGCTGAAAGCTTTCCTCATTAAAAATAAGGTTATCTTTCCAGGTATCCTGCTGATAGTATCGGGTTACGATAGCAGTTACGGTTGCAAGGTCAGTTTCCGGGAACTGAGGGGCAATCACAGTGGCAATTTCTTCTGGTGAATGGGTGCTTACATAATCCATACCTTTTTGCAGGGCATTTGTGAATTTTTGTATGGTTTTCGGATGATCTTCTAAAAAGCTGGCTTTAGCACTATAAGAGGTATATGGTACGTATCCGGAATCTGTACCAAGGGATGCTACCACATATCCGGTCCCTTCCTGCTCCAGCAAAGTAGCAGAGGGTTCAAATTCCACGGTGAAATCCGCAGAGGTATCCCCTGTGAAGGCAGCTGCTGTTGAGCCAAAATCAATACTTTGGTCTATGGTAAGATCTGTTTCCGGATCAAGACCGTTATTTTTCAGAATATATTCAAATACCATTTCCGGCATGCCACCTTTTCGGCCACCCAGAACTTTCTTTCCTTTCAGATCATTCCATGTAAAATCCGGCATTTCTTCCCTTGCCACAAGGAAATTTCCAGCCCGCTGGGTTAGCTGTGCAAAGTTCACTGCCGGATTGGTCGCACCTTCCTGGTATGCATAGATGGATGCTTCTGCTCCCATAAATCCGATATCTGCTTCACCGGAAATGACAGCAGTCATAGTCTTATCCGCACCAAATCCTGTGACAAGTGTGAGATCCAGCCCTTCTTCTTCAAAATAGCCCTCTTCAATTGCCACGTATTGCGGTGCATAAAAGATTGAATGTGCTACTTCATTTAAAGTAACCTTGCTAAGCGTTTTATCTTCTGTACTGTCTTTTTTCTTTGCTAATGCTGTTACTGGCAGTGCAGTAATAGTCATCATAACAGCAGCTGCCAGTGCGATCCATTTTAATTTTCTCATACAGATACTCCTTTTTGACTTCTGCTGTTAAGATATGCCGTAAATCTTAAATGGTGTATGCGCAGACTATTCAAGATTAAATAATGTGGACATAAAAAGAGGGCAGTGTTATAATTTTTTCTAAAAAATGTAATATATAATGTATCAGAATGTTTACGGTTGTAAGGCTTTTATCTGTAAAGGAACAGGAACAAAATTAATGAAAGAGAAAGCATATTTTCATCTGCCTGGGTTGTTTGAGTTTTATGAACTGTACCGGATGTTTTTGCCATTATTCCGGGAACACAGGGAGTACTTTTATGACTGGTGTGAAATAGGTTCCATATATGGTGCTCCATCAGACTGTATCTGGGGAGGAGGCAGGACAGGATTCGGAGAGAATGATCCTAAGGAGGTACTTGATCTGATGCAGGAATATGGAATTTCTGCCCGGCTGACCTTTAGCAATTCCCTTCTGCGCCAGGAACATCTTTTGGATAGGAAATGCAATACACTGTGCCGATTGTTTGAGAAAAACACGGAACCGCAAAATGGTGTAATCATTTATTCAGAATTGCTTCTGAAATATATTAAGAAGCATTATCCGGGATTCTATTTCGTTTCTTCCACCACCAAGGTTCTGACGGATTTTACACAGTTTGAGAAAGAAATCAGGAGAAAAGATTTTTGTTATGTAGTGCCGGACTTCCGGTTAAATAAGACTTTCGATCAGTTAAACACACTGACCCAGGCTGAGAAGAATAAAGTGGAATTTCTCTGTAATGAATGTTGTTGGTTCGCCTGCAGGAACAGAAAAGCCTGTTATGAAACAGTCAGCCGTAAAAATCTGGGCGAAAACTGCCCGGAGTATCGCTGCAAGGCACCGGAGGGAGAAAAGGGTTATTTATTTTCCAAGGCTATGAAAAATCCGGGATTTATTGGAATCGATGATATCAGAAATATTTATCTTCCAATGGGATTTTCAAATTTTAAGATAGAAGGCAGAGGGCTTGGAAGTGCCCTGATATTGGAATTTTTGCTCTATTACATGACCAAACCGGAATATCAGATACATGTCAGGGAAAAAATATATCTGGACAGTATGCTGGACTTGTTTTGAGAAACAATGTACTAACAGTAACGAAAATTACACTACACGTTTCCTTTTGTGTGTGGATATGATACAATTCATGGATGAATAATAGAGGAAAGCCGGGAATCTGATTATGAAAAAGCAATTAAATTACGTAGATATAATAAAAGAAACGGTGGTTCTCACCTGGGCGGTAGCTATCATAGCAGCTGCGGTTTATTTCTTTCTGGTGCCAAGCCATACTTCCGTCAGCAGTATTTCAGGTCTTGGAATTGTGCTGTCCAATTTTGTACCAATTCCCTTGTCTGCAATTACTATGGTTCTGAATGTGGTGCTTTTGATCATAGGTTTTATCACTTGTGGAAGAGAGTTTGGAATAAAAACGGTTTATACAAGCATTATGCTGCCTGTATTTATTGGTCTGTTTGAGAGGATATTTCCGGATATGGGTTCTATGACCGGCAGCCAGGAACTGGATGTGCTTTCCTATATCCTGGTGGTCAGTGTGGGACTTAGTATTCTTTTTAATAGAAATGCATCCTCCGGCGGGTTGGATATTGTGGCAAAGATTATGAATAAGTACCTTCATATGGAACTGGGAAAGGCAATGTCCCTGTCCGGGATGTGCGTGGCTCTTTCCGCAGCATTGGTATATGATAAGAAAACGGTTGTGCTGAGTATTCTTGGAACCTATTTTAACGGCCTTGTGCTGGATCATTTTATTTTTGACCACAATATTAAGCGAAGGGTATGTATTATCACAAAAAAAGAAGAAGAACTTCGCAGGTTCATTATTGAAGAACTGCATAGTGGAGCTACTATTTACGAATCCATAGGTGCCTACAATATGCAGAAAAGGAATGAGATCATTACTATTGTAGATAAGACAGAATATCAGAAACTGATGAATTTCATTAACAATCAGGATCCAAAAGCTTTTGTTACGGTGTACAATGTTTCGGACATGCGCTATCAGCCGAAAAAATAAAAGGGATAAGAGAACAGGGGAAGTCAAGACAGAGGATTTATAAAACGATAGATTACTGCGAACAAAGTGAACAGTAACAACTTGATAGTTGTAGATAAGATAGTAAAAGAAAGAGGCAGATGATGAAAGCAGGGATCATTGGAACAGGATTTGCAGCAGAGGTACATATGAAAGCACTTCGTGCCTGTAATGTGTCTGTTGATGTGGTAATGAGTCAGAAAGAAGAGCATGCAAAAGCATTTGCAAAAAAGTGGGGGATTCCTAAATGGGTAACTTCAGTGGAGGCGATCATGGAATCAGAGGCAGATGTGATCCATATCTGCACCCCGCCGGCTACACATGGGACTCTGGTAAAATCCGCTTTAGATGCAGGAAAACATGTATTGTGTGAAAAACCACTGAGTCTGTCACAGACAGAGGCAAAAGATCTTGCAGAACAGGCCGCAATGAGTGGAAAAATCTGTGGAATGGTACTAAATGTCCGGTATCATATGGCATGCCAGCGGGCAAAAGAACTGGTGGAGAATGGTATGATCGGACGCCCGATCCTGATCCATGGAACATATTTGCAGGAATTTGGAGCACTTCCGGCACCCTATGACTGGAGATATCATCCGGAAACCGGAGGAGAAATGCGGGCAGTTTCCGAGATCGGAACCCACTGGTTTGACATAGCAGAATATATATCAGGACAGAGGATTAAGGAAGTATCTGCCTTATTCGCATGCTATACGCCTCACCGGATTTTAAAAGACGGTATGATGTATCCAGATAAAGCTTCTGAAAAGGCGGATGAATTCGGAAGAAAAGTGCAGGCATCTGCTTCCTTGGATGGAGACAAGATAGAAGTAACATCAGAAGATGCAGCCATTATTCAGATGAAATTTGAAAATCAGGCACTGGGAAGTGTGGTACTTTCGGAAGTATCTCCTGGAAGAGGCAATCATCTTTCCCTGGAGATCACAGGAACTGACGGGAATATCTGGTGGAATGAGGAGGAAAACAATCAGTTGTTTACAGCCAGAAAGGGCAAAGGGATCCGGAAGGAGGTTTTTGCCTTTGGAAATGGATTTTCAGAAACCTTTATACAGATGTTTGAGGCTTTTTACCAGGCCGTCCAGGAAGGCAGGCCAGGGGAAACTTATCCGGATTTTGCCAGGGGAGCAAGAATCGCCAGGATCTGCCAGGGCGTGTTGGAAAGTGTTAGAACTGGCGGCGCCTGGATCAATGTAGAATAAATAGAAAAGCGTGAAAAGTAATAACATTCAGAACGAAGCAAGGATAATAGGAGCGTATATGACAGCGCAGGATGTGATTAGATTATTAGATATGGTGCCTTTGGGACAGGAAGGCGGCATGGTGAAAGAAACCTGGAAAAGTAAGAAAAAAGATCATGAGATTTCAGAGGGAAGTGCGATCTACTATCTTCTGACAGAGGATTCTTTTTCACATTTACATCGTCTCACAGGAGAAGAAGTGTATCATTTCTATATGGGAGATCCAGTGGAATTGTGTGAACTTATGCCGGATGGAAGTACAAAGCTTACAGTTCTTGGAACAGATCTTTTTAAGGGGCAGGTACCCCAGCATGTGGTCGAAGGGGGCGTATGGCAGGGATCCCGCCTGAAAGAAGGGGGAAAATGGGCGCTGCTTGGAACTACCATGTGTCCTGCATATTCTGAGAAAGAGTATGAACATGGTAACCGGGAAGAACTTTTGAAAAAGTATCCGGATGCAGCAGCATATATTCAGAAGCTCACCGGAGAAGTCAAGGATTGGTAACTATACTGCAGGCAGTATCCTGCAATTACTGTACAGTTACAAGGAGTTATAAAAATATCACCAGCTTATAAAAACAGGTAAAGGTATTACAGAAAGGTAAGGAACATGAAAGTAAAGCTACTGGCACTTGATATTGATGGCACATTGACAAACGATGAAAAGAAGATCACATCAGATACGAAAAATACACTTCTGCAGGTACAGGAAAAAGGGGTAAGGCTTATGCTCGCATCTGCCAGACCGGTTCCTGGACTTTATGAAATGGCAGAAGAACTGGAACTGTACACGCATCAGGGAATCCTGATGGCTTACAATGGAGGCAGGATCATTCTGGCATCGGATGGAAGTGTTCTGTCAGAGACTAGCATGGACAAAGAGAAAACAAAAGCAGTTCTTCGTTATCTGGAAACCTTGCCTGTAACAGTGATTCTGGATGATGGGAAGCAGTTTTATGTTACCGATGAAAAAGGGTATAAAGTGGAATTTGAATGCAGAAACAACCGGATGAGCTGTACAGAAGTTGATAACCTGTCCGATTTTCTGGACTTTGCTCCTGTGAAACTTCTTCTGGCAGTTGACCCGGAACAGATTCTTCAGATACAGCAGCAGATCGCAGCACATCTGGATGAGGATCTGACGGTTGTAAGAACAGCTGCTTTTTATCTGGAAATCATTCCAAGACAGATTGACAAAGGAAAAGGACTGAAGGATATTTGTAAGGTCCTTGGAATTTCCATTAAGGATGCTGCTGCATTTGGAGATTCGGAAAATGATATGCCCATGCTAGAAGCTGCAGGATGGGGAATTGCAATGGAGAATGCTGAAGAGGCAGTAAAAGATAAAGCAGATAAAGTTACTCTTTCCAATAATGAAGATGGGATCGCTTATGCAATCAAAAAATGGCTCCTGGACTGACTAAGTCAGTCGCAGGAGTTTTTCATGCATGAAAACCATCAGAATCAGTAAAAGCAGAAAGAACATAGGAAGCAGGGAGGTACTCAGGTTCTGGGCAATCAGTCCGAATACAGGGGGCATAAGAAGGCTTCCCATATAAGCACTTGCCATCTGTACACCGATCACTGCCTGGGATTTATCTGCTCCAAAATGATCAGGTGTGGAATGGATGATGCATGGGTAAATAGGAGCACAGCCCAGACCTATCATCAACAGTCCTGCTTGTGAGCCAAAGCCGACTGGCAGAAGCATGATAAGGATACCAGCCAGAATAATAGCCTGTCCCATACGGATCATCTGCGGGTCGGACAGCTTCATGGTGATAAAACCGCTAAGAGCACGCCCTACGGTAATGCCGATAAAGAACAACGCTGCAAGTCCTGCTGCTTTTTCAGCAGAAAAACCGCTGTGGAAAACAAGGTAGCTGCTTGCCCATAAAATGGCAGTCTGTTCAATGCCGCAATAACAGAAGAATGCGAGCATCACTTCTTTTGCACCGGAAATAGACAGTATTTTTTTCAGCGGGAGTGGTTCTGAAGAAGCTTCTTCCTGCACCTGAGCATTTCCACCCACTTTTTTCCATAAAGGAAGACTGCATACCAGAATTGCTGTCAGCATAAACTGCAGGCAGGAAATATAACGGTATCCCATGTTCCAACGCTGTCCACCGGTAAGTACATATCCCATAATATAAGGACCAAGGGATGTGCCCAGTCCCCACATACAATGCAGCCAGCTCATATGACGGCTTGCGTAATGAAGCGCAACATAGTTATTTAAGGATGCGTCTACGCTTCCTGCACCCAGTCCATAGGGGATGGCCCAGAGGCAGAGCATCCAGAAGGAACCGCTGATAGAAAAACCAAACAGTGCGGCAGCAGTGATACCTACGCTGATCGCAGTAACCCTGCCGGTTCCCAGTTTCTTGGTAAGCCGGTCACTTTGAAGACTGGAAATAATGGTGCCCATGGAAATGATCATGGAAATAATACCGGCAGAAGAAACCGGAACTCCAAATTCAAGATACATTTTAGGCCATGCAGCTCCAAGAAGGGAATCCGGAAGGCCAAGGCTGATAAAGGATAAGTAAATAACAGCCAGTAATAAATGAATCATATTGTCAACCTCCTATCATTGTGATACGATTATATCATCATAAAATCGGAAACAGTAGAAGATAATCCTCATAAATATATGATAAAATCGCCAAAAATCCATCACCAGAGATGACTTGGAATGCAGCTTGCTTTGTAACTGTGCGGGTACCGAATTGTTACGAATACCTAACGATTGTATGATCACAGAGAATCAGAAAGGAACTAAAATCTATGGCAATCCAGGAATGTATCCAGAATATCGACAGTACAGGTCAGGAACTTTTACAGCATGGATCTTATGTATTTCCTGTTGCCTGTTATCATGATGATCTGAAACAGGCAAATGTTGTCTGGCACTGGCATGAAGAACTGGAGGCTGTGGTAGTGTCAGAGGGAAATGTAATTTCGGCAGCCGGTTCCCGGAAAATTCAGGTAAAGGAAAGCTGTGGATTTTTCATTAATACAGGTGTACTGCATGGTGCCTGGAATGCTGAAAAGGGAAACTGCAGGTTCCATTCCCTTGTGTTTCATCCAAGGCTGATCGGCGGGAGAGACAGTGTTTTCTGGCAGAAATATCTGCGCCCAATACTTACAGATACATCTCTTCAGATGGTTGTTTTTGACAGTGAAGAGACATGGCATAAGGATGCCTGCGCTGCCATTGAAGAGGCATGGCAGGCAATGGTGCAGGAATATCCGGGATATGAATTTCAGGTAAGGGCTGCGTTATCAAAGCTGATATTGCTGTTGTATAACCATTGTCCACTATCTGGTCATGAGCCATCGCCTAAAATATTAAGAAACGGCGAACGGATCAAGTCTATGCTTCAGTATATACAGCAGTATTATGAAGAGCCGCTGACTATTGGGATGATCGCACAGGCGGCAATGATCAGTGAAAGTGAATGCCTCAGGTGCTTCCGTGAGACGATTGGGACAACACCTATCCGTTATCTGAAGCAGTTCCGGGTACAAAGAGCTGCAGAAATGCTGATAACTACAGAGAAAAAGATTGCAGATATTGGCGAGCTGTGTGGATTTCAGGAGATGAGTTATTTTGCTAAAAGTTTCCGTGAGATGATGGGGATAACACCCTCAGAATACAGGAAGAAGGAGAAGAAGAATGAAAAAGAAATGGATCAAGGGACTGGTGGCAGTACTTTGCATGCAGACCATGTTTATGGGAAATTCTGTGCAGGCAGCAGAAGGAACAAGCAATACCTGCTATGAGATTTTTGTGTATAGCTTCAATGACAGCAATGGGGATGGTATCGGTGATCTGAATGGTGTGTCCCATAAATTGGACTATATAAACGATGGAGACGAAAGTACACAAGAGGATCTGGGCTGTGATATGATCTGGCTTATGCCGGTGATGCCTTCCACTACCTATCATAAATATGATGTAATGGATTATATGGACATTGATCCGGAATATGGAACACTGGATGATTTTAAAAGCCTGGTTTCCAAGTGTCATGAAAGAGGAATCCAGGTGATCATAGATCTGCCGATGAACCACTCTTCCTCTAAGCATCCCTGGTTTTTGAAGGCCTCTGAATATCTACAGTCACTTCCGGAAGGACAGGAGCCGGATAGTGAAACATGTCCATATGTGGATTATTATAATTTTTCCAGGGAAAATCAGGCAGGATACAATCAGCTGGAGGGAACATCCTGGTTCTATGAGTCTAGATTCTGGAGTGAGATGCCGGATCTGAATCTGGGAAATCCATTGGTGCGGCAGGAATTTGAAAAGATTGTCCGGTTCTGGCAGGAACTGGGGGTGGATGGCTTCCGTCTGGATGCGGCAAAAGAATATTACAGCGATATGACGGATAAAAATGTGGAAGTTTTAACCTGGTTTAATCAGATGGTAAAGACTAATAAACCGGACGCATATATTGTAGCAGAAGTGTGGTCAGATATGGATACCTACGGGAAATATTATGCCAGCGGGATTGACAGTTGCTTTGATTTTGCTTTTGCCGGTAATGAGGGGATCATTGCAGATACTGTAAAGAAGATGAGCTCCTATAATGCTTCTTCTTATGGAAAGGCGCTGATTACCTTGCAGAATACCCTTGAAAAGCACGGGGAGGATCCGGTGGATGCACCATTTTATACCAATCACGATATGGCAAGAGGTGCAGGATATTATTCCGGAGAAGATAGCGAAAGCCAGACTAAGATCGCTCAGGCCATGAATCTTACCATGTCCGGACAGGCATTTTTGTACTATGGGGAAGAACTTGGGATGAAGGGAGCGGGAAAAGACGAGAATTTCCGTGCCCCAATGTACTGGAGTACAGACAAAAATGCAGAAGGCATGTGCAATGGACCGGAAGCTATGGATACAGTAAAGATGAAATATGGAAGCCTTGAAGATCAGGAAAAGGATGAAGCTTCGGTGTATCAGTATGTAAAAGCTGCGCTTCATTTGAGAGAAAAATATCCGGAGATCCAAATGGGAAAAGTGACTTTTGAAGAGGATCTTTCCAGAGACAATATCTGTACTATCCGTAAAAGCCTGGATGATTCGGAAATTCTGCTGGTATATAATATCTCAGGAGAACAGGAAGCTGTGGATCTTACAGGAGTAAGCCTGAATCAGAAAACACGGGGGAATATTTCGCTGGAGGATATACTGGTTGGGAAAGAGGTTGCTCCCACACTAAAGGAAGGTATTCTTCAGATGCCGGCATATTCTATTGCTGTCCTTAGGTGAAAAAGTTTTTATCAGTGGGAGGACAATCCAGGTCTCATGCACGTTCGACTTAAATACTGTGAAGATTATGTGAAATAAATAAAAGATGCTTGACGTACTAAAAAACGGGTGTTATATTACAAGTAGAACAGGGAGTGAGACTATGGAAACAAAGAGAGATTATTATCAGGTGCTTGGCATCAACAGAGATGCACAGGAAAGTACCATTAAGAAAGCATACAGAAAACTGGCAAAGAAGTATCATCCGGATTCAAATGCAGGGGATCCGCAGGCTGAACAGAAGTTTAAAGAGATCACAGAGGCTTATTCTGTGCTTAGCGATCCTGAAAAAAGAAAAATGTATGATCAGTATGGCCATGCTGCCTTTGATGAAGGTGCAGGCGGTGCAGGTACCGAAGGTTTTGGCGGATTTCATGGCAATTACGGCAGGAGTGGCGATGGCTACCAGGAATATCATTTTGAAGGTGGTGACATGGATGATATTCTGAAAAATATGTTCGGCGGCTTTGGGAACAGAAGCTCCCATGGATTTGGCGGCTTTGGAAGCAGTTTCGGCGGCTCATCAGATGGCTTCCATCAGGGATTTGGCACAGGCAGAGGTGGCTTCGGAGGTTTTGGAGGCAGCCGTGATGGTGCTGATCTGAATGCCGATGTGACAGTAAGCTTTGACGAGGCAGCTTTTGGCTGTGAGAAACGGATTTCATTATCGGATGCCAATGGTATAGGGAAAACACATACATTGCAGGTGAAGATCCCGGCAGGTATTGATACCGGAAAAAGCATCCGGCTTCGTGGAAAGGGGCAGCCAGGTGCAGGTGGCGGCCAGCCTGGAGATCTGATTTTGAAGATCCATGTTATGCCTAAGACCGGTTTTGAGAGAAAAGGACAGGATGTATATACAATATTGAATATCCCATTCACTACCGCTGTGTTAGGTGGAGAAGCAGTTGTGCATACTTTGTATGGTGATGTGATGTGCCGGATCAAGGAAGGCACACAGTCCGGAACGAAAATCCGTCTTAAGGGGAAAGGCATTGTATCAATGCAAGATCCCTCTGTACGGGGAGACCAGTATGCAGAGGTCAGGATCCAGGTTCCAAGGAATCTGAGCAGGGAGTCAAAAGCAAGATTGCAAGCATATGAAGACAGCATGAACCAATTTGAAAATGCCAGATATTCTGCATGAGTGAAAAAATAACATATTTCTAAAAAGTTTATTATTGACGGTGCAGTGCTTTTTATGCCAATATTAACATTGGTGTATAAGGACTGCACTTATTTTGTTTGGAGACACCAGTACAGTGACAATTAAGGCAAGTCAATATGGCGGTTACTTAATATTTGCTGTATTAGGTATTTGGAATATCTTATCTGGAAATAAGAAACAGTCCTACAGAATTTTCGAGGGAGGTAATCATGATAAATAAACGAGAGTGCGGTGTACTGCTTCCAATCAGCAGCCTGCCGTCAAAGTACGGAATCGGGTGTTTTTCAAAGAGTGCATATGATTTTGTAGATGAACTGAAAGCAGCAGGACAGTGCTGCTGGCAGATTTTGCCCCTTGGTCCGACCAGCTATGGGGATTCTCCCTATCAGTCTTTTTCCACTTTTGCAGGTAATCCTTATTTTATCAGTTTGGAAGATCTGATCCAGGAGGGTGTGCTTACAGAAAAAGAATGCAATAGTGTAGACTTTGGAAATAAAGCAGATGATATTGATTATGAAAAGCTGTATAAGGGACGGTATAAGCTCCTCCGTAAGGCATATGGCCGCAGTGATATTACCAAGAATCAAGATTTTCTGAAATTCCAGAGAGAACAGGGATATTGGTTAAAGGACTATGCACTGTTTATGGCTGTCAAGGACAGGTTTGAGGGTGCACCGTGGAGTGAGTGGGCACAGGATATCCGCCTGCGCTGGCAGAATGCGTTGGATTATTACAGACAAGAGCTTTATTATGAGATTGAATTTCAGGAGTATATGCAGTTTAAGTTCTATGAGCAGTGGGGCAAATTAAAGGCATATGCAAATAGTAGAGGGATTCGTATTATTGGAGATATCCCGATTTATGTTGCACTGGATAGTGCTGATACATGGGCAAGTCCGTGGCTGTTTAAACTGGATGAAGAAAATCAGCCTACACAGGTGGCCGGATGTCCTCCCGATGGCTTTTCTGCTACCGGACAGTTATGGGGCAATCCGCTGTATAACTGGGATGTTCACAGACAGTCAGGGTTCGACTGGTGGGTGAAACGTCTTGCTCATTGCTTTAATATGTATGACATTGTACGAATCGACCATTTCCGTGGCTTTGATGAGTATTATGCAATTCCATTTGGCGATACGACCGCACAAAATGGCTGGTGGGAAAAGGGACCTGGAATGGATCTTTTCCGTACTATTTCTTACAGACTTGGTGACAGAGATATTATTGCAGAGGATCTGGGCTTTATGACAGATACTGTAAAACAGCTGGTAGAGAACAGCGGATTACCCAATATGAAAGTGATCGAGTTTGCATTTGATGCAAGAGATACAGGAAATGCCAGCGATTATCTTCCGCATAATTATCCTAGAAACTGTGTGGTTTATACAGGTACCCATGATAATGAGACATTGAGAGGCTGGTTCCGCGATATTTCTCCGGAAGAGCGAAGACTGGTTCGTCAGTATTTGAGAAACTTCCATGATTCAGACGAAGGTATCTGCGAGGATCTGATCACACTGGTTATGAGAAGTGTGGCGAATCTTTGCATTATTCCGATGCAGGATTATCTGGGACTGGATAACAGTGCCAGGATCAATCAGCCATCTACTTTGGGCAAAAACTGGAGATGGCGTCTGAAAAAGGGACAGTTTACGAAAAAGCTGCAGAAGGAAATGCTGGATTTGGCTACCAGATACGGAAGAAGAAACTGGACAAAGACAGAAGAAGAACTGGAAGCAGAAAAACTGGAAGCAGAAAAGAATAAGAAATAAAGGTCAAGGGCTGATGCTGTATTTTTGCATCAGCCCTTTTTTAAAAAAACAGCTGTTTTTTAATGATAAACCGAATATTTTGATTTAAAGAAATCAATGACTGCAGATATGGCAAGAGATGCACAGAGTAGAACAAGGGTGATCAGCAGCCAGTTATGGAAAGAATAAATAAAGTCCGTGAAATAGTATTCAAAAATCAGCGTATGCAGAAGAAACATATTCATGGAATGCTTTCCAAGTAAAGATAAAAACGGAAAACGGAATCCCTTCAGATCTGTAAGAATAAAGAAAATACCGGAAAGGATCAACGCCAGCAATCCGTCTGTAAGATCTTCGTGACCGCATTTAAAACGGAAAGTTAGGATGACAAGGAACAAAAATGCAAAAAAAATCAGTGCCAGGCTATAAAACACAGTATCCGATTTAATGGACTTTAATTTTTTCCTTAGAGAAAACAGATATCCATAAATATTTTCACTGGCGGCCATGATCCCAAGGAGCATGGTGAAAAGGTAAGTGGTGAATGCAGTGAGAGGGATCCCTAAATATGTTAACATGGCAGCCACAACTACAGCAGATATGCCAAAATGGTCATACAGGGAGAGCAGCAAAGGCATGGCAAAGACCATCAGGATGGCTACGGACATGTACCACCAGGTTTCGTTATAGGATGGTGTTCCAAAGAAGCTGGCAAGTCCCGAGGCATCGATGATCATATAAAAGATACCTTTTAAGCCGCCTTCTTTAAAGTAAATCCCAAGTCGGTCCGCTCTTAAGAAAAAGGTAAGGATACTGATAAGGTAAACGATCAGAAAACCGAAAGCAAGCTTCTTATAGCGATGCCATACGTAACCAGTCTGCTGGTCTTTTGGCTTCTGGCGAAGAGAAATGGTGATTCCGCATGCTGACAGAAAGACAAAGATGGCTACGCATATTTTGCTTAGTGCACTTAAGGTCATTATTTTATCGATAGGGATCAATCTGGAAGAAACATGATACTTTTCAACAAGATCTGCGGAACAGCTGAAAAGATGATGGAACAGCATCAGGATGATTCCTGCTCCTTTCAGTACAAATGTTACATTTTTACTGAAAAAGACAGGGTATTCCGGATTGGATTGACTTTTTGAAGAAGACATAAAAACCTCCAATAAATAAGCGTTTATAAATTTGAAACCAGCACATTATTCTGCGAATAAGTGTACTAAGTTATGTTGCTGCAGCCACAGCCAAATGGATTATAGCATAGAAAGAAATAAAGGTCACTACTTGCCAAAAAATGCAGATGGTGCTATAATATATCCGTTCGCAGATATAGTTCATTGGTAGAACATCAGCTTCCCAAGCTGAGGAGGCGGGTTCGATTCCCGTTATCTGCTTGCTGAACCCCTGAACGCTTGTAATAGCAGGCTTTCAGGGGTGTTTTGTTAAAGCTGTATATGTATACAAGGAGACAAAGAAGATGAAAATTGGATTTATCGGATGTGGGAACATGGGATCTGCGATGATCAGCGGGATCCTGAAAAAAGGGATTTTTCAGAAGGATGAGATCATTGTATCAAATCTTACAGAAGAAGGCAGCAAAAGAAGCAGGGAAAAGCTGGGAGTTGTAACCACCCTGGACAATCGCCAGGTAGTTAAAAATGCAAAGATGATCATTCTGGCCGTTAAGCCACAGTTCTATCAGGAAGTGATCGAAGAAGTGCGGGCGGATCTTACTCCAGAGCATATGGTGATCGGTATTGCACCAGGGAAAAGTCTGGACTGGATACAGGAAATATGTCAGACATCCCTGAAAGTAGTACGCCTTATGCCAAATACCCCGGCTCAGGTAGGTGAAGGTATGACAGGTGTTTGCAGAAATGAACTGGTAACAGATGATGATCTGGAACAGGTATTGAAGATCACTGACAGTTTTGGCAAAACGCAGGTTGTGCCGGAGCGATTGATGGATGCAGTGGGAGCAGTCAGTGGGTGTTCTCCGGCATACGTATTTATATTCATTGAAGCAATGGCAGATGCAGCAGTGGCACAGGGGATGCCAAGAAAACAGGCATACCAGTTTGCTGCACAGTCTGTTCTGGGAAGTGCCAGGATGGTACTTGAGACAGGAATGCATCCTGGAGAATTAAAAGATATGGTATGCTCACCAGCAGGAACCACCATTGAGGGTGTGCGTACTTTGGAAAAGGCAGGCTTTAGAAGCGCTGTTTTTGAAGCACTTCAGGCCTGCGCAGATAAAGGCAAAAAGATGTAAATAAAAAATCAGATAAAAATGCATCTGGATACAGAGCAAACTGTAATCAAGATACAGATAATCGGAAATACTTAAAACTGCTACAACTGGCAATTTCCCTTACTTAAAGTGCTGTTGTGATATTTGGAAGAGTTGGTTACTTCTTCACCGAACCATTCTGGAGGTATATAAGATATAGCTTCTTCTTTAGAAGAGAATTCTACCTCTGCAAGGAAAAGCCCCTGATATGGAGCGTCAAATATGTCCAATTCAATGGTCAGACCGTCCTTTTCCGGAATCACATATCGGGTTTTTGATATGATAACACCATCTGTTTTAGGCTTCAGATGCTCATAAGCTTCCTGAGTAAGAGGCAGATTGTATTCTTCACGGCACATCAGTCCTTTGGATTTATAGGTAAGATAATAAGAATCATTGGATCTGCGGATACGGACAACAGGATCTGTACACAGATATCCCTGTTGGATCTTTTTTGAAGGATAAGATACCAGGTTTTGGGGCAGATTTTCCTGAGAAATCAGGAATTTTCGTTCGATTTCCATAATAAAAGCCTCCTTATATAATATGGGGAAAACCAATACCATTTATAATGTGGGAAAACCCAATCTCATTATACATGGAACAAGGGAGAAATAAAATAGGAAGAAAGAGGAAATAATAATGGCAAAAAATGTTTATATTTTTCTGGCAGAGGGATTTGAAGATATTGAAGGACTTGCTGTAGTAGATCTGATGCGCAGGGCAGGGATCCGGATCACTACCGTTTCAATTATGGACAAAAAAGAAGTAGTTACTTCTCACCATATTGCCCTTCTGGCAGATTCTTTATTTGATGAAACTGATTTTTCAGATGCGGATATGCTGGTGCTTCCTGGCGGGATGCCGGGGACAAAGTACCTGGGAGAGTATGAGCCACTTGCAAGATTGTTGACACAATTTGATCAGAAAGGCGGAAAAATCGGAGCTATCTGCGCAGCACCTACTGTGCTGGCTTCCCTGGGACTTCTGGAGGGAAAGAAAGCAACTGCTTATCCTTCCTGCATGGACGGATTAAAAGGGGCAGAAAAATCCTTGGAAAAAGTGGTAACAGATGGCAATATTACCACCAGCAGGGGACTGGGTACAGCCGTTGATTTTGCACTATCCCTGATTGAACAGCTTCTTGGAAAAGAAAAAGCAGATGAAATTGCAGAATCAGTAGTATATACCCGGTAAAATGGTCTTTTGCCGGAAAAACCATGTAAAATGGGGGCTTTCCTTTGAAAAAACACTAGCGTTTTTGAAACTCCTGTGCTATACTACTACAATGACTGTAATTATAAAGAATTGTAGCGTTATTCATGAGCGTTATAAAAATTAAAGGCCAGAAGTCTGAGACAGTGACTGCCTGCATGGATATTTGACAGACCGGATGGCAATGTATTATTTTACCTGAATTTTAAGGAGGAACACGAAAATGAGTTTACAGGTTGAGAAAATGGAAAAAAACATGGCGAAGCTTACGATTGAAGTTTCTGCTGAGGATTTAGACAAGGCAATGGAAGGTGCTTACAAAAAAGCAAAAAACAGAATTTCCATTCCTGGATTCCGTAAAGGAAAAGCTCCAAGAAAGATGATCGAGAAGATGTACGGAAAGGGAGTATTCCTGGAGGATGCTGTGAATGCACTGTTACCGGAGCATTATAGCAAAGCTGCTGCAGAGAGCGAACTTGAGATCGTTTCCCAGCCTAAGATCGACGTTGTACAGATGGAGCCTGGAAAAGACTTTATCTTTACAGCAGAAGTAGCTGTTAAGCCGGAAGTTACTCTTGGTGAGTATAAGGGACTGGAAGTTCCAAAGACAGAGATCAGTGTAACAGATGAAGAAGTTGATGCTGAAGTTAAGAAAGAGCAGGAGAAGAACTCCAGAACAATCACTGTAGAGGATCGTGCAGCACAGAAGGATGATATTGTTACTATCGACTTTGAAGGATCCACAGACGGTGTTGCATTTGAAGGCGGCAAGGGCAGCGATTATCCGCTGACTATTGGCTCCAACACATTTATTCCTGGATTTGAGGATCAGCTGATCGGTGCAAATACAGGTGACCATGTAGAAGTTAAGGTTACATTCCCAGAGGAATATCAGGCAAAAGAGCTTGCAGGCAAAGAAGCTGTATTCCAGTGTGATGTTAAGAAGATCGAAGCAAAAGAACTTCCGGAGCTGGATGATGATTTTGCAAAGGATGTTTCTGAGTTCGATACTCTTGCTGAGTACAAAGAGAATGTTAAGAAGGAACTGACAGAGAAAAAAGAAGCAGAAGCAAAAACTGCAAAAGAGAACGCAGTGATCGATAAAGTGATCGAGAATGCACAGATGGATATTCCAGAGGCAATGATCGATACACAGTGCCGTCAGATGATGGATGACTTCGGAAGAAGAATGCAGTCCCAGGGCCTTTCCATGGAGCAGTACTTCCAGTTCACAGGTCAGAGCATGGACAAGATGATGGAAGATATGAAGCCACAGGCTCTTAAGAGAATCCAGACTAGATTGGTTCTTGAGAAAGTGGTTGAGACAGAGAATATCGAAGCATCTGAGGATGAGATCAATGAAGAGATCAGCAAGATGGCTGAGATGTATAAGATGGAAGCTGACAAAGTCAGAGAGCTTCTTGGCGAGCAGGGGCTTGGA
This sequence comes from Blautia sp. 1033sp1_1033st1_G9_1033SCRN_220408, assembly GCF_040929965.1. Taxonomy (NCBI): domain Bacteria; kingdom Bacillati; phylum Bacillota; class Clostridia; order Lachnospirales; family Lachnospiraceae; genus Blautia; species Blautia sp. 1033sp1_1033st1_G9_1033SCRN_220408. The sequence continues at coordinate 8,243 of NZ_JBFKZO010000011.1, read as the reverse complement.
CAGATGAAAGAAGACCTGGCAGTACAGAAAGCAGTTACTATGTTAGCTGATGCTGCAAAAGAAGCTTAATTGTAACTATTCAATAGGAAGTATCCTGTGAGGTGTTTTGAAACATATTCTGCCTCGCAACTGTAAGGGTACTGAACAGTTACGTTTAATCAGAGAGTAGAAAAGAGGAAATTATGAGTTTAGTGCCATATGTCATTGAACAGACAAGCAGAGGGGAAAGAAGTTACGATATTTATTCAAGACTTTTAAAGGACAGGATCATTTTCCTGGGAGAAGAAGTGAATGATGTAAGCGCAAGCCTTGTAGTGGCTGAGCTGCTTTTCCTGGAAGCAGAAGACCCTGGAAAGGATATTCAGCTTTATATTAACAGCCCGGGAGGTTCTGTGACAGCCGGCATGGCTATTTATGATACAATGCAGTATATCAAATGTGATGTATCTACAATATGTCTTGGAATGGCTGCCAGCATGGGAGCATTTCTTCTGGCCGGAGGTACGAAAGGTAAGAGATTTGCCCTTCCAAACTCAACGATCATGATTCATCAGCCCTCAGGCGGTGCCCAGGGACAGGCTACAGAGATCCAGATCGTAGCTGATCATATTGCAAAAACGAAAAGAACCTTAAATGAGATTCTTGCTGCCAATACCGGACAGCCACTGGAGGTTGTAGAGAAGGACACTGACAGGGATAATTATATGTCAGCAGAAGAAGCTAAAGCTTATGGCCTGATCGATGGTGTTGTCATGCATAAGTAACAACATAAACAAAAGAGGACTCAAACAGGAGCTTTCTTTTGTATGTAATGATTAAGAAAAGACTCCTGAACATCAGGAGTCTTATCTTGCTTAAAAAGGAAAGACGCAGAAGCTGTATTTTTTATGGGAATGCTTCTGCAAAGAAATAGAAAGGAAATGTATTGACCCATGGCAGAGAAGATAAGAGAGGGAAAAATAAGATGTTCCTTTTGCCGTAAAACGGAGGATCAGGTAAAGAAGCTGATCGCAGGACCAGACGGCGCATATATCTGTGATGAATGCGTAGGTATCTGTGCAGAGATCATGGAAGAGGAATTTGGAGGATACGATCAAGAACTGGGATCTGAGATCAATTTGCTTAAGCCGGAAGAGATCCATGCCATTCTGGACGATTATGTGATCGGACAGGATGAAGCAAAAAAGGTTCTTTCCGTAGCAGTATATAATCATTATAAAAGAGTGACCGCATCCAGGAACCTGGATGTGGAACTGCAGAAGAGCAATATTCTTATGCTTGGACCCACCGGATCCGGTAAGACACTTCTGGCACAGACATTGGCACGGCTTTTAAATGTACCTTTTGCCATTGCAGATGCCACCACTCTTACAGAAGCCGGATATGTAGGCGAGGATGTGGAAAATATCCTTTTAAAGATTATCCAGGCAGCAGATTATGATATTGAGAGAGCTCAGTATGGCATTATTTATATTGATGAGATCGATAAGATTACAAGAAAATCAGAGAATGTTTCCATCACCAGAGATGTTTCCGGAGAAGGCGTACAGCAGGCTCTTTTGAAAATCCTGGAGGGCACAGTGGCAAGCGTTCCACCGCAGGGAGGAAGAAAGCATCCTCATCAGGAATTTTTGCAGATCGATACTACCAATATCCTGTTCATCTGCGGTGGTGCTTTTGATGGTCTTGAAAAGATCATTGAATCCAGACAGGATACCAAAGCCATTGGTTTTGGCGCAGAAGTTACCTCTAAAGAAGAGAGGAACGTAGGTGACGTGCTTAAGGATGTTATGCCGGAAGATCTGATCAAATATGGCCTGATTCCGGAGTTTGTAGGGCGTTTGCCGGTAGTTGTTACTCTGGACAGTTTGGATGAGAAGGCTTTAATCCGTATTCTTCGCGAGCCTAAGAATTCATTGACAAAGCAGTATCACAAATTGTTTGAATTAGATGGTGTGGAACTTGATTTTAAGGAAGAAGCACTGGAAATGATGGCAAGAAGATCCATGGAGCGCCGGACAGGTGCCAGAGGTCTGCGTGCCATTATGGAGAGTACGCTGATGGATCTGATGTATCAGGCTCCTTCAGATGATACTATCCGCAAATGTATTATTACTAAAGAGGTTGTAGAGGGAACCGGCAAACCGGAGATTGTCCGGGGAGAAGCTCCGGCACAACCGGCAGGCCGTAAAAGTCCAAGGATCAAGAAAAGCGGAACCCCGGAAACAGCCTGATGAAGGGATAGACAATAGATGAGTGAACCAGTCATTATAATGCCTGCCATAGCACTTAGGGGAACTACTATTCTTCCGGGAATGGTTGTTCATTTTGATATAAGCCGCAAGCGTTCCATGAAGGCGATTGAGGCAGCAATGGTCCAGGACCAGAAGATTTTTCTGGTGACACAGAGAAATTCCAGGCAGGAAACACCAGAACTCCGGGATTTATATCAGACCGGAACGATCGCCTATGTAAAACAAGTAGTAAAGCTTCCCCAGAATCTTTTAAGGGTTCTGGTAGAAGGAACAGAAAAAGCGGACTTATTGGCCCTGGATCAGGAAGAGCCTTATCTTAAGGCTGAGGTTTCCATGATCCGGCAGGAGGAAGAAGAGCTGCAGGCACCGGTAAAGGCTGCCATGCATCGCAGCATTCATGACCTTTTCCAGCAGTATTGCCAGGACAATGGTAAGATGAGTAAGGAGATGGCAGTACGTATTCTGGATATTGCAGATGTGGAAGAACTGATCCAGCAGGTTGCTGTGAATCTGCCTCTTACCTATCAGAACAGGCAGAGATTTCTTGAAGCGTCAGGCCTTGAGGAGCAGTACGAAGTACTCGGCGCACTTCTCACCAATGAGATCAATCTTTTGGACATTACCAAAGAACTTCAGCAGAAGCTGAAAGCCAGGGTAGATAAGAATCAGCGGGAGTACATTCTCCGGGAGCAGTTAAAGGTGATCCGGGAGGAACTGGGTGAGAATAATATTCTGGATGATGCTGAAGAATACAGGAAAAGACTAAAAGAACTGCAGGCATCAAAAGAAATAAAAGAGAAGATCAACAAAGAAATTGACCGTTTCAAAAGTATTAATGGCAACAGTGCAGAAAGCACAGTAGAGCGCAGCTATATAGAAACACTGCTTTCCCTTCCATGGGATAAGCGGTCACAGGATTCAGAAGACCTTGAAAAGGCATGGAAGATCCTGCAAAAAGGACATTACGGACTGAAGGAAATAAAAGAGAGGATCATGGAATTTCTTTCTGTAAGAAGCCTGACCCATAAGGGTAAAAGCCCGATCCTGTGTCTGGTAGGACCTCCGGGTACCGGAAAAACCTCTATTGCCAGGTCTGTAGCAGAGGCATTGGATAAAAAATATGTGAGGATCTGTTTGGGCGGTGTACGTGATGAGGCAGAGATCCGGGGACACAGGAAAACCTACGTGGGAGCAATGCCTGGAAGGGTGACTGCAGCTCTTGCACAGGCTGGTGTAAGCAATCCGCTGATCCTGCTTGATGAGATTGACAAGACCAGCAGTGATTACAAGGGAGATACATCATCAGCACTTCTCGAGGTTCTTGATCCTGAACAGAACAGCAGATTTAATGACCATTATGTAGAGATCCCTCAGGATCTTTCAGAGGTTCTTTTTATTGCAACTGCGAATGATCTGCAAGGCATTCCAAGACCGCTTCTTGACCGTATGGAGATTTTGGATATTTCCGGTTATACAGAAAATGAAAAAGAGCATATTGCCAAAGAGCATCTTATTCCAAAGCAGATGGAAATCAATGGCATCAGTAAGGATATGCTTACCATACAGGGCAGCGCTGTCCGTAAGATGATTAATAATTATACAAAAGAAGCAGGTGTACGTTCCCTGGAGCGGTGTATTGGCAGGATCTGCAGAAAAACTGCAAGAGCCATTATGGAACAGGGCAAGGATAAGATACGTGTAACCGGGAAGAATCTTTCAGAGTACCTTGGAAAAGAAAGATATGATTACCTGATGGCAAATAAAAAAGATGAAATTGGTATTGCACGTGGACTGGCATGGACTCAGGTGGGTGGCGACACACTTCAGATCGAAGTAAATGTAATGCCGGGAAAAGGGGAATTTCTTCTTACCGGTCAGCTGGGAGATGTAATGAAAGAATCTGCACAGGCTGGTATCAGCTATATTCGTTCTGTAGCCGGGAAATATGGGATCCTTCCTGAATTTTTCAGGGAAAACGACATTCATGTACATATCCCGGAGGGCGCTGTACCAAAGGATGGACCTTCAGCCGGCATTACCATGGCCACTGCTATTTTGTCAGCTGTGATCCAGGTTCCTGTACGGGCTGAGGTAGCTATGACAGGAGAGATCACTCTGAGAGGAAGAGTCCTTCCTATCGGAGGTCTGAAAGAAAAGCTTCTGGCAGCAAAATACGCAGGGATCAAAGAAGTCCTGGTTCCAAAGGAAAATAAAAGGGATGTCCAGGAAATGGATAAAGAGATCACGAAAGATCTGAAAATCTGTTATGTGGAAACAATGGGACAGGTTCTGGAGCATGCCCTTTCCTCCGGAAAAAAATAAAGGCTTTGCATAAAAAGGCGGTTCCATGGCAGCAAAGGAGATTATTACATGGTAATTAAAAATGTTTCATTAGATATTGTGTGCGGGATCACCAGTAAACTTCCGGATACTGGAAGACCGGAAGTGGCATTTGCAGGAAAGTCCAATGTAGGAAAGTCATCACTGATCAACAGTCTGGTGAACCGAAAGGCTCTTGCAAGGACAAGTGCGCAGCCAGGCAAGACTCAGACCATTAATTTCTACAATATAAACGAAAGTATTTATCTTGTAGATCTTCCAGGATACGGATATGCGAAGGTTCCCCAATCTGAAAAAGAAAAATGGGGAAAGATGATCGAAAGGTATCTTCATACTTCAAAAGTATTGAAAGCAGTATTTCTGCTGGTGGATATCCGACATGATCCTTCTGCAAATGATAAGATGATGTATGATTGGGTGGTACATAACGGCTACAATCCTATTATCATTGCAACCAAAATGGACAAATTAAAGCGCAGCCAGATACAGAAAAATCTTAAAGCGATCAAAACCGGGTTGAATCTCCGGCCTGGAAGCATTATGATCCCATTTTCTGCTGAGACAAAGCAAGGAAGAGATGAAATCTGGGCATTGATCGATGAATTGACCGGACAGATTCCGGCAGTTACTGAGCAGACCAACTTACAGGAGAAATAATATGGGAATAATTAAGGCGTTCAAGCTGGGATTTGACTATTTCAAGTATGACGAAGACGGCAATGTGCAGGAAATGCAGAGAGCCGTCGATGATATAAACCTGGACATTGAAGCCGGGAGCTTTGTGGCTATCCTGGGACATAACGGTTCTGGGAAGTCCACACTGGCAAAGCAATTAAATGCACTGCTCCTTCCTTCCGAGGGGACGATCTGGGTGGATGATATGGATACATCCAAGGAGCAGGAATTGTGGAAGATCCGCCAGAAAGCAGGAATGGTTTTTCAGAATCCGGACAATCAGATCATTGGAACTGTTGTTGAGGAGGACGTAGGCTTTGGCCCTGAAAATATGGGTGTGCCTACAGAGGATATCTGGAAACGTGTGGGTGACAGTCTGAGAAAAACAGGGATGACAGCATACCGCCACCATTCACCTAACAAGCTTTCCGGAGGACAGAAGCAGAGAGTTGCCATTGCAGGTGTAATGGCCATGCGACCTCAGTGCATTGTTCTGGATGAGCCCACAGCTATGTTGGACCCGAATGGCAGGCATGAGGTTCTGGAAGCAGTTTCCGAACTGAATAAGAAAGAAAATGTGACAGTGATTCTGATCACTCACTATATGGAAGAAGTCATCCATGCGGACAAGGTTTATGTAATGGACAGCGGTAAGATTGTTATGCAGGGAACTCCAAGGGAGATCTTTTCACAGGTGGAAAGACTGAAGGAATACAGACTGGATGTTCCCCAGGTAACTTTGCTGGCTCATGAACTTCATGAGGCTGGTGTGGATATCCCGGAGGGAATACTGACAACAGAGGAATTGGTGAGTGCATTATGTCAATAGAACTTAAGAATGTTACCTATACGTACAGCCCGGAAACGGCTTATGAGATACATGCATTAAAAAATATTAACCTTGTGATCCCAGATGGACAGTTTATGGGGATCATTGGCCATACAGGCAGTGGAAAATCCACATTGATCCAGCATTTCAATGCGCTGATCCGTCCTACCTCAGGCACGATCCTTTATAATGGAGAGGATATATGGGAAGAAAAATATGACCGCAGAAAGCTGCGAAGTGAGGTTGGGCTGGTATTCCAGTATCCAGAGCATCAGCTTTTTGAAAGTGATGTTTTATCCGATGTATGCTTTGGACCTATGAATCAGGGACTGAGCCGGGAGGAGGCTGAGAAAGAAGCCAGAAAGGCTCTTGCCCATGTTGGATTTAAAGAAGAGAATTTCAGTAAATCACCCTTTGAACTTTCCGGAGGACAGAAAAAAAGAGTTGCCATTGCAGGTGTGCTGGCAATGAATCCAAAGATCCTGATTCTTGATGAGCCTACTGCAGGATTGGATCCTAAAGGCCGTGATGATATCCTGGATCAGATCCAGCTCCTTCATAAAATGCGCGGCATCACCATTATCCTTGTATCTCACAGTATGGAAGATATTGCCAAGTATGTGGAACGGCTGGTGGTTATGAATCATGGTGAAGCTGTATTTGATGACACACCAAGAAAGGTATTTTCCCATTATCAGGAACTGGAAAAAATGGGGCTGGCAGCTCCGCAGATCACTTATATTATGCATGCCCTGAAGGAAAAAGGGCTGGATGTGGATGTAAATGCCATCACTGTGGAAGAAGCAAAAGACAGCATTCTGAAAGCACTGAAGAAGGGAGGAAAGGCAGATGATTAGAGATATTACCATTGGCCAGTATTATCCTGCCGATTCTCTGATTCATAAGCTGGATCCAAGAACTAAGCTTTTGGGTACATTGATGTTTATTGTTTCAGTGTTTGCTTTTCATACATTTTGGGGATATTTGGTTGCTACAGTATTTCTGGGCAGCGTGATCCTGATTTCCAAGGTACCTGTTAAATTTATTTTTAAAGGCCTGAAAGCGATTTTTGTACTTTTGTTATTTACTATTGTTTTTAATATTATCCTTACACCAGGCGAAGTGTTATGGCGTTGGGGATTTATTAAGGTGACAAAAGAAGGTTTGGTGCTGGCAGGGAGAATGGCGATACGTCTGATCTATCTGGTGATCGGATCTTCCATTATGACTCTTACCACAACACCCAATCAGCTTACCGATGGATTAGAACGTCAGCTTCGTCCTTTGAATAAGATCCATGTTCCGGTTCACGAGATTGCAATGATGATGTCCATTGCACTTCGATTTATTCCTATTTTGCTGGAAGAGACAGATAAGATCATGAAAGCGCAGATTGCAAGAGGAGCAGACTTTGAAAATGGAAATCTAATACAGAAAGCAAAGAATATGGTTCCGCTGCTTGTTCCGTTGTTTATTTCAGCTTTTCGTCGTGCCAATGATCTGGCAATGGCCATGGAAGCAAGGTGCTATCATGGCGGAGATGACAGGACACAGATGAAACCTTTGAAATATGCAGGCAGGGATTATGCAGCCTATGGGATTCTGACCGGATATTTGGCAATTGCAATCCTGTTTCGGGTAGTGGGGATATAAAATATGAAAAGAATCGGACTTGTAGTAGCGTACGATGGAACCAATTATAGTGGATGGCAGGTGCAGCCAAATGGAATTACAGTACAAAGCGTTTTGAATGAAACCTTATCCCAGTTGCTGGGAGAACAGATTGAGACCATTGGAGCCAGCCGTACAGATGCAGGGGTGCATGCAATGGGAAATGTGGCTGTGTTTGATACTGAGACACGGATTCCGGGCGAAAAGATTTCTTATGCTCTGAATCAGAGGCTTCCGGAGGATATCCGCATCCAGCTTTCTGAAGAAGTGGATCCGGATTTTCATCCCAGGTATTGTGACAGCGAAAAGACTTATCAGTACCGGATCCTTAATCGCAAATTTCCTGTACCTACAGAACGGCTGTATTCATATTTTTACCATTATAAGCTGGATGTGGATAAGATGAGAGAAGCCACTTCTTTTCTCATCGGACGTCATGATTTTGCCAGCTTTTGCGGGGCGAAGGCCCAGGT
>NZ_JBFKZO010000010.1:0-114383 GCF_040929965.1 Blautia sp. 1033sp1_1033st1_G9_1033SCRN_220408 | reverse complement strand
CTTCAGGATAACCTTCCTCTTCATCATATTCCCATCCGCAAACGTCACATACATATTTCATTAGTTTGTTCCTCCTTATAAATATATTAATACACAGCATATATTACTGTTGTATTTGTGTTGTTCTGTAACCTTAATATGTATAAATGCTTTTAGCATTTCCATAATCCATGCAGGTTACAATATGCATATACTTCTTCTACCTGTTCACCATCGCAAAGACAAAAATCTGCTACCGGCTCCTGCCCTGGATTTAACTGTTTTCTGTATATTCCCTGGTTTGTATTTAATGTAATCCACTCAATGAAATGCTCTTCAAGCATTGGATGTTTTGTCTCTCCGACCACGACATGAACATGACTGCCTTCTATCGTATATACAGGTACATGCTTCTCGACAGCAGCATCTGTCACTCCGGCTTTTAATTCCTGCATAGGTTCTCCGCAACAAATTACAGGTACACCCTTATCCTTTACCTTTTCAACGATGTTTCCACAATGCTCACAAATATAATACCTTACTTCCATGCCTTTTTCTCCTTCCATGTGTAAAATTTATAATTCAATTGTCTCCATAATCTTTTTCAATGAATCTGCAGATTCCTTAAGCTTTAACGCTTCCTCGCCACTTAAATTAATAGGTATATCAGACTCAATACCATCTGCACCTACAATAGCTGGCATACTTAACTATACTCCGTCAATATCATATACTCCATGAATCATATGTGATATAGGAAGTATTGATTTTTCATCTCTCATAATCACTTCGCAGATTCTTTTTACAGACATTGCAATTCCATAATATGTAGCGTACTTTTTGTTTATAATCTCATAAGCACTGTTCTTGACTGCTGTAGCTATTTCTGCCGTGTTTTCCTTGTACTTGTAATGTCCACGCATTTCACACATCCGTTATCTTTTTCTGCTTCTTTAGCGTTCAATATAAACAGTCCATAACTCAACTTATACATTGCTTTCCTATCCATGCTGTTCCTCCTTTACCTTCTCCCTGCATTTCGGGCAAATGCCTTTAAATGAAATATCATAATCCACAAATTCAATTCCATGAGTGTTATGAATTCTTTCCAGCAAATCCGGTATTTGATCCATATCCACATCAAAAATTTCACCGCACTTTATACATCTTACATGGTAATGATTTTTACCATAAATTTTACTTTTGTTTAGCTTTTGTGACACGAGGAGTTCACAATTTTTCCGTATAATAACATCATCAAGTTGATACAGATGAATTGCAAAAGCAAACATGGATGCTGCCTGGCACATAAGATTTGTACATTGCGCATTCCCGTATCATAAATAAAAGAAGACGGTGATTGTATTAGTGATAGATCTTTTATGATTGCCGGACTTCGACCAAAAATAACGAATAGTTTATATAGATTATAGCCCGGTGCATAGCACCGGGCCACGTTTGTATAATATGTGATTTATTTTTATTCTGTTTTACCAAGTGCAATCTTTCCCATTGCATCTGTCTGTAAAATTGCATCATAAAGCTCTATCGGCTGCACATCTCCGGCAAGATTATGAATCGTTTCACCAGGAACACATGCATTTTCAGCAATTGTCTTAACCTGCTCCTGTGTTGTAACGCCTATTTCTTCCAATGTTACAGGAAGTCCTACTTCAAGACAGAAGTCCTGAACTTCTTTAAACTCTTCTTTTGAAGCACCCTCTAAAACCAACTGCACTAAAGTACCAAGAGCTACACAGCAACCATGATCCGCATGTGCAATTCCAAGAGAAGTAACGCCATTATAGAAAGAATGTGCTGCAGCGCAGTTTACATTATCTGCTCCTACACCTGAAAGATAGACATTAGCTTCAATAATAGCCTCCAGAGCTGGAGTTACTGCATGTACTTTACATGCTTCCACAGCTTGTTTTCCATAAGTAACCAGTGTATCATAACATAATCTTGCAAGTGCCTGACCTGCTCTTGTGATTCCTGTTCCCTCCAGACTTGCGGATTCTGTTCGAATTGAAGCACGTCCCTCAAAATAAGTACCAAGCGCATCACCCATTCCGGCAATCAGAAATTTTACCGGTGCATTAGCGATAACTGTTGAATCTACCATAACTGCATCTGGGTTTGTTGGATAAAATAAATATTTATCAAAGCTGTGATCATCGTTATAAATAACAGAAAGTCCTGTACATGGCGCATCCGTTGCTGCTACTGTTGGAATAATAACAATATGTTTTCCTGTATAATATGCAGTTGCTTTTGCTGTATCGACAGCACTACCACCACCTACTGCGACTACCGTATCAATTTCATCTTCTTTTACAATTTTTTCCATCTTGGCAATCTCGCCTTTACTTGAGATTCCAGCAAAAATCTCATAACGTCTATAATCGTTCTTATCACCAAAACTTTTCTCTATTTTATCATAGCATGCTTTATAACCACTTCTTGAACAGACAAACAGCCATCTCTTTCCCATATAGCCCATTTCTTCCTGAAATTTCAAAAGTGCATCTCTTCCCTGTACATATTTCAGTGGTTCACGCATTGCTCTAAGTCTTCCCATCATAATAAAAGTGCCTCCATGATTTAGATTGTGAAATTATATACAAAATATAGCACTTTTTTAAAGGATTATCAATATTTGTGGGCAAGTTTTTGCTGATAATATATAAAAGACTTTTGTACAAGCGTTGCTGGTCGCACATCGTGTGAACAGTAACTATTATCAACATTCTGTCGATAATTTATCTACAGGAAGACTGGAAATTTTTCGCGATACATGATATGATAGAAAACAGTATATTCTTGAATGCTAGAAACTATCCGATGTATGCAGTTCTTTATAATAATGCTTTAAATGGATTGGTTAAAAAGCATAACAAGATGTACAGGGATTATGAATTACCACATATTACCCCTCATGTATTACGACATACATTCTGTACGAATATGGCAAATGCAAGAATGACTCCAAATAATTTACAGTACATCATGGGGCATAAGAATATCACTATGACGTTAGGATATTACACACATGCTTCTTGTGAATCTGCAATGACAGAAATGTTGAGTATAGTCGCGTGAGTTTTACTACTCAATTTACTACTTTGAAAGAGTATTTTTTAAGAAGATTTAAGCCGATTTATAAAGCCTTTCCTTTTTCGGAACACCTCGGAAGCCTTGAAAAATAAGGATTCGTGACGATATAAGAGGATTTAAGCCAAAAAAGGAAAAGGCTATTATATTTTCAATATAAAATCAAATCGGTTCGGTCCATCCGGAACTTCAACCTTTTTTAATGCACCTTCCTCTACCAATATATCAAGATTTCTATATACAGTTCCTTTTCCAATTGTTGGGTATGCTTCTTTTATAAATTCATACACTTCATTTGCCGTAACGTGTCTTCTCATTTCGTATACGGCATTTCTTACAAGATCTTTTTGAATGGTATTTCTCCTACTTGTCATTCGTCCTCCTTATTAGGATTAGTTCTTAATAAGGATTATATACCACTATTATCCTGTTGCTAATAAAAATAGTAATAATTCTCATTATTATTATTTTATTTTGCGTTCAAATACATATTCTGAATCTGAAGATAAATCAGACCTAAACGAATATCCGAGTCTATCAAATTTCTGAATCTCCACCGGATTTTCAATATTATTTTCCGCTATGAATCTGACCATTTCACCACGAGCCATCTTGGCATAGGTACCTTTTGTTACCAATTTATCTCCGGATAACTCACAAAATACAATCGTAATATATCTGTCCTGTGGTGTCAGATACTTTTCTATACATTTTGAGTATTCTTTTGATGCAAGATTAATGATAATCCTACTGTCATCGATTACTGAGCGGTATAACAATTCTCCCCAGTACTCATACAGATTTTTTGCATCTCCAATTCCAACCTTTGCCTGCATTTCAAGACGATAAGGAGTCACACCATCCATTGGTTTTAAAATGCCATAAAACGCAGACAAGATTCTTAAATGATTTTGCAAATACTCAAACTGCTGGATTTCAAACACAGATGGTGCCATATATTGAAATGCAATACCTTCATATGCTAAAACAGCCGGAGTAAGCCTGTTATAAAGATCCATATTTTCCAATCTGTTAAAGTTCTGCTCTGCAATCTTGTCATTACATTTCCAGATAGCTTTCAGTTCTTCTTTTGATTTGCTTTTCATCCAGTTTAATACTTCTGCTGTCTTATCAATATAGACAGGCAGTTCAACCGGTGCTAAGTTATCGGTATCTACAATCATCTTTTTTGCAGGTGATAAAATAATCTTCATTATGCCAATTCCTTAAGCATATTTTCAGGATCATCTGCCGCCTTGACTTTATCATTTGCCTTTATAATGATTCCCTGCTCATCAATAAGATATGTAGTTCTTACTACACCCATAGATACTTTTCCATAATTTTTCTTTTCTTTCCAGACATCATATGCTTCAATAACTTTACGCTCCGGATCTGCTAATAGCGTAAATGTCAGTCCGTATTTTTCTTCAAATCTCTTGTGAGACGCTACAGAGTCCTTGCTTACTCCGAGAATAACAGCTCCCTTCTCAGTAAACTGTGGATAACGCTCAGAAAAGCCACATGCCTGCTTCGTACATCCTGGTGTATTATCCTTTGGATAAAAATATAAGATCACTTTTTTTCCTGCATAATCGCTTAATTTATGCACTTCTCCGTTCTGATCCGGCAATTCAAAATCCGGTGCTTTTATTCCTAACTCTAACATTTACTATTCCTCAGCTTTTGTATTTTTCACCTGTTTTCTTGTTCTTTTATTACCCGAAATCATTTTATGACCAGAATAGACTGCCATAATCATGCATATCAGAGAGCCAAATGCAAAGTATTTGTGTGCTGCTTTTAACCCTTTATATCCTGTATAAAAAGTTCCAATCATTGTGATTAAAGCTCCTACTGACCAATATTTATGTGCTTTCATGTAATTCCTCCATTTTTTCAGTGTATTCAATTCTAATTATACGCTACCATATTCCTATGTCAATTTGATAATAGAGCATTCCTATAAAATTTTTCAAAATATCATTGTCAAAACTATGTATTGTTATCCTTTAATTTTTCTTTGAAATAATTGACAAAGAGCTTGCTTTCAGGAGATTACTATTTAATCTCTTTTCCATCTATATATAGTTGAAATTTATCAGGATTATTGACAACATCATAGTCCTTTCCGTATTCTACAGGTCTATATTCGGCTGTCATTACCGATTCCCCGTCTTCAATATCCTCTTTCCATAAATAGATGTTCATATCAATGCTCGTCGCATATCCTCTGTCTGTGGAGAATTTTGTCGAATGAAAAGAATCATCCTTGTACATCTGCAAAAGTTTTCTTGCAAACGCTTCTCTATCCTCAATATCTTCCCTATTTGCGACCACGGTTATATTTTCATCCCGATTTACAGAAAAAGTTCCAACTACATCTGATTCGCCTTCTTTATGACTGGATTCAGATTTCCCATAAATACTTCCTGCAGCAATTATCAAGATTGCTGTTCCTGAAATCAATGCAATTATCTTTTTCTTCATATTTTTAATTTCCTTTTAATTTTTTTACTGCGTAATTGATTACTTCTTCCGGTGTGGGCCTGTCTCCTTTAAGTGTCATTTTCTTCCATTCTTCCTGCACAGCCGGGTCAGGATTATCAAATCCTGCATCTATGGCTATCTGCATTTCTCTGCGTACTTCTTCTGGTGTTGTGTTATACTTTTCTGCAATCTTCTCATATATAGTTTTCTCTCTCATTCATTTTCCTCAGATATATAAGTGGAATTATATCTTGTTCTATAAGATCAATTTAGCATATTTCTGTTGGCATGAAAAGAGACTTTACAACTTAAAATTGGATAAAAAGGACAAAAAAAGAAGAGCTGCTTGCTCTTCCCATATAGTAGTAGTAAAATAATATGTCATGCCAGCGCAATATATTACCTAGAATATCGCTATAACAGGAAAGGGGCTGCATTGTGACAGCCCCTAGTTTACTTCATCACGTTGTCTACATTCTGAATGAACTCGTTCCCTGGTTTATTTTAGCATCGATCTGGATTTTGTTTCATAAGGATAAATTCTGCCACAGAGCGGTCGTATGTTTTAATGTGTCCAAACAGCCAGTCGATTACATTTTTCTGTACAAGTTCACTGAACCGATCTGTTGGTCCTTCATACTCCTGAAGGTATTCATACAGTTCCTGAATTGTCTTTTTAAACTCTTCATGTTTTTCATAATGTTTTTCACGCTCTGGATAACCGGCTTTTTCCTGAAGCTTTTCCTCTTCTTTGAAATGAAAGTCAGTATATTCATCCAGATAATCCAGCATTTTGATTGCTTTTACTTTGCTTTCGCCATTTTGACAGGCAGTTACAAAGTTCTGGATACGGTCGATCAATTCTTTATGCTGGGTATCAATTGTTTCATTTCCTGTTACTAAATTGTCATCAAAGGTAATGTTTAAATCGTAAGTCATAATTTGACCTCCATTTCTTTTATATGTTCTCTTAGGATCTTTTAATGTCTGGCAGTTTCGTACCTGCATTTTCTGCTTAGTCTTCTACAGGAACGAAAACATCTTTTCCTAATCCGCAGATTGGGCATGTCCAGTCATCTGGAATATCCTCAAATGCAGTTTCTGGATCGATACCAGCGTCTGGATCTCCTACTGCCGGATCATAAATATATCCACATGGTTCACATTCATATTTTATCATAGTCATTTTCCCTTTTCAATGTCGATTTATTTTTGTTACCAAGTTCCTAGCAATTTTTCTAACACTTTGTTTCTTGTATATCTGTATTATACATGATAATTATTCTCTTATCAATAATAGTAATTATTATTATTATTATTGCACTTAGCATAAACTATATTTGAATTGCAAATTTACATATTGTATATATTATGGGAATATTTGAATAAAAAAATGAACTCTATTCATTAAAGACAGAGTTGCTGGAAATTATTTCTCTCCAACAACTTTCTTCGTCTTTAAGTCCTTGAAACACAATACTGTCCAATCAGATTCATCCAACTGTTATATTTATTCTTTTCACACACCTTTCGACAAATTTCATTTTCCATCAATACACAGAACATCTTATCATAATCAAATGCCCAAACAGCACCATTCACATGGTTTTCCACTGCTTTCTGATCTATGTACTTTAAACGTGTGACCATTTTTTCAATTTCTCCATTTCTCAAGTTACCGATATTTTTGCAGATAAACCGAAAGAAATTCAACGTTGCATATTCGTCATGCCAATGTAACTCTTCTGGATTGTTTTTAATTTTACTGGCTCGCTGCTGTTCTTTGATTATCTGATCAGCTACATCTTTCATCGAATCTTCGTATCTCATATTACTCACCTACTCTTCCTCAACGCCCAGTGACGGTCTAAATCTTTTATCCTTTGCCTGCGGTACCACGATCTCATGATTTTGATGGGAAGCAATTACTTACTACAACTTGCAGAAGCGGATATCCAAAAGGCATTGTGGGAGCTGCCTTTGCTGACCGAAATCCATCTTCTTATGTAAAACCTGCAGGAATATAAAGGGAAAGTGACTATCCCTGCCGATTAATAATCCAAATAATATCGTCTATACCAATCTCTCCTTATGCTGTTTTTCTCTCCATAAACCATTTATCCACTTCGTAAAACAAGTGGCTTTCCTGCCCCTGTATCATACAGGTGTACATCATTCCTACACCGCCTGCCTTTCTGCTGGCGCATCGCTCGATTTTCAAAATTCTGTCAATGCTATACTTTCTTCCATCCTCCCATGTAAAAAATATGGGAACCAACTGTCCGTCTTTCCGGAACTCTGCTACTACATCTACATATACTTTATTCATGCCGACACCTCACTATAAAATCTCAATTGCTCTTGGCGATGCCGGGATTCTGCGGATATATCCATTTAACTCCAACTGTTTGATTCTGGAAAAAGCAGATGATGTTGATCTTACTCCAATCATTTTTCCAAATTCCCGTACTGTCGGCGGATATCCATGCTCCTTCGTATAATCCAAAATACACTGATAACTTTCTTTCTGTTTTCTGGTTAATGCTTTTTTCAAATCTATCCCTCCAATTACCCATGAAAATAACTGTGTGGATGGATCGTGTGCGTACCAGCGTCTAAGTTGGATAAGACTTTATCCTGATACATTGCCGCTCGCTGTATACTGAAATAACCAAACCGTCGTCTGATCTCATCTACAGTACGATCCAGCTTCTCTAACTTTTCCTTTTTCTCCTGATTTCCAAATAAATCCAACTGCACGGGAATATCATCTAACACAAGATCCGCAGCTCGGATTCCCAGGCTTCTAATGGGATGTTCCCATTTATAATTATCTTTAAATAGCTGAAATGCTGCAGTTACAATCTCGTTTGTAATATTCGTTGGCTGTCGTAAATGTATCTGTCTGGAAAAACTATACAATCCATTATCTCGAACTGTAATTTCTACTGTTTTGCATTTAAATCCATGTTTCCGCAATCGTGCAGCTACACTTTCTGCCAATGCTATTTGAATGATCCAGACATCCAGATCATTTTCCAGATCTCTCGGTGTTGTAGTGCTATTACCTATCGACTTTACTGGTGCTTCATATCCTTCCTTGCAAACCGGATCTTCATCCCAGCCATTTGCGAAAGCCCATAATACATTTCCTATTTTTCCAAAATGACTCTCTAACAACTTTTCGTCTGATTCCGCAAGTTGCCCGATTGTCCGGATTCCAAGTTTTTGCAATTTCTTATTTGTCTGTCTTCCAACATAAAGCAAATCTGACGCTGGAAGCTGCCATATCCTGTCTTTATAATTTTCTCGATTAAACTCTGTGATTGCATCCGGCTTTTTATAATCTGAACCAAGTTTCGCATAAATCTTATTCCAGGAAATTCCAATACTTACCGTTACACCCAGTTCGTATTTAATCCGATGGCTGATTTCTCTTGCAATCGTCATTCCGCTTCCTTTCAGATTTCTGCTGTCCGATACATCCAGCCAGGCTTCATCAATTCCATATGGCTCGATCTTGTCCGTATACTCTGAATAGATTTCTCTTGCCATCTGTGAAAATCTCAAATACAAATCCATCCGTGGTGGTACAAATATGATTTCCGGACAAATCTGTTTTGCCTGCCATAATGCCATTCCGGTCTTTACACCTTTTTGCTTTGCAATATAATTTGCTGTCAGTACAATCCCATGTCTGGCTTCCGGATCGCCACCGACTGCCAGCGGCATTCCGGCAAATTCCGGATGATGCAGCATTTCTACACTGGCATAAAAACAGTTCATATCACTATGCAGGATCACACGCTCACTCAAACTTTTCACCTCCCAGCTGTTTCCTTCAACATGATGTCTTATCAATTTTTGTATGTTTAGTATATATCGACATTCCGGAGATAGTCAAGTAACATCTTGGTTGTATTCTCTCCATTTTGGAGATTATTGTTGATTTTATTTCCAACATACGGTATAATGCATATAGAAAATTCAAATAGAAATGAGGCGAACAAATGCGTGATTTCGGGGAAATATTAGCAGAAAATAGAAAAAAGAAAGGATACTCTCAATCAGATCTGGTAGACCTGCTTTCTCAGGAAGGTATTCAGGTCACTACAAAAGCAATCTCCAAATGGGAGACCAATGCACGAGAACCAGCTTTACATGTTTTCCTGACACTTTGCCAGTTACTTGATATCGAAGATATATATGAATCCTTCTTTGGAGAAAATCCATATAACATTATGAGTGGATTGAATGAAGAAGGCAGAAATAAATTGATTGAATTTGCTGATATTTTGAAAGCTTCTAAAAAGTTTTCTCCACTGTCTGCAAAGATTATCCCATTCCATCATCCTGTAGACATTGCCTGGGAACCTGTTTCTGCTGGTACTGGAAATTATCTGGAAGATTCTGTAAAAGAAACCTATGACGTAGGACATCTTGCTCCTGAGCAGACTGACTTTGGTGTACGGATCTCCGGTGACAGTATGGAGCCACTTTATCACACAGGCGATGTCGCATGGATTCAGAAAAAAGATTCTCTTGCTAATGGTGAAATTGGAATCTTCTATCTCAACGGTAATACTTACATCAAGGAATTACACGATGAGCCAGATGGTGTTTATCTGATTTCTTTAAATCAAAAATATCGTCCTATCCAGGTTTTGGAATCTGACTCTTTTAAGATTTTTGGAAAAGTAATCGGGAAATGCAAAGGTGCAGAAATTCCGGGATTCCATTAAATTTCAACATCAGGTTCATGATCCTGCTGATAACAATAAACAAAGGAAGTGATTGAATGGCAATCAATAATACACTAAAAGATATTCGTGAAGAACGGAATCTCATTCAAGCAGATTTGGCTGAAGCCATAGGTTCCTGCAGCCAGACTATAGGCCGCATCGAACGTGGAGAACGTAATCCCTCTCTTGAGATTGCAATCCGGCTGGCACATTACCTGAAAGTGCCTGTAGAAGATATTTTTCAAGTTGAAGATTGAAGCACAACAGCCAGAAAACCGAGGAGTAAAATCCCCGGTTTTCCTTTTTGCTCAAAAATTAGTGTAATCCTTTTACGAAGTCCACTGCGTTTTTCATATCTTCTCCATTAGGATGGTCTTTAGCAATACCTCCAACCAGTTTAAATGGTCCGAATGTGTCATACCCTTTGCACCCAAATTTTCCTATCACTTTAGAATGCTTCTTGTCCAAAATCTGCTCTAAGGATTTATAATTCGCACTTCCACCATAAGTACAAATCAGAAATATCTTTTTGTCATCCGGTAGGTTCTTCTCTGCAAATCCCAATATCGACTGATGAAATTTTGAAAAATAGATTCCTGATGCAAATCCAATCATATCATAACTGTTCAGATCTGCATTTGGCTGTTTTACAGCATCAATCAAATCGACCTGGCACTCTTCTGCTATGCTTTTTACTAATTTTTCTGTATTTCCATGATGGACAGATGCATATACGATCGCTTTTCTCATTTGTTTTCCTTTCTGCCTGCTCCATCAATCAGGTCATAACTCATATCCAAAAAGTCCAGTATCTTTGCTTCACTGACCGAACCTTCCAGTAAAATCGTGATCCAGTGCTGCTTATTCATATGGTATCCTGGTAAAAATCCATAAGTCTGAATAATCATGCTGATCATTTCTGGATCGCACTTTACGTCCATGATGTCAACCAGATCATTTCCCTCTAATCCCAATTTCGATTTTTCAACCGTCATGATCACTGCATACCATTTTCCATTTTCATGTCGGAGTACTGCACTGTCCGGTAGTTTACTCCATAAATATTCCGGAATCGTGCCATACTGTTTCTGCACATATTCAAAAATTTCTTCTTTCTTCACAATCTATTCAACTCCTGATTCTTCTGATATCCTGCCCATAATCATACCACATTTTCGTATCCCGTACTACCTGCAAAATTCTTTTGCATTTTCCCGGTTCTCCTGACTTTAACTAATAGAGGGGTAAAACAGCAAGGACAGGAAGTGAGGATACACTTCCGGAAAATCCCAATTTAGGGTACCCTGCCCTAAATTGAAAAAGCTGAAAGCAACTATACTACTACCCTCTCAGAAAGGAGAAATTACCAATGGCTGAAAGAAAGCGAAACAAAGAAATCCATTTTTATGTCACAGATGAAGAGCGGAAGCTGATTCGCAGGAAGATGATAGAATCAAAGACAAAAAACATGGGAGCTTATCTGCGGAAAATGGCAATCGACGGTTACATCGTCAACACTGATACAACTCCACTGAAGAAACAGTATGAGGAAATGCACAAGATTGGCATAAACATCAATCAGATTGCAAAGAAGGTGAATACTACTGGAGATCTGTATCCAGAAGAAATGAAAGAATTGAAAGAGATGGTGAAAGAACTATGGCATATATTAAGATCTTCCCAATTAAAGTAACAGACAAGAAAGCTCTGGACTATATCACGAATCCAGACAAGACTGATGAAAAACTGCTAGTTTCCAGTTTTGGCTGTTCCCCTGAAACAGCTGATCTGGAATTTGCCATGACGAGAGAACAGACAAAAAAGAACGGAATGGATAAAGGTGATAACCTAGCATTTCATCTGATCCAATCTTTTAAGCCTGATGAAACAGATGCAGAAACCGCTCATCGCTTAGGACAACAATTTGCAGATGAAGTACTGAAAGGAAAATATGAATATGTGATCAGCACCCATGTTGATAAAAATCATATCCATAACCACATCATCTTTAATGCAGCAAGTTTTGTTGATCATCACAAGTATGTTTCCAATAAGCGGAGCTACCATAAAATCTACCGGATCAGTAATCGCATTTGCCATGAAAATGGACTTGCCACCAGTATGCCAACCGGAGAAAAAAGTAAAAGCTATAAAGAGAACATGGAATATCATCGTGGCACCAGTTGGAAAGCCAAGCTACGTGTTGCAGTTGATAAGGCAATCTGGACTTCCATTAACTATGAGGAATTTCTACAAAAAATGCAGTTAGCTGGATATGAAGTCCGCCAAGGAAAACACCTGTCCTTCCGTGCACCGGAGCAGAAGAATTTCACTTATATGAAATCTCTCGGAAGCTATTATTCAGAAGAAAATGTTCGCATTCGCCTGGCTAAAAATCGTAGCAAAGTGAAAACTCCAAAGCATCTATCCAGAGAAGCTCGCCTGTATATCAATATCTCCACGTATGTTACAACCGGCAATCGAGAAGGATTTGAACGTTGGGCAAAGCTCAATAATCTGAAAGAGGCGGCTCGCACCTTCAACTATCTTTCCGAAAATAACCTGCTGAATTATGAAGATTTCAAACAACACGTTTCCGATATTGATGCTTCTGTTAAAGCGGCTGATCAGAGAATAGCACAAATCACCAGTGAGCTGAGTACACAGAAAGTCATTCAGAAACACTGTGATTCTTACCGGCTCTGCCGAAAAGTGATTGAAGATTGCAAATCTGCTAAAAATCCAAAAGCTTACCGTACCAAGCATCAGGCAGAATACCAGCTCCACGATTCACTAAAAAAAGAGCTTCAGGATCTCGGCGTTACCAAAATCCCAAGCTCTAATAAAATCCAGAAGCGGATTGAAAATCTTGAATCCGAACAGACTGCTACTGTCCGGGAAAAACAAGAATTACTGAAAAAGCAAAAGACTTTAAATATCATTCGTCAAAATTTCACTGCTCTGCTTAGTGAACAAAGTTCACAGATTTACCCTTCTCAACGAGATAATGTACAACTATAAAATGTTTTTCTTTAGTCGACTGATATGTAAGAAGAACACTGACTGCAAAATCAGTGTCCTTCTTTCTTCCTTTACATATATTTCATAATAGTCGGCAATAATACATTCATATCTATTGGTTTTGCAACATGATCATTCATGCCACTTGCCAAAGCCATCTTCTTATCTTCTTCAAACGCATTTGCTGTCATTGCAACAATTGGAATCTGCGATTTGTTACCATCTTTCAGTTCTCGAATTCTCCTGGATGCTTTATATCCGTTCATAATCGACATCTGAATATCCAGCAGAATCAGACTGTAGTAATTTAGCTTTGCTTTGTTAAACATCCATCTGTGGCATGTTGATGTCTAAAAGCATCAAATCGATTCCCAGATTCTCTTCCATAATCTGCGCTGCCTGATTTCCATTTTCAGCTTCCAGATAATCATAGGTTTCTCCAAGAAATTCTTTCAATATATCCCTGTTAAACTTTACATCATCGACAATCAGTATTTTTTGTCTTTTATTCATATTTTCTATTTCCTTTATTCTTGTGGTCTTTAGAAATCCTATAAATTAAAAAAGACACTCCCTATCGATAGTTTTTTAATCACTTTCCTTAAGAATGCTGATTATATTTCTTACATAACTGTTTATTTTTATACATATTAGCATCTGCATCATCCAATAACATCTGCATTGTACAAGACATATTATCGGAGGATAATGCCCATCCGCATGCATAGTCGATTGGTATTTGATTTTCATAACTATTTAATCTATCTTTTTCTCTGTACAAAACTTTTAATATTTCCTTAATTTCCGCCTCATTTGTATGATAAATGACTGCTATAAACTCATCTCCGCCATATCTTCCAACAAAATCCTTTTCTGGAATAACACTTCGCAAAAGCTTTGAGAAATTCTTTATTAACCGATCTCCTGCGGAATGTCCCATTGTATCATTTACAGTTTTTAGATTATTTAAATCAAACATTATGCATGCTGTAGAACCTGTAATTATATCTTTTTTATTAAGAAGGTCATTACAGGCATTTTTATTTGGCAGCCCAGTATGGGCATCTACGAATGCTTTCTGTTCCAGCAATCTGTTTTGCATTGCCATCTGCATTGCTTTTAGAGTCTGCATAATAACCAATATCACCAGAATCAACATATCAAGTGCCGACAAAAGCTCTATAGTACGAATCTTTATAGCGATCTTTTCTGAATAGCTTTCTGCGGCAGAGACAGTTTCATCTGCCATCGTAAAATATATTTCACTCATATTAACAATGTCTGTATTTTCGTATCCCTTGTTTCTTACTGCTTCAATTTCTGTTTTCAATTTATCCCAGTAATCACTCTGGATTTTCAATTTCCCCTGATATTCTTCGTCATTGAGTTTTACCAGATTATAATGTCCATCCTGATATCTCAATCCAAGAAGAATATCATCCAAATATTTAATTAATTCATCATTTTGGTTTCCTGTAATTTCTAATTTTACTTCGCGCTGTGTAGCTCCACGTACCAGACCTGCATAATTTATTACGCGTGCCGTCCCCTGCAGCCTGCTAATCTGAATCATCATAAAAATAACAAGAACCACTAATATCAATATAAGGAAACTCTGTATAATACCTATTATATCTTTATTTTTCCTGTTTGTCTGCATTTCACAATTTACCCCGAATCTCAAATAATATTCATTTCAATAACTATGCTATTCATTTACTTTCTCCCTATATTAGGAACAAATACTTTTAATAATCTTTTTCATCTTTTCAATATCCAAAGGTTTCGCCAAATGAGCGTTCATACCCACGTCAATGCACTTTTCAGCATCTTCCTGGAATGCATTTGCTGTTATAGCTATGATCGGTATTGTTTTTTGCATCTGAACGTTCTAATGATCTGAGTTTTCTCGTAGCTGTATATCCATCCATCACAGGCATCATCAGATCCATCAGAATTGCATCAAATGTTCCTGCTGGTTTCTCTTTAAACAATTCCACTGCCTAAATCACGAATAAACATCATATACGTCATCTGTTCAATGACATCCAGTGGATTGGTAAGTCCGCCTGTCCAAAATATTTCCCATAAACCATCAATTTTATTTTTCAACTCACCTATTATCATGCTTCTTTTTTCCTCCACTTTCGCCAACAACTTAATATGTAGTATAACACGAAGTAGGGAAACTGTCATTTATTATTGTATATTAATGCCTTATAAAGAATAATGTCAGACAACAAAAAATCACTATACTCATTAATTTCGAGAAGCATAGTGATTTTTAGATAGTACAGCATTTTAATTTATAGAATTTTCAAAAATTTCAATTATTATTTTCCAAGAGCTTTTCCCAAAACTGCATATAATTCTTCCACTTCTTCCTGTGATAAAGTAATTCCCTTACTCATCTTTTCATGTTCTGGAGCCCAATCCCTGATATCATATTTTGGAGTTGCTCCATTCCAGGAAATCCTATTAATTTCTTTTCTCCACCCTTTAGCATTCTCAGAAAGAACTCCGATTTCTTCTACAATATCATATTTAATGTCTGCCATTTTTCCTTCACCTCACAAATTTCTCGATCTATGCTGATAACTAACCATAACATCGTAAACCATATTATCACCACAGATCTTGCTTTTTCTGTTACGTAGTATAGCATAAGCTCTTTTGATTTGCAAAATATATACAAAAAAACAATTCAAAATCTCACAATACAACTCTTTTGATCTAAATCAAAAAACAGGAACACTCCAAACTCATGAGTGTTCCCTGCCTTATTTTGTATCGAAGCTCTTTGTTCATTTAGTGGGCCATCTGGTGGGCCATTTTTTTAGAAACTATATGAATCTATACAACCTTACATCTTAGGTGAAAATGTGCTAAATGCCCTAGCTATCGGTATTTAACCACCTTCGATATTTTAAGGGAAAATACGTGAAATTGGCTCGTAGATTACGATACCTAATTTCATTGCTTCTGCATATCCTACACCAATTTATGAAAATAAAAAGATCCAGAATTGTGAAATCCCAACCCGACTCACAATCCTGGATTTTTAAATATGTATTGCCTAATTTCCATGTAACTTCCATAAGGCGCTTTATCCTCATTCGAATTTTTCTTTTAATTTGAGATACATTTTATACAATTCTTCTTCCTTGCTCTGAGCATCGGAATCTTTTTTGTATTCCTCAAGAACGGCCTGGGATGGTGTCATAACACTACTAAGTGCTTCCTCTGTAGCATGTGTGTACACATTCTCTACACTGATTGCCTTATGCCCCATTTTTAATGCAGTATTCACTACATTTGCATTTTTGGCAGTATTCGCCATGGTATCTGCAGTGTGTCTGAGTGAATGAAGACACAGCCCTTTCATCTGACCGCCTTTAGTGAGATGCACATCTCTGTCAATATTAAGCTTGTCACATAATTCCTTAAAGCACACTTCCATAGAAGCATTTGAACGTCTCTTACCATTAGCAAATGTTGGATAGAGCAAGTCATCCGGATTGTCTTTACATTTAAGTCGGGTCTGCTCCATCATATACAATACACATTCCCGGCATAGATCCGACATCATTATGAACCTGGCTTCTCCATTCTTGGGAACTTTTGTGTAATATTCTATCCCTTTTTCCTTATCATTATCCTTAAAACGAACAGATCGTGCCTCTACAATATGAATCTTGTTATTCTCTAGATCCACATTGTCATTTCTCAAAGCGGCAAATTCTCCGATTCTAAGCCCTGTTTCCAATAGAAATAATACAACAACCGGATACTGTCCCATATTATTTTTGTAGGCATAATAAAATTTCTGAATGTCTTCTGGCGTGAATACTTCTTTACGATTTTTGATATCATCTTCTCTTTTCTTGTCGTATTCATCAGAAATTTCCTTTTTTATTCTCACCTGGGCAACATAATTCTCTTTAAGCAAGCTCCGATCAACCAGCCATTTACAACAGCGTTTACATAGCTGCATCGGCAGAGAGCAGGTTTTCTTACTCTTTAATTCTAATATTGTATCAAAATACCGTTCAAATTCCACAGCATTCAGCATATGAAGCTGGTACTTTGATATTGGAAAATCAAAGAAATTCCGGTTCATGTTATTAATATATGTATGATAGCCGCTTCCAGTTATATTGGGCTTTACCTCCGTCTCAATATATTCAGACATATATTCGCCAAAGGTCTTGGCTTTATTAATCTTTGTATCTCTGCCTCTCTCAATTTCCTTCTCCCAGGCGACAAGATCCAGCTTTGCTTTTTCACGGGCTGCCTTTTCTGTTTCTCCCACTCGTTTAATTCTTTTTGGTTTCCCGGTCTTTGGATTAATGTATTTGCTTTGTACTACACATTCATATTTTCCGCTTGGCAGTTTTCTTACATTGCCCTCACCATTTTCTTTTCTGCCCTCATAGTTCTTCGCCATTTACTTCCTCCTCTGTAGCAATTATCACTTTTTTGAATGACAGTGATTTTTTCTTCCAAAAGTGATACCAAAAGGTGATAGTAGGTAAATTATAAAACGCCCCTACCCACAATTCAATTGGTAATATTTACCAATCATCCTTGTGTTTAGGGGCGTTTAATTACTTCTCGCTTGGACACATTAGCTAAAAAATAGCTATTATTTTATTATTTGTTATAGTTTACGATATCGCCAAACTCTGGTTTCAGAGAAGCACCGCCAACAAGACCACCATCAATGTCAGCCTGTGCAAACAGTTCAGGAGCTGTCTTTGCATTTACAGAACCGCCATACTGGATACGGATCTCAGCTGCAGTAGCCTCATCATAAATCTCAGCGATGCATGCACGGATGCCAGCGCATACTTCCTGTGCCTGCTCTGTAGTAGCTGTCTTACCTGTCCCGATAGCCCAGATCGGCTCATAAGCGATCACAGCAGTCTTAGCCTGCTCTGCAGTCACACCCTGGAATCCAACCTTTACCTGCTGACGGATAAAGTCCATTGTTACGCCCTGCTCTCTCTGAGCAAGTGTCTCACCACAGCACATGATTGGTGTGATACCATGCTCGAATGCTTTCAGCATTTTCTTGTTTACAGTTTCGCTTGTCTCTGCGAAATACTCTCTTCTCTCAGAATGTCCGAGAACAACATATTTAACACCAGCATCTGTAAGCATGTTCGGAGAAATCTCACCTGTGAAAGCACCCTTCTCCTCAAAGTACATATTCTCAGCACCAACCTGGATATTAGATCCTTTTGCAGCCTCAACTACAGGAAGGATATCGATTGCAGGTACGCAGAATACTACGTCTACCTCATCATTTACTACTAATGGCTTTAAAGTCTCTACTAATTTAACTGCCTCACTTGGAGTCATGTTCATCTTCCAGTTGCCGGCAATGATTTTCTTTCTAGACATTTTATATATCTCCTTTTGCACTCATTAAGTGCTTGTATTATTGGAATCACCATGTCCACTAAATTCAAGCTTCACCTTCGGTTCGCTTTCATTAAGTGTCCAGGTGGGCTTTCATACTAAATTCGGCCTGCACCTACGGCTTGCCCTCATTAAGTATTCAATGCCTATTTATCGTTAGCTGCAGCTACTCCAGGAAGCTCTTTGCCTTCCAAAAACTCAAGAGATGCACCGCCACCTGTGGAGATGTGTGTCATCTTATCGCCATATCCAAGGATATTAACTGCTGCTGCGGAATCACCGCCACCGATAATGGTTGTTGCATCTGTATCAGCCAGAGCCTTTGCAACAGCCTCAGTACCATGTGCAAAGTTCGGCATCTCAAAGCATCCCATCGGTCCGTTCCAAACAACTGTCTTAGCATCTTTTACAGCATCTGCAAACAGCTTCTCTGTCTCCGGTCCGATATCCATACCTTCCCATCCATCCGGGATCTCGCCACGTTTCACAACCTTGATATTGCAGTCATTAGAGAAAGCATCTCCAATTCTATTGTCTACAGGAAGAAGAAGCTTAACGCCTTTTTCTTCTGCTTTTTTCATCATATCCAGTGCATACTGAAGATAATCATCCTCGCAAAGGGAAGTTCCGATGTGTCCGCCCATTGCTTTAGAGAATGTGTAAGACATACCACCACCGATGATCAGGGTATCGACCTTGTCAAGAAGATTGTTGATAACGGAAATCTTGCTGGATACCTTAGCACCGCCAAGGATTGCAACAAACGGTCTGTTCGGGTTATTTACTGCATTGCCAAGGAAATCAATCTCTTTCTGCATTAAATATCCAACAACAGCTGTATCAACATATTTGGTAACACCTACGTTAGAGCAGTGTGCTCTGTGAGCTGTACCAAATGCATCGTTAACAAACACATCGCAAAGAGATGCAAGTTCCTTGCTGAACTCGTCACCATTCTTTGTCTCTTCTGCACGATAACGTGTATTCTCAAGAAGGATCACATCTCCGTCCTTCATAGCTTCTACTGCTGCTTTTGCATTTGGTCCTACTACTTCAGGATCTGCTGCAAATTTAACTTCCTGTCCAAGAAGCTCAGAAAGACGTACTGCAACCGGTGCAAGTGATAATTCTGGCTTCGGCTCTCCCTTCGGCTTACCCAGGTGGGAGCAAAGGATAACCTTTCCACCGTCAGCGATCAGCTTCTTGATTGTAGGAAGAGCTGCCACCAGACGGTTCTCGTCTGTGATCTTACCATCCTGAAGAGGTACATTAAAGTCGCATCTTACAAGGACTTTCTTGCCTTTTACGTTGATATCATCAACAGATTTCTTATTCAGCATCTTGTTATGCCTCCTTTTAACTTTATACAGACAAAAAGGCCCGGTCCTATACAGACCGGACCCTTCTCTGAGTCTATTTGTATGCTTTACAGCACTGAAACCCTACTCTGCCGGAAATTAAGCGTTCAGCAGTTTACCAAAATGTTTGATTGTACGAACCATCTGGCTTGTGTAGGAGTTCTCATTGTCATACCAGGAAACAACCTGAACCTCTGTTGTGCCATTCTCAAGTGGAAGAACCATTGTCTGAGTAGCATCAAACAGAGAACCAAATCTCATACCAACGATATCGCTGGATACGATCTCGTCCTCGTTGTAACCGAAGGACTCATTGGAAGCTGCTTTCATAGCTGCGTTGATCTGATCCTTTGTTACATTTCCTTCAACAACTGCTGTAAGGATAGTAGTGGAACCTGTTGGGGTCGGTACACGCTGTGCGGAACCGATCAGTTTGCCGTTCAGCTCTGGGATAACCAGACCGATAGCTTTTGCAGCACCTGTGCTGTTCGGAACGATATTAACTGCAGCTGCACGGGATCTTCTCAGATCGCCTTTTCTCTGCGGTCCGTCAAGTGTCATCTGATCGCCTGTGTAAGCGTGGATTGTGCACATGATACCTGATTTGATCGGAGCAAGGTCATTTAATGCTTTAGCCATTGGAGCTAAGCAGTTTGTTGTACAGGAAGCTGCAGAAATGATGTGATCCTCTTTTGTAAGAGTCTCATGGTTTACATTGTAAACGATAGTCTTCAGATCGTTTCCAGCCGGAGCGGAAATGATAACATGCTTAGCACCAGCATCGATATGAGCCTGTGCTTTGTCTTTGGATGTATAGAAACCTGTGCACTCAAGAACAACATCTACACCGATCTCTCCCCATGGAAGCTCAGCAGCGTTAGCTTTTGCATAGATTTTAATCTCTTTTCCGTCAACAGTGATGGAATCCTCGCCAGCTTTAACTGTATCTGCAAGAGCGTATCTTCCCTGTGTGGAATCATATTTTAATAAGTGAGCCAGCATCTTAGGAGATGTTAAATCGTTGATAGCAACGATTTCAAATCCCTCTGCTCCGAACATCTGACGGAATGCAAGACGACCAATACGTCCAAAACCGTTAATTGCAACTTTTACTGCCATGATAAATTCCTCCTATGAATTAAATGGTAAATTATGATGTACCTTTGTTAAAGAAACATCAACCTACGGCATATTGTACCTAATTCCAAACAAAAATTCAAGAGCATTTTAGAAAAAACCTTACAATCATCTGTAAAAACTTCCTAAACTTATGCTACAATAAAGAAGTATGTTCAAATGAAAGGAGTTTTCAGCCATGAAGAACCAGATCCTGTGGGACTGCCATATGCACTCTTCATTTTCTGCAGATTCAGAAACACCAATGGAGGACATGATCCAGGCAGCCATTTCCAGAAATCTTTCCGGCATCTGCTTTACAGAACACTTTGATCCGGACTATCCTGCTGATCCGGACGGCCTGACTTTTGACCTTGATATCCCGGCTTATCATGCCAGGCTGCATCATCTGAAAGAGAAATACAGCCAGGATCTGCAGATCCATTTTGGGATTGAGATCGGACTTCAGCCTCATCTGGCCCGGCAGTTCCGACAGCTTTTAGAAGATTATCCCTTTGATTTTGTGATCGGATCCTCCCATGTGGTACATGGTCAAGACCCATACTATCCGGAATTTTATAAGGGACGTAAAGTTACCCGCTGCTATATGGAATACTTTGAATCTATCTTGGAGAATCTTTCTGTATTTGACCAAATGGATGTTTACGGCCATCTGGACTATATTGTCCGATACGGCCCAGGGCAAAATGCCTCCTACTCATATGGACGTTTTCAGGATATCCTGGATGAGATCCTGAAGCAGCTGATCCGCAGGCAGGTAGGACTTGAACTTAATACTGGTGGCTATCATTATGGTCTTGGAGAGCCTAATCCATGCAGCCAGGTGATCCGGCGCTACCGTGAGCTTGGCGGAGAGATTGTTACCATCGGAGCTGATGCACATGATCCGTCCAAAGTGGCTTACGGCTTTGAAAAAGCCGCAGACCTTTTAGCAGACTGCGGCTTCACATATTACACTGTTTTTTGCGGACGAAAGCCTCAGTTCCTGAAGCTTTGATTGATTGATCAATCCCATTATTTCTGTATTTTCTCAAAGAGAAGGGAGAGGAAACCTCTTTCTTCTCTTTCTTCGAGTTTTACGTAAAGTGTGTGGATCCATGCTGTGATCACGTCGATCAATACCGGTGAAAATGTCATCAGGATAAACACAAGGATAATCATACCAAACTCCAATGCACCCAGGGCAAGAAGCTTCTGCAGGATCACCGCAGCTGCAAAAAAGATAAACTGCATACCGTAAATGATCACTTTACGATACCGGTTCAACGGTGCATAAACCGTCTTCAACGCTGCCATATAATTCCATCCTGTAACAAGCACACAGGCTGTGTTCAGCATCTCATTAGAATGATATACATTCTGGCATACAAGCATAATAGTAAATACACAGCCTGTAATCGTAACTGCTGCCGGAAAGGCATTCATAAATACATACCGTAGAAAGCCCTGCTGGATCCTGTTAAAATTATTTTCCTGTGCAAGCAGGAACGTAGGGATCCCCACGGCGCAGGTGCTGATCAGAGACATCTGAATTGGTTCAAAAGGATAAGCATCCCCCCAGAAAATTGTGATCAGGCAAAGCAGCACCGAAAAAATCGTCTTGATCAGAAACATGGATGCTGCTGTACGAATATTATTTACCACACGCCTTCCCTGGTTCACAATATCCGGCATAGCAGAAAAATTAGAATCCAGAAGCACTATATTTGCAATATTCTTAGCAGCATCACTACCCTCTGCCATTGCTACACTACAGTCAGCCTCTTTCAGGGCAAGTACATCATTCACACCATCCCCGGTCATAGCTACTGTATGCGCCTGTTTCTTCAAGGCCAGCACCATTTCTTTTTTCTGCTGGGGTGTTACCCTTCCAAATACAGAACACTCTGCCACTGCCTTTTCCATCTGCTCCGGTGTGGTGATCGTAGTAGCATCTATATAATGATCCGCATCCTTAAGTCCTGCCTTTCTTGCAATGGCAGCAACCGTAACCGGATCATCTCCTGAAATCACCTTAAGATCCACACCCTGGCTGTCAAAAAATGCCAGCGTTTCTGGTGCATCCTCACGGATCACATCTGTAAGAAGAAAAAGTGCCAAAGGCTTCAGATCTTTTGGAAGCTCTGTACCTGTGCTTTCCTCTTTGCTTGCTGCAAGCACCAGCACTCTAAGACCCTGTGCACCATAAACTGCACAAACATCCAGAAGCGGCTGATTTCCTTCTGGAAACAAAAACTGTGCTGCTCCCATCAAATATGTGCCTTCTCCTTCAAATACAGCACCACTATATTTCCTGTCTGAGGAAAAAGGAATCACATGGGAAACCTTCAAATCATTCTTCTTTGTAAAGTAATGATTTAAGGCCTCAGCTGTAGCATTTTTATCTTTCAGCACATAAAGCAGATTACCCATGATATGGCGGATCTCTTCCTGGCTTTCTTCTGAGTCTTCAGCTGTTTCTGGATTTGACAGCTGAACCACAGGCTGCTCTGCATCTACTTCAACTATATTGGTTTCAGCTGTATCTATTTCAACTGGAATTGTATTGGCTGTATCTGCCACAGCAACAGGCAGGGCAGGCAAAACTTCTTCTGTCTTCCCGGTATCTTCAGTCCGTTTTAAAGCCATCTTATAAGAAACCACTTCCTGTACCTTCATAGAACCGGAGGTGATGGTGCCTGTCTTATCCAAGCACAAGGTATCTACCCTGGCAAGCGTCTCAATACAATACAATTCCTGCACCAATGTATTCTTCCTGGTAAGGTTCAATGCTCCCAAAGTCAATGCCACACTGGTAAGCAGAACAAGCCCTTCCGGGATCATCCCAAGAACTGCAGAAGCCATATTTACCACTGCATCCCGGATATTATCACCTGCTATATAATACTGCTTGTAAAACAGCAGCATTCCCATAGGTACAATAATAATACTGATCACCTTCAGGATCGCATTCAGGGAATTACGCAGTTCAGAATTATGTCTTTTAAACTCCTTTGCTTCACTGGTGATCTGTGACGCATAATTATCTTTCCCTACATGAACAACCTGACAGCAAGCCTCTCCTGCTGTGACAAAGCTTCCGGAAAAAAGATCGTCCCCAGGATTCTTGGCCAGATTGTCTGCCTCACCTGTAAGGAGAGATTCATTTACCTCAATACTTCCCTCAAGCACTCTGGCATCCGCTGGGATCTGATCCCCGGTCTTCAGAAACAGAATGTCATCCAGAACAAGCTGATCTGTAGGAACACTCCACTTCTGTCCTTCCCGCAACACCACTGCTTTACTCTCAGTAAGGATTGCCAGCTTGTCCAGGGTCTTCTTTGCGCGGATCTCCTGAGCGATACCTATCACTGTATTGACAATGATGATCCCGACGAACATGGAATTCTTATATGATCCCACTAAAAGAACCAGGACAAGAAGCACCAGATTGAGAAAGTTGAAAAATGTCAGCGTATTCTCCCGGATAATCTGCTTATATGTCCTGGTATTAGGGTTCTCATTTGCATTTACTTTGCCTGCATCGATTCGTTCCTGAACCTGTTGATTTGTAAGTCCTGTCATCGTTATTTTCCTTTTTCGTAACTGTTTCACACACTGGCATCTGCAATGCAAAAACTTTCCAGATCACCTGAATGAATACTGCCTGTAAAACAGTTACCCTTTTTCTTTTTATCTCTTTTGCCTCGAATTTAAGATGAATCTTCTCACTTCAAGTCGAGCAGTTACTCAACACCTGAAAGAGGTGGGAGTCTTCTCGACTGAGATAGACTATAACGACTGCAGTCTCACCTGTATCTTGGGCCTGGGAAGAGATTAATACTCCTCTTCCTCAGCCTCTTCTCCCTCATGGATATCACTCTTTGGCTTCTTTAATCCTTCAA
This sequence comes from Blautia sp. 1033sp1_1033st1_G9_1033SCRN_220408, assembly GCF_040929965.1. Lineage (NCBI taxonomy): Bacteria > Bacillati > Bacillota > Clostridia > Lachnospirales > Lachnospiraceae > Blautia > Blautia sp. 1033sp1_1033st1_G9_1033SCRN_220408. Next base: position 89,234 of record NZ_JBFKZO010000010.1, on the reverse strand, counting down.
TCTTGATGCCATGCTTCTGTGAATAATCCCATAATGCAGCATGGATGGCTTCCTCAGCCAAAAGGGAACAGTGTACCTTTACTGGCGGAAGTCCGTCAAGTGCTTCCATAACCGCCTTATTGGTAACTTCCATGGCTTCTTCGATGGTCTTGCCTTTTACCATCTCAGTTGCCATACTGCTGGTCGCTACTGCAGCACCACAGCCAAAGGTCTTGAATTTGCAGTCCTTTATAATATGTGTATTCTCATCAATGTCCAGAAAGATTCTCATAATGTCGCCACATTTAGCATTGCCAACTGTACCAACACCGCTTGCGTTCTCAATCTCTCCCACATTTCTGGGATGCTGAAAATGATCCATTACTTTATCACTATACATGTTTTTTTCCTCCTGACAAGTGCTTTTACACTTTTTTTAGATTTAGCTTCTTTATTTGTTCTGTTTTTTTATGAAATCTTCATATAATGGAGACATGCTTCTTAAGTTCGCCACAATATCCTTTAACTTATCCACAACAAAATCTGCATCTTCCATGGTAGTCTCTTCGCTTAAGGTGAGACGGAGGGAACCGTGTGCGATCTCATGAGGCAGTCCGATTGCCAGAAGTACATGGGAAGGATCCAGGGATCCGGATGTACAGGCAGAACCGCTGGATGCACAGATACCAAAGCTGTCCAGCATCAGAAGCATAGACTCTCCTTCCACAAACTGGAAGCTTACGTTTACATTGTTTGGAAGTCTCTTCTTTGGATGTCCGTTTAATTTTACATATGGGATTTCACTGGTGATCCGGCTAATCAGATGATCTCTCACCAGGACCTCTTTTGCAGTACGGTCAGCCATGGAATGCATTGCACGCTCTGCTGCCACACCAAACCCAACAATACCCGGCACATTCTCAGTACCTGCACGGCGCTTTCTCTCCTGAGCTCCGCCATGTACAAAGCTGCGGATCTTAACGCCTTTACGGATGTACAGGAAACCGATGCCCTTTGGTCCATTCAGCTTATGGCCGCTGGAACTAAGCATATCAATGCCAAGCTCATCCACATTGATGGGAACCTGACCAAATGCCTGTACTGCATCTGTATGGAAAAGAATGCCATGCTCTTTGGCGATCATACCGATCTCCTTGATCGGCTGCAGTGTACCGATCTCATTATTTGCAAACATAACAGAAATCAGGATGGTCTCCGGTGTAATGGCCTTTTCCAGCTCATCAAGCTTTACAACTCCATTCTCATCCACATCAAGATAAGTGATCTTTGCCCCTCTTTCTTTTTCCAGGTATTCGCAGGTATGAAGAATCGCATGATGCTCGATCTTAGTAGTAATAATATGATTGCCTTTTGACTTGTAAGCCTCAAAAGTTGCTTTTAATGCCCAGTTGTCAGCCTCAGAACCGCCTGCTGTGAAATAAATTTCCTCTTTTTTGGCGCCAAGAACATTTGCGATCTGCTCTCTGCCCTTTGTTACAGCATCTTTGCTTTTTCCGGCAAAATCATATACACTGGAGGGATTTCCATACATTTCTGTAAAATAAGGAAGCATTGCTTCCACAACCTCCGGTGCCGTCTTTGTTGTTGCTGCATTGTCCAGATATATCATTTTTCCCATTTCTATGTCCTCCTGTCATAGTAAAGCAGACTCCTTGCTACTGCTTTACAGAATGAAGATACTACCTACTGAATAGTTACTATCACTCTTCGTTTTTTGTACGGCTGTTAGGGCAGATCACTCCATTGCCTCTTTGCTGTCCCTGATTCTTTTCCTGCACTTTAATACTTTCGCAGATCAGTTCTCCCAGGGTCATTGTATCCACAGCCTGTGTAATACTGTCGTTTATACGTTTCCATACGTATTTGGCAACGCAAAGATCAGCGCCTGTACATCCTCCGCTGTCTTCGTTGCCGGCACACTCCACAGCCTCCAGACTGCCTTCCAGCACTCTTAAAACGTCTCCCACAGAAATCTCACCGGCCGGCATTGCCAGACGATATCCTCCGCAGGCTCCCCGGCTGCTCTTCACATAACCGGCTTTCTTAAGAAGTGCCATCAGCTGTTCCAGATATCCCATGGAAATCCCCTGTCTGTCGGCAATGCTCTGGAGAGATACGCTCTCTGTCTCACTGTACATGCCTAAATCAATCAACGCCCTGAGGCCATATCTTGCCCGTGTGGAAAATTTCATTTTATCGCCTCTTTTTAATTCCTAGTGTTTTCCTTGGATTTCACCTAACTTTACCAGATACATTTCGTTCTGTCAAGGTGCTTTTTAGAATATACTGATAAAAATTATATATTCAGGCGGTACGGTTATGTCAAAGGAACAATTTCTGAAAGGAACATTGATTCTTACCTGTACAGGGCTTCTTTGCCGGCTGGCTGGCTTCTTTTATAGAATATTCCTTTCACACACCATTGGTGCACAGGGTGTGGGGATTTATCAGCTTTCTCTCCCTCTTTCTGCTTTGCTGCTTGCAATGACCGCTTTTGGTATGCAGGCAGTGATCTCCCGGGACTGCGCATCACTGCAAGCTCTTGGAAAGGATCAGCAGGCAAAAGATACCTTTCTCCTTGGAACAGGCATCTGTATGTTTTTGTCTGTTGGTATTTCATTTATTTTATATAAAAATGCAGTTTTTATTGCGGTCCGGATTCTGAAAGAGCCGGCCACCCTTCCCTTGATTTGTCTTATGTCTTTTTGTTTTCCTCTCAGTGCGCTACATACCTGTGTCAGCAGTTACTATTATTCCATGAAGCAGGCCCTAACGCCTTCCTGCATACAGTTATTTGAACAGGCAGTGCGTATTGGCAGCTCTTACCTGGTCTATCTGATCCTTCTGTCAGAAAAAAAGCCGGTTACACCGCTTCTTGCCGGCATTGGTGCCCTTTGCGGAGAGATTGCTGCCTGCCTTTCATCCCTTCTTACCCTTGGCATTCATTTTCAAAAAACTTCCTATAAAATCAGATTCATCCATAAACCCTTTGCATCCATCTGCCGGCTTTTTGGGGAATCGGTTCCTCATACCCTGAATAAAGTATTGCTCACCTTACTTGGCAGTATTGAAGTGGTGCTGATCCCCGGACGGCTACAGGCATATGGTCTGTCCCGTACAGACGCTCTTGGGGTCTATGGAGTCTTTACAGGCATGACCCTGCCGCTTCTTCTTTTTCCTTCCGCCCTTACCACCTCCGCAGCAGTTATGCTTATGCCTTCTATTGCTCAGCTTCAGGCACTTGGAAACAGAAAAAGGATTTCCTATGTGGTCCGCAGTTCCTGCATGGGCTGTCTTTTTCTTGGATGTATCTGTGCCCTGTTTTTTCTTTTTTTCGGTCACTTTGCAGGTGTTTTTCTTTTTAACAGCATTACTGCCGGAAACTATATTACCTCCCTGGCTTTTATCTGCCCATTTCTGTATATGAATACCGCCATGGTCAGTATACTAAATGGCCTTGGAAAAGCTTCCCGCTGTCTGTTCCACAACATGTCCGGAGCTCTTCTTCGGATCCTGTTTGTAATCTTTGCCATTCCCGCTATGGGAATCCGAGGCTATTTTTATGGTATGTTGTCTGGTGAACTGCTTCTTTCTCTGCTGCATCTTATTGCCCTGATCCGGTATTTTACTCATCTGCAACAAGCATCTGCTTCAAGACTACAATAACTTTTTCTTATATACTGTGATAATTTTTCTATCGACATTCTCAAAAACTTGTTCTATAATAAAAAACTGATAGCAAATGCAAAGGAGAAAGAAAATGGGTTTTGAATTCATCAAAAAATTACCTACACCAGACGAAATCCGCAATCAATACCCGATTGATGCAAAGATCAAAGCTCTTAAAGAGAAACGTGACAGTGAGATCCGTGATATATTAACTGGAAAATCCGATAAGTTTCTTGCCATCATCGGTCCCTGCTCTGCTGACAATGAAGATGCTGTATGTGATTACCTGTTAAGACTTCGTAAGGTTCAGGAGAAAATTGAAGATAAAGTTTTAATTATTCCAAGAGTTTATACTAATAAACCACGTACAACAGGCGAAGGCTACAAAGGAATGGTTCATCAGCCAGATCCTGAGAAGAAGCCAAACATGCTTGCCGGACTGATCGCCATCCGTAAAATGCATATACATGCCATTCAGGAAAGTGGATTTACCTGTGCTGACGAAATGCTTTATCCTGAAAACTGGCGTTATCTTTCCGATATTCTTTCTTACGTAGCCGTAGGTGCCCGCTCTGTAGAAGACCAGCAGCACCGCCTTACTGTAAGCGGCATGGATATCCCTGCCGGTATGAAGAATCCTACTAGCGGTGATTTCAGCGTTATGCTTAATTCTGTTGTTGCAGCCCAGGGAAGCCACCGTTTTATCTACCGCGGCTGGGAAGTAGAAACATCGGGGAACGAATATGCACATACGATTCTTCGCGGTGCTGTAAATAAACATGGAGAAGCCATTCCCAATTATCATTATGAGGATCTGCGCCTTCTCTACGAAAAATATTCAGCAAAAGATCTGAAAAATATGGCGACTATTGTAGATGCCAACCACTCCAATTCCAACAAACAATACGAACAGCAGGTTCGTATTGCAAGAGAAGTGCTTCATAGCCGCGCTGTGGATTCTGATATCCACAAGCTTGTAAAAGGTCTTATGATTGAAAGCTACATTGAGCCTGGCAACCAGAAGATTGGCTGTGCACCTCATATCTACGGCAAATCCATTACAGATGCATGCCTTGGATGGGAAGAATCTGAAAAACTGTTATACACCATTGCTGAATTGTGCTGATGTTACAATAAAAGCCCGCCTCAGATCAGTGTCTGGGGTGGGCTTTCATATATACATCCCGCATGCGGTTCATATTCATACTTAAGTATATCTGGGTTGTGGAAATATCCGAATGTCCAAGCATTTCCTGTACGCTTTTAATATCTGCTCCATTTTGCAGCATATGTACTGCAAAAGAATGGCGCAAGGTATGCGGTGTAATATCCCGCTTGATTCCGGCATCGTCTGCATATCCTTTCAGTACCTTCCAGAACCCCTGTCTGCTCATTGCTTTCCCGGAGCAGTTGGTGAACAAAGTCTTCTCTTTACTGTCCTTAACAAAAGTATCTCTTGCCTTGTCCATATACAGGATCAAGGCATCCCGACTCACATTGCCAATGGGAATGATCCTTTCTTTCTCATGTTCCTTGCAGGTCACATATCCTAATTGGAGATTCACCTCATCTACCTGCAAATGAATCAGTTCGCTGACTCTCATACCAGTAGCATACAATAACTCCAGCATAGCTTTATCCCGGATCCCTTTAGGTGTATTCAGATCTGGCTGCAGAAGCAGAAGATCAACTTCCTGAATGGATAATATCTCCGGCATTTTCTTCTCTACTTTAGGTGGCCTCAGATTATCTGACGGATCCTTTTCCATACCGTTGACTTTCATCTGATACTGAAAAAAAGCACGGATGGACGCTACACTTCTGGATATGGTAGAAGACGCAAATTCTCCACGTTCCATATAATCCAAATATCCCTCCAGATCAAGTTCCCGCACAGCCTTTGCTTCACGGATCCCCCGGTCTTCCAGAAACCTGGCCATTTTTCTTAAATCCCGCTCATAGGAAATCTCCGTATTGCTGGATGACTTCTTTGTTTCATGCAGATAACTAATGAAATCATGTATCTCTCTTTCCATTTTCTCTTCTTCCTGTCACGTTCAATACTTGTCATTCATACTCCCCATTCTGAATAACAAAAAATGTAACTGTATTATACTTTGAAATTAACATAAAATCAAACCCTTTTTTTCTCTGAAATGCTGATAAGTTGGGGCTTTCCGCATTTTTACACAAAATGTCGACTTTTTTATGGTAACTTACACCACATATGGTGTAAATACATTCAAAATATTTTTAAAGTCATCAAAATTTTTTCTGTTATCCATGGATTTACATAGGCTTCCAACAGCATTCCGAGGAAGTAAATGCCCCCTGTCCAAACTGTCTGCCAGGAATATCCAGCTACTTTGTCCGGAAAAATCCCCTGATTTTTCCACATGCTTATGGATTGTTTAAAAACCATGTCCAGAAGCATAAACAGGGCAGGCAGATAGATCAGATACTGTGGAAAAAGGAGAGCAATTCCTGCTGCCGCACCTGCCAGACCAAACTGAAGGATACATACGGTCAGCACTGCACCAATCCCAAAGCCTGCTGCAATCACAGTTCCAACTGCTAATGGCACACCGAAAACAGTAAATCCGCACACTGCACATAATATAAAAAAACTTCCCCTGCTTTTCAATATTTCTCCAAGAAGTCCGGTTCCAGCCAGCTCCTGTCCTGAAAAAGAGCTAAGCAGGTACATAGCAGCTACTGTTTTCTGCTGCCATTTCATTTTCCACATAATATTTGGAAGAATGGTACCTGTAAAAAAGCCACAAAAAAATAAAGCTGACCAGGGAAAAAATTCCTTTCCTTTTATTCTGCCTTCCTTTTTCCCCATATCCTTCTCCTGTCTTTTTATGATGTAACTGTCTGACACAGCAGCATCTTTTTCTCTTTTCCATCTTACGCTTCCCATATAGAATTTATGCAGTTCTCATTACCGAAACACTGTAATCATTTATATATTTTTTCACACAAAAACAGGAACCGTTTTCCTTTGGTTTCCCTTGGGAATAACGATTCCTGTATCTTATCTTCCTGAATGACAGCTTGGATTATTTAGCATAATCCACAGCACGGCTCTCTCTGATCACATTAACTTTGATCTGGCCTGGATATTCAAGCTCTGCCTCAATCTGCTTGGCAATATCTCTTGCCAGAAGAACCATATCTGCATCTGTAACATGATCTGGAACGACCATAACACGGATCTCACGACCTGCCTGAATTGCAAAGGATTTCTCCACCCCTTTAAACTGGTTGGTAATATCCTCCAGCTGTTTCAGACGGTTGGTATATGTTTCCAGTGTCTCTCTACGAGCACCAGGACGGGCTGCAGAAATAGCATCTGCTGCCTGTACAATGCAGGCGATCAATGACTCTGGTTCTACATCTCCGTGATGAGCAGCCACTGCATTAATAACGATTGCAGATTCTTTATATTTCTTGCAAAGATCTACACCAATCTGAATATGTGAGCCTTCTACTTCATGGTCAATGGACTTACCAATATCATGCAGAAGTCCGGCACGTTTGGCAATACGCACATCAGCACCTACTTCACCAGCCAGAAGTCCGGATAACTGTGCCACTTCAATGGAATGCTTCAATGCATTCTGTCCATAGCTGGAACGGAATTTCATCCTTCCCAGAAGTTTCAGAAGCTCTGGATGAATACCATGCACACCCACATCCATAGCAGCAGTCTCCCCATCCTCACGGATCTGGGCTTCCACTTCTTTCTGTGCCTTCTCAACCATTTCCTCGATCCTGGCCGGATGGATCCTGCCATCAACGATCAGTTTCTCAAGTGCAACTCTGGCGATCTCACGACGAATCGGGTCAAAAGCAGAAAGAACAACTGCTTCCGGTGTATCATCAATAATCAGATCTACACCTGTAAGGGTCTCCAATGTACGGATATTACGTCCTTCACGGCCGATAATACGCCCTTTCATCTCATCGCTTGGAAGCTGCACAACAGAAATCGTTGCTTCTGCTACATGGTCAACTGCACATTTCTGAATGGCATTTACCACATACTCCTTGGCTTTCTTGCCGGCTTCTTCTTTTGCCCTGTTCTCCAGTTCTTTGTAAAGCCTTGCAACATCAACCTTCACATCATCTTCCACAGATCTGAGCAGCTCTTCCTTGGCTTGTTCTGAAGTCAGTCCTGAAACTCGTTCCAGTTCCTGTACTCCCTTCTGCTCAAGTTCGTCCACCCGTTTTTCTTTCTTCTGTAATTCAGCATATCTCGCTGTGCACTCTGCCTCACGCTTCTCAACTGCATCCGCTTTCTTATCTACGGCCTCTTCCTTTGATAAGACACGTTTCTCATACTTCTGCAGTTCATTTCTTCGTTCCTTGGTTTCTTTCTCCAGTTCATTTTTTGTACGGAGAGATTCTTCCTTCACTTCCAACAAAGTTTCCCGTTTTTTCGTTTCTGCTGTCTTCAAAGCTTCATCTATGATGCCTCTGGCTTTGTCTTCTGCCGATCCAACAGTTTCTGCGTCTTTTTTTACTTTATTTGCCACAGCAACTTTAGTAGTAATAGGAACTGCAATAAGTAGCGCGACTACCACAGCGACAAATGCAACAATAATTGTGCTTGTCACAGGAGCACCTCCTTATTCGGTTTTCATTGTACAATTACAACAATATAAGTTTATATGTTTTTGATAATTATGTCAAGTTTTTCTACAGAAAAATGAAATTTATATTTTGGTAGGAAGAATCCCACAGTTATTTGCAGAACGATGTATTAGATTCCATCTGGATCTGCAGTTCCTCCAGCACATGGGAAATATCACTATAGCCAAAGCCTCTTCGCAGCAGGAATCCCTGAAGGCGGCGCATCCCCTTTTCGTCCAGGACTGTGCCTGGCTGGCATTTCTTAAGGACAGCCTCCTTAAGGATCTTCTGTTCATCCGGCTGGGTATACTCTGATACCTGCTCCCAGGCAGTCTGGGCAGTCTCCTTGTCCACACCCTTTTGAAGCAGTTCCTGAAGGATCTTGCGCCTACTCTTAGACTGGATTCTGTATGCAATATAATTCTCCGCATACCTGCTATCATCCACATATCCAAAAGAGCTTACGTAAGCCACTGCATCCTCCACTGCCTCTACACAAAAGCCTGCCTGACGCAAACGGTCAGACAGGCCTTTCTCTGTACGGTCCATATGCTCAAGAAGGAGCAAAGCCTTCCTGCGGGCCGCCTGTTGTTCTTCTCTTGTAAGTCCCATGAATCAGGCCTCATCCTCTGGGGAAGCTGCTGCATCTGCCTGCGCATTGTCCTGGGCAGATACTGTCTCTTCTTCCTCAGGGAGCAGATGGTAATGGATCCTTACCTTCTTCTCAATCTCATCACGAATATCTGTATGCTCTTTCAGATAGGCTTTGGCATTCTCCCGGCCCTGTCCGATCTTATTGCCATTATAAGCATACCAAGCACCACTCTTATTAACAATGGAACAGTCTGCTGCCAGATCCAGGATGTCTGCCTCTCTGGAAATACCTGTACCAAACATGATATCAAACTCTGCCTGCTTAAATGGCGGTGCAACCTTGTTCTTCACCACCTTGATCTTGGTGTGATTGCCAACCATCTCTCCGCCCTGCTTCAGAGTCTCTACACGACGTACATCCAGACGTACAGAAGAATAAAACTTCAGTGCACGGCCACCGGTGGTAGTCTCCGGATTACCGAACATAACGCCTACCTTCTCACGAAGCTGGTTGATAAAGATCACTACGCAGTTGGACTTACTAATAATAGCTGTAAGCTTCCTCAAAGCCTGGGACATCAGTCTCGCCTGAAGCCCCACATGACTGTCACCCATATCTCCATCAATCTCAGCCTTAGGTACCAGTGCAGCAACAGAGTCTACGATCACAATGTCCACAGCTCCGGAGCGTACCATCGTCTCAGTGATCTCCAATGCCTGCTCACCATTATCTGGCTGTGAAATATAAAGATTGTCAATATCAACACCTATATTCTTCGCATAAACAGGATCCAGTGCATGCTCTGCATCAATAAAGCCGGCAATCCCGCCACGCTTCTGAACCTCTGCTACCATATGTAATGCTACGGTAGTCTTACCACTGGACTCAGGTCCATAAATCTCTATGATACGTCCCTTGGGTACGCCGCCTACTCCCAGTGCGATATCCAGACTAAGGGATCCTGTAGGAACCGCCTCCACCTGCATACTGGCACCTGACTCGCCAAGCTTCATCACAGATCCTTTTCCATATTGCTTCTCTATCTGCCCCAGAGCAGCCTCCAGGGCTTTTTGCTTTTCTTCATTTATCATTCTATGGCAGTCTCCTTATTCTTGTATTTTTCATAATGCAAACCTATGTTCGTGTTTTCTGCTACCATAGTATAATAAATCTGTGTTTCTGTCAAGTCTTTCCTGCAAATAAGAATGGATTATCTTTCGACAAAATATGACAGGATCAGCCAATCAGCCAATTATACATCTCTTCATATTGCCGTGCAGAATTACCCCAGGAGAAATCCTGTGCCATAGCTCTGTCGATCATCTTATTCCATTCACGCTTCTTATCATAGTAGATACGCTCTGCATAACGAATGGTACTAAGCATCTCGTGTGCATTGTAATTACAGAACGAAAATCCTGTACCAGTGCCTTCAAACTCATTATAAGGCTCTACCGTATCCTTCAGTCCTCCTGTCTCCCTGACGATAGGAAGAGTACCATAACGAAGGCTCATCAGCTGACTCAATCCGCATGGTTCAAACAGGGACGGCATCAAAAATGCATCAGCTGCTCCGTAAATGCGGTGGGACATACCCTCATCATAATAAATCTGTGCAGATACCTTGCCATGATATTTCCAGTCAAAATGACGGAACATATTCTCATAACGTTCCTCACCTGTACCAAGCGCAACGATCTGTACTGCATCCTGGCAAAGTTCATCCATAATATACGCGATCAGGTCGAAGCCCTTCTGGTCTGTCAGTCTTGAAACAATACCGATCATCATAGTTTTCGGATCCTGATCCAGTCCCAGATCCTTCTGCAGCTGGATCTTATTCTTGATCTTCTCTTTACGGAATGTAGTTGCATTGTACTTGGAAGAAAGGAAAATATCTGTATCCGGATTGAAATCATTGTAGTCGATACCATTTACAATGCCCCGAAGGCTTTCGGAACGTGCACGCAGCAGTCCATCCAGACCCTCCCCGTAAAACGGAGTCTTGATCTCCTCCGCATAAGTACGGCTAACAGTAGTCACTGCATCTGCAAATACAATACCACCCTTCAGGAAATTAGCATCTTTATATGCTTCCAGCTTGTCCGGAACAAAATAGTAATCAGACAGCCCGGTAATTTCTTTGATGGTCTTTACATCATACACACCCTGGAATTTCAGATTGTGTATAGTCATAACTGTCTTGATTCCCCAGAAAAATTCATTCTGCTGGAAGCTGTCATGCAGATAAACCGGCACCAGGCCTGTCTGCCAGTCATGACAGTGGATCACATCCGGTCTGAATCCAATCACAGGAAGAACAGAAAGTACTGCCTTTGAAAAGAATGCGAACTTCTCCAAATCCCATGGTACAGTATCATAAGGCTTCGGACCACTGAAGTAATATTCATTGTCAATGAAATAGAACTGAATCCCGTCATATTCCATCCTGAGAATTCCAACATAACAGTTCTTATATCCCAGATCCATATAAAAATGGGTAACATATTCCATTTTATCTTTCCATTCCTGCCGCATGCAGGCATATTTCGGCAATATTACCCGAATGTCAAAATATCTCTTATCAAAGCACTTCGGCAGAGATCCGACTACATCTGCCAGTCCTCCTGTTTTAATAAAAGGCACTGCCTCAGACGCTGCAAAAAGTATATTCTTCATCCGTAAATTCCCTCCTTGGTATGGATTCACTGCATTCTCCTTCTATGTCCGGAGAACCGTATTACTGCTTTTATTATACCCTATATCCTTTCTAATGGAAAGAGCGATTTTTATATTCAAGTCTTATTTTGTCTGCGATCAGGGCAATAAATTCTGAATTGGTAGGCTTTCCTTTTCCTGTACTTACCGTATATCCAAACAGTGCATCTATGGTATCCATTTTTCCTCTACTCCATGCTACTTCAATAGCGTGACGGATTGCTCTTTCTACTCTGCTTGGAGTGGTCTGGTGTCTTTTTGCTATAGTAGGATACAGGATCTTTGTAATGGAATTCAGCATTTCCATATCATTCACAGACAGGATGATGGCATCTCTTAGATACTGATATCCTTTGATGTGTGCCGGTACACCGATCTCATGGATCACATTTGTTACATCCCGTTCCAGGTCACCCTGTGAAAAGCAGCCACTCTCTTCACTTTTTCCCTGTCTTGAAATTTCTTTTCTTCTTCTGTCACCCAGATGCCTTGCATGCTTGATCCTATTCAGCAGCATCTGATTGTCAAAAGGCTTTAACATATAATATTCAGCCCCAAGATTAAAAGCATCCTCTGTGATCCGTTCCTGCCCTACTGCCGAAACTACGATAAACGCAGGAATCTTTTTCAGCACACTGCTATGTACACATCTTTCCATTACGGAAAGTCCGTCCATCTTAGGCATAATAATGTCCAGGATCACCACATCCGGCTGCTTCTCCCTGATAATGTTACAGATTTCTTCTCCATTGTGTGCTTTTCCTACCAGTGAAAGTTCTTTGTCTTCCTCGATCATACGTCCCAGTACTTCTGTCATTTTCTCGTTATCATCCGCAATAGCCACATTTAACTTTTCCATGAGGCATCTCTCCTCCTAACCTGTTACCTCTTTTTACTAGATTAACAGTTGCTATTATAGTGGAATCCAAATGGGGAAATCAAGCCGAAAGTGTCGGTTTCACTGGATTTTCGTTCGATAACTTTCGACTTTTATCCGCCATATCCAACCATTTTTTACCCTTTTTCCGCCAGCATATTTTCAATAAAAATGCCGTATCCGCTGGCCGCATCCTGTACAAACACATGAGTTACAGCCCCCACGATCTTTTTGTTCTGGATCACCGGACTGCCACTCATCCCCTGCACGATCCCTCCGGTTGCCGCAAGAAGCTTTGGATCTGTCACATGGATCACAAAACTCTTATTACTGTCCTGATGATTCATGTCTATTTTTGTAATTTCTGCTGCATATTCTTTTACCTGTCCGTTTACACTGCATAAAACAGATGCCGGACCTGTTTCCATTTCCTGTTTGTAGCCAATTTTCATTTCTTTTAAAGCAATTCCGTCCCCACCTAAGCTTTGATATTTTCCGTAAATCCCATTTGCCGTATTTTTTGTAATGGAGCCCAGCACATTTCCCACATTATAGCGAATTAATCCAGACAATTCACCAGGATTGCCTTTACTTCCCTTCTGAATGCCCAGTATCTGGGTTTTGTATAAAGAGCCGCCTGTAATAGACAATAGTTCTCCAGTATCCACATCACTGATTCCATGTCCCAGTGCTCCGTAATTTCCTGCTGCGTCCACATAGGTCAGAGTACCAATACCCTGGGTGTCATCTCTTACCCAGATTCCAAGCTTGTAATCTCCTGTCTGATCTTCCACAGGCATCAAAGATACCTTTATCTTTTTCCCCTGTCTGTTCAGGGTAAGGCTCACTTCCTTCCCGTCAGTTTTTTTCAGATCCTTTATCAGTTCCTTTTTGCAGGATACTTTTTGTTGATTAAAAGCAACAATATAATCTCCCGGCTTTACAAGATCCTCAGCAGGTGTTATCTGTTTTCCGTCCCTGGAAAGGATTTCCCCTGTATCAATGATCAGTACCCCTTCTGTTTTCATATACATACCTACTGTACTTCCGCTTACCAAAAGACTGGTGCTTTCTGCTGGTATTACCTTCACATCCTTAAAAGGGATCAGGCCAAATAAACGACAGGGCAAAAAATAAACCCCATCCCCGGAAACAGGCACTGTGTCTTCAAATGTAACAAAGGGACGGGCCAGCATTGCAGACACGTCCTGATCCTTTCCTTTTTCCACATGGATCTCATCCGGTATTTTCAGGTTCAGGTATCTTATACCCAGGATTCCTATCACCAGCAGATCCAGCCCAAGACACCATAAAAGGAAACGTCTGTATCTTTTCTTTGGGTTCATTTTTGTCACATCCTTTTCCTTTGTATTTATCATCTTCTATCAAAAAAGAGAGAAAAGCCGGATACCTGCTCCGGTCATTCCTCTCTTAGTATGTGATGAATCTTTTATTTCAGTCTTGTATTTTTATGTACCAGTGCCAATTCTTTCATTTCCCTTGCATTTTCCAGCACTGCATCTGTGATCCTTGCACCGCCCAGAAGCCTTGCAAGCTCCCGGATAGAATCTTCACCTTCTAGCGTATGGATCTGGGTGATCATTTCATTATTTTCCACATGTTTTTCGATTTCAAAATGGGTATCTGCCATTGCAGCGATCTGAGGAAGATGAGTAATGCAGATCACCTGATGATGTCTGCCGATCACTGCCATTTTTTCGGATACTTTCTGAGCAGTCCTTCCGCTGATACCAGTATCGATCTCGTCAAAAATAAGAGTCTCAATCTGATCTTTATCTGCCAGGATCGCTTTCAGTGCAAGCATGATCCTTGACAATTCACCACCGGATACGATCTTGCCAAGTGGTTTCCTGCTTTCTCCCGGATTGGTAGATATTTCATATTCAATAACATCATATCCTGTAGCTGTACAGCTTCTGGCTTGTTTGAAGGAAATGGCAAAATCCACATTGGCAAAATTAAGATCCTGCAATCCCTGGATCACTTTTGCTTCCAGCTGTCTGCTATATTCTTTCCTGATTTTTGATAATTCATCCCCATTTTTTTGGAGAACTTTTTCACACTGACAAAGTTTTTCTTTTGCTTCCTGATAAAGCTGGTCATATTGTTGTATTTTTTCCAGTTTTTCCATTTGCTGCTTCTGATATTCCAGGATCTTTCCTATGCTTTGACCATATTTTGCTTTCAGCCCATTGATCTGATCCAGTCTGCGTTCTGTCTGTTCAAAGGTTTCCTGGTCAAAAACCATATCCTCCATATAAGAAGACAGCTCCCGGTTAAAATCGTTCAGCAGACTGTCTACTTCTCCCAGCGAACTTTCCAGTCCAGCCAGTTCTTCATCATATTCTGAGACTCTGGACAATTCCCTGAGTGCTTCTCCTACCAGATCTCCTGCACTGCTTCCTTCATATCCGGTAAAGCCTCTCACAGCCTGCAGAGCATCCACGATCTTTCGTCCATTGGACAATTTGCGGTATGTCTTTTCCAGTTCCTCGTCTTCTCCTTCCTTAAGGACGGCCTTTTCGATTTCCCGGACTTCAAATTCAAGAAAAGCAGACTCCCTATTTCTCTGTTCCTCATCCATGTTAAAGGCCTGAAGCTCTTTCTCGCATTTACGATATTCTTTATAAGCCTTTTCTACTTTTTCTTTTACTGGCTGTATTTTTTCTTTCCCATAGATGTCCAGGATCTCCAGCTGTTTATCCGGATACAGAAGAGACTGGTGCTCATGCTGGCCATGAATGTCGATCAGGCAGGCTGCTGCTGCCTTCATCTGGGATACTGTGCAAACTTCCCCATTAATCTTGCTGATGCTCCGGCCTTCCATAATCTTCCTTGACAGAAGTACCTGACCATCCTGTGGATAAATATCCATAGATTCCAACGCCTGTTTTGCTTTTGTATTTTCAACTTGGAATAAAAGCTCCACCAGGCCGTAGGATGCATTCTCACGAATCATCCCCCTGGAAGTCTTGCCTCCCAGGATCAGCTGTATGGAGCCTAAAAGAATGGATTTTCCGGCGCCCGTCTCACCAGTAAGGATATTCAGTCCAGGGCCAAATTCCACTTCTATTTCTTCGATCAGTGCAAGGTTTTTTACGTGCAGATGAACCAGCACAAAAGCCACCTCCTTATTTTATGCAAAACGCTGTCTTAACTTCCTACAATCTCATTCAGCTTCTTTACCACACTTACTGCCTGCTCAGATGTCTTGCAGGCACATATAATAGTATCATCTCCGGCTATACACCCAAGGATCTCCGGCCATTTCAATGCATCCAGCGCTGTAGCCACAGCCATGGCCATACCTGTAACTGTCTTTACCACTACCAGATTTTGTCCAGTATCCATGGAGCTCACTGCATCTTTCAGCACTCTGGAATACTTATCTCCAAGCTCTGAAGAACCGTGATCCAGGATCGCATAACGGGATTTACCATCCTTTACCGTTACCTTTGTAAGCTTCAATGCCCGTATATCTCTGGATACTGTAGCCTGCGTCACTTTAAAGCCTGCCTGATTCAGCCTGGCAGCCAGTTCTTCCTGAGTATCTATATCATATTGCCGGATCAATTCGATAATTTTTTCATGTCTTGCTAATTTCAATTTTCATCCTCCCTGATCCAGATGCTGTATCCTTTCCAACTATTTTCGTAACTGTTCAATACCCTTACAGTTACGAAACAAAAATCATCTTTAATTCTTAACTGTCTCGCATCTTCTGACGGATCACTTCCACAAAACTCAAATGGTTTAGTTTCAGGATCTTTGTCTTTTCCTCTGCCCTGCGAATCACGATCCGGTCACCAGTAACTAAATGGATCACCGCATCACCATCAAAAGCGGCAACTGCCTTTTCCTGATCCTCATGCCTTCCCTTCCCAACTTCCACAGTAATCACATCTTCTGCTGGAAATACAATGCTTCTTGAATTAAGTGTGTGAGGAGCAATGGGTGTCATGATGATCATGGTGCCGCTTGGAGATACAATAGGGCCGCCTACAGACAGGCTGTATCCTGTAGACCCGGTAGGTGTGGACAATATGATACCATCCGCATTGTAGGAATTCAGATATTCATTATTTACGAAATTCTTGAAACGTACAACCCTTAAAGGCCCTTCCCTGCCGATCACAATATCATTCAGTGCCAGATCACTGCCGATCACCTGATTGCCTCTATATACAGTGCCGGACAGCATCATCCGTTCTTCTACCTCATAGTCTCCACGCATCAGCTTGTCAAGAGCCTGATACACAGACTGTCTGTCTACCTCTGCCAGAAATCCAAGTGTACCCAGATTGATGCCCAGAAGGGGAATCCTGCAATGAACCACATCCCTGGCGGCCTGAAGCAAAGTACCGTCTCCTCCCAGCACGATCACACACTGGGTATCCTCAGGGATCTTCTCCGGATCAGTATAATGATAGGGCCCATCCTGCTTCCGTTTTGCCATCTGCACCTGACAGGCCTTTCCATGACTTTTCAGATAGGACACGATCATGTCTGTAAAAGACTGATCCTGATCTTTTTCACTGTTTGTGATCACATAAAACTTATCCATTTGATCCACCTATTTCCTGTCCAGCATACCATGGGCTTCTTCTACTATAGACTCTACCGTGGTCTGCAGCTGATCTGTGACCAGGACTCCTTCCGGACGCTTTTGCAGATGAAGCAGATATTCTATATTTCCCTCCGGTCCCTTGATCGGTGAAAAGGACAGATGGCATGGCTCCAAACCAATCCCCATGGCAAAATCACGAACCTTTTCGATCACTTCTCTGTGAACCTGCGGATCACGGACAACTCCTTTTTTGCCTACCTTTTCTCTGCCCGCCTCAAACTGAGGCTTGATCAGGCATACGATCTCTCCATCTTCTTTCAGAAGCTGCCGTACCGGCGGCAGTACCTTTGTCAATGAAATAAAGGACACATCAATCGAAGAAAAATCAGCAGCCTCTCCCAGATCCTCTGGAACCACATAACGAATATTGGTTTTTTCCATGCAGACCACTCTTGGATCATTGCGAAGCTTCCAATCCAGCTGACCATATCCTACATCAATGGAAAATACACGGACAGCCCCGTTTTGAAGCATACAGTCTGTAAAACCTCCTGTGGATGCTCCAACATCCATACATACCTTTCCGTCCAGATGAATGTCAAAATTCTTCATGGCCTTTTCCAGTTTCAAACCGCCTCTGCTTACATAGGGTAATGTATTTCCGCGCATCTCGATCTTTACGCCTTCTCCGAACATGGATCCGGCTTTATCTTCTTTTTGTCCGTCTACATACACATCTCCGGACATAATATATGCTTTTGCTTTCTCTCTGGAAGAGGCAAGTCCATGCTCTACCAATAAAATATCCAGTCTTTTTTTCATATTATGAAATCCCCGTTTCTACTGTCTGCGCGATCTCTGCTGCAGAAAGTCCGACCTTGCACCGAAGGCTGTCAATACTGCCCTGAGGCACAAATCTGTCCCAGATAGCAATGGGTATCACCCTGCATCCCGGATGGCATGCTTCCATATAGGCACATACATGCTCTCCAAAACCTCCGCTTTTTACATTTTCTTCTACGGTAACAAACAGCTGATGGTCTTCTGCCAGTTCATCCAATAAGGCTGTATCCAAAGGCTTTATAAACCTGGCATTTACAAATGTGGGATCTATTCCCTGTTCTTTCAGAAGCTTTACTGCATCCTGACAAACAGACACCATGCTGCCAACTGCCAGTATGGCTGCCTTTTTCCCTTTGGAAAGGATCTCTGCCTTTCCACGGAGGATCGGTGCCTGAAACTGCTGAAACTCTGTACATGCTGTTCCTTTGGGATAACGGATGGCATACGGTCCGTCTCCATTTACTGCTGCTTCCAGCATGGCTTCCAGCTCCCAGTCATTTTTTGGTGCCATTACTGTCATCCCTGGCATCATGCTCAGATAAGAAAGGTCAAAATTCCCCTGATGGGTCTCTCCATCTGCGCCGACCAATCCTGCCCGGTCAATGGCAAATATTACATGAAGCTTCTGCATACACACATCATGAAGGATCTGATCCACTGCCCTTTGAAGGAAGGAAGAATACACCGCCACCACAGGAATGATCCCTCCTAGGGCCAATCCTGCTGCAAAAGTGACTGCATGCTCTTCTGCGATCCCCACATCAAAAAAGCGGTCAGGAAATGCCTGCTGAAATGCTTTCAGTCCGGTTCCCTCCGGCATAGCTGCCGTAATAGCTGCAAGCTTTGTATTTTCTTCTCCAAGCCGGACCATTCCTTTGGCAAATACATCTGTATAGGTAGGTGCTTCTTTCACAGTCAGGGCTTTTCCTGTCTGTATATCAAAAGGTCCCGTACCGTGGAACCTGTCCGGATAGGTACTTGCAGGCTTGTATCCTCTGCCCTTTTCCGTGATCACATGTACTACAACTGCCCCTTCCACCCTTTTAGCTTCATTAAACAGCTTCATCATCTGCCGCATATTGTGGCCATCCACAGGCCCCAAATAGGTAAGTCCCATATTTTCAAACAACATTCCAGGAATAAAAAGCTGTTTGATACTGCTTTTGGTACGGCGGACAGCATCTACCATAGCTGTTCCCACTTTAGGAATCTTTTTGACCGCTTTTGTAACTCCTATCTTCATTCCTGTATAAGCCTCTGCTGTACGCAAAGCACTTAAATACGTAGACATTCCACCAACATTCTTTGAAATGGACATATTATTGTCATTGATCACAATAATAAAATTCGTATCCAGTTCCGCTGCATTATTCAATGCCTCGTAAGCCATACCGCCGGTAAGTGCCCCATCTCCGATCACAGACACCACATGGTTCTTCCTGCCCAAAAGATCCCTGGCCCGAACATAGCCAAGCCCTGCAGATATGGAATTGGAACTGTGTCCTGCATCAAAAGCATCACAGTCACTTTCCGCTCTCTTAGGAAACCCGCTTAAACCGCCTTCTTTACGAAGAGTGGCAAATGCATCCTTTCTTCCTGTAAGGATCTTGTGGGTATAAGCCTGATGTCCCACATCCCAAATCAGCTTGTCCTCTGGGAAATCCAACACATTATGAATTGCAAGGGTAAGTTCTACTGCTCCCAGGTTTGATGCCAGATGGCCACCGGTTCTGCTTACAGATTCAATAAGAAACTGACGGATTTCATCCGCCAGCTGCGGAAAATCAGCAAGCGCAATCTTATGAATGTCATTTGGCTTATTTATCTTTTCCAGAAACATCCGTATCCTTCTTTCACTTCCTGCGTCCCACCAGTTCCCTTACCAGTGTATCCAGGAATTCATTTTTTCGACCCAGGCTATCCAAAAGAGCTACTGCCTCCCCGGATAAGTCTGCTACACACTCTGAGGCTTTGCTGATCCCCATAAGTGTTACATATGTAGTCTTGTTGTTTTTCTCATCACTATGTACCGGTTTGCCCAGTTCTTCCTGGGAACTGGTAACATCCAGAATGTCATCCCTGATCTGAAAAGCCAGGCCTATGTTCTTTGCAGCCTGGTCGATCACTGCCAGTTCTCTTTCATCTGCTCCTGCCAAAACTGCTCCTGTCAGCATAGAAGCCTGAATCAGCGCAGAAGTTTTGTTCTCATATATATAATCAAGTATTTCCCTTGAAACAGGCTTGCCATCATTCTCCACGTCTACACTCTGTCCCCCAAGCATCCCGTACAAGCCGGTATTATGGGTCATGATCTCCATAGCGCGGATCACAGCCTGTGGTCTTTCGGTAAGGGCAAATGCCTTCAGCATAGTCTCATATGCATAATTCAGAAGAGCGGCTCCGCTTAAAACTCCCATAGCTTCCCCATACACTTTATGGGTAGTAAGTCGACCTCTGCGGTAATCATCATTATCCAGCGCAGGAAGATCATCATGTACCAGGGAATGGGTGTGGATCATCTCAATCGCAGCCATAAAAGGCTCTGCCACATGCCCGCTTCCGCTAAACAGTCGAAATGTTTCACCAAGAAGTATGGGGCGAAGCCTTTTTCCCCCTGAGCATACGCTGTAATTCATAGCCTCTGCCAGATGAGCGGCAAAACCTTCCTCCTTCGGCAGATATCTGCAGATTATCTCTTCTGCTTCTTTTGTTTTTTCCTGTAATTCACTTTGAAAATTCACTGAATGTCCCATCCTCATTGATCTGCAGCATTTTTTTCTCTACTGTGTCCAGTTTCTCGCTGCAATACTTTAACAATTCCATTCCTTTTTTATACAGGGCAAAGGATTCCTCCAGGGATGTTTCCTGATCCTCCAGCCTGTCTGCCAGTCTGTCGAGTTCCTGAAAAGCAGTCTCCACAGACAATTCATCCTGTTGTTCTGTTACTTCAGCCATGGCCCCTCCTTATTTGTACCTATTACCTCTGTCTCAACCCTTCCATCTGTGACAGCGATAAACAGCCTGTCCTTTTCTCTGATACCTTCAATGCTGGTAACTGCATGTCCCTGGATATCCGTTACATAGGAATATCCCTGATTCAGTTTCCGAAGGGGCGACAGGCCTGCATACTTCTCCAGATATAACGCAAGAAGATTCCGTTTCTCACGGAGCTTTGCCTCCATTCCTTTATAAAGCCGCTCTTCCATATCCGCTGCATACTGCTGTCTGTCCCGCAGCCTTCCCTGTGGATTCAGATACTGCATCCGTACCTGATACTGATCAAGCCTGCTCTTAAGCAGCTGCAGTTTGCCCCACATGGCACGATGCAGCCGTTCCCTGCCGGAATCGACTGCGTCCACAATACTCTTATAATCAAACACTGCCAGTTCTGCAGCAGCAGACGGAGTAGGTGCCCGCAGGTCTGCCACAAAATCAGCAATGGTAAAATCTGTCTCATGACCTACCGCTGAGATCACGGGAGTTTGACACTCAAAAATAGCTCTGGCAACCCTTTCATCATTAAAGGCCCACAGATCCTCTATGGATCCGCCACCCCTGCCTACAATGATCACATCCAGATCCAGCCCGTCCAGGATCCGGATCCCTTTCATAATACTTTCCGGAGCTCCTTCCCCCTGCACAAGAGCCGGGTACAAAACGATCTGCAGATATGGATTGCGCCGCAGGGAAATGTTACGGATATCCTGCACTGCAGCCCCTGTTGGTGCAGTCACAACTCCCAGGCGCTTTACAAATCTGGGAATCTCCTGCTTGTATTCCTGAGCAAACATACCCATCTCTTCCAGTTCCTGCTTCAGAAGCAGAAATCTGCGATACAGATCACCTGCTCCTTCCAAAGTGATCTCCCTGGCATACATCTGATACCTGCCATCACGCTGATAAACATCAATAGTACCGGCTACCACAACCTGATCTCCATCCTTCATACGGAATGCCAGGCCTTTTCTCTGACCTGCAAACATCACACAGGAAAGGGTGCCTGTCTCATCCTTCAGGGAAAAATAGATATGTCCGCTGGTATGGTACTTACAGTTGGATACTTCTCCCTTAACCTGAAGCTTCTGAAGGAAGTAATCCTGGGTAAACATATTACGCACATAGCTGTTTACCTGTCCTACAGAATATATATTATTCATTTGCCAGCTTACCAAGGATACCGTTCACAAAAGAACCTGAGGCTTCCCCGCCAAAGCGCTTGGCCAGCTCCACTGCCTCATTAATGGCAACCCCTGTAGGAACATCCGGGTCATACTTGATCTCATAAACAGCCAGTCTTAAAGCTGTAAGATCCACACGGTTCATTCGCTTTGTCTTCCATCCATGGCTCGTCTCATTCAGCTGTCTGTCAATATCCTCCAAATGCTCCAGTACATGATTATATTTCTCCCGGATATACTCCAGATCCTTCTCTTCTCCTTCAGCAAGGCCTTCAAAATAAAGCTGCACCTGCTCTCCCATCTCGTCCTGGGAATTAAACTGGGTCATAAACAGAAGTTTAAAAATATGTTCTCTTAGTTCCCTTCTTCGCATAATATCCTCCCGCAATCTAAAAAAGGAAAGCCTTACTTTCCTTTTTCATTCTCCATATCTACGCTGGCAATGTGGATATTCACATCTGCCACTTCAAGCCCGGTCATATTCTCGATGGAAGACTTAACCTTTTCCTGGACTGTCTTGCTTGTTTCCAGGATATTCTTGCCATACTGGATATTCAGGGTAAGATCTACACGTACAATCCCATCCAGTACTTCCACCTTTACGCCTTTGGAAAGACTCTTCATCCCAAGCTTGCTTACCAGCTCATTTGTAATATTCCCAGCCATGGAAGCAACTCCGTCAACCTCTGTAGCTGCCAGACCAGCAATGATCGCAACTACTTCGTCTGCAATATTCACTTCACCAATGCCGCCAAGATCCTGTATTTTATATGTTGTTCTCTTTTCAGCCATATGATAACCCTCCTAAGGTGTTATATTCAGTTACCTGTAATTATATCAAATCACCCAATAAATGAAAAGGGTTATTTGCTGAATTCCGTCAATATTAAATCCGGATTTCTGTCCTGTGTCATTCCCACACTCCACGGATTTACAAAGAGAAGAAGCGGATTTCCCTTAAGATCTGTTACTTTCTTCATATCTGAAGTACCGGTAATACTGTCCACATCTACTTTGTCTTTATTGGCGATCCACCGGATATGCTCATAAGGAAGATTCTCCAGACGAATCTCCACATTATACTCATTCTCCAGGCGGAATTTCAGCACATCAAACTGAAGCACACCAACAACTCCCACAATAATCTCTTCCATGTTTCCAAACAACTCCTGAAAAATCTGGATCGCTCCTTCATGGGCGATCTGTGTGATCCCCTTGACAAACTGCTTTCTCTTCATGGTGTCCAAAAGGCGCACTCTTGCAAAATGCTCCGGTGCAAAGGTAGGAATCCCTTCAAAAGCAAATTTCTTGCCAGGCACACAAATAGTATCTCCGATAGAAAAAATACCAGGATCAAACACACCGATAATATCTCCTGCATAAGCTTCATCCACCACATGTCTTGACTCTGCCATCATTTGCTGTGGCTGAAGAAGACGCATCTTCTTTTCTCCCTGTACATGATATACCTCCTGGGAAGCATCAAACTTACCGGAACAGATCCTCATAAAAGCGATTCTGTCTCTGTGCGCTTTATTCATATTTGCCTGGATCTTAAATACAAAGGCAGAAAAATCATCTGACATAGGATCCACCAGTCCTGCATCTGACATTCTTGGAAGAGGAGAAGTGGTCATCGCCAGGAAATGCTCCAGAAATGTTTCCACACCAAAGTTGGTAAGTGCAGATCCGAAAAATACAGGGGTTAATTCTCCCTTGCTTACAAGCTCCTGGTCAAAATCAGCACTTGCACCATCAAGAAGTTCAATTTCTTCAAGAAGCTGCTCTTTCTGTTCCGGATCCATTACCTGATCTGCTCTTGGATCCTGAAGCGGTATCTCCTCAATATGGCCTTCCTTTGTTCCTTTCTGAGTATCAGAAAACGTAAGGATCTTCTCTGTATTCCGGTCATAAACACCACGGAATTTTTTACCGGAACCAATGGGCCAGTTGATGGGACAGGTTGCAATCCCCAGTTCCTTCTCGATTTCATCCAGAAGATCAAATGTATCATTGGCATCCCTGTCCATCTTATTGATAAAAGTAAAAATAGGAATGTGTCTCATAACACATACCTTAAACAGCTTTCTGGTCTGTGCCTCCACACCTTTGGAACCATCAATGACCATAACTGCAGAATCTGCGGCCATTAATGTTCTGTAAGTATCCTCAGAGAAATCCTGATGTCCCGGCGTATCCAGAATGTTAATACAATATCCATCATAATGAAACTGAAGTACAGAAGATGTAACAGAAATACCTCGTTCCTTTTCGATCTCCATCCAGTCTGAAACTGCATGACGGGCCGTTGCCTTGCCTTTAACACTTCCGGCCAGATTAATGGCTCCGCCATACAGCAAAAACTTCTCCGTCAGCGTGGTCTTACCAGCATCCGGATGTGAAATAATAGCAAAGGTCCTTCTTTTTTCTATTTCTTTCGTATATTTTGACACAGCATGCCTCCTGCAAAATGTTCTGTCATAAATAGGTTTCCCATAATAACTCATAAACATTCCTATTCTAGTATACAGAAAGCTTTCCTGTCAAGGGAATTTCCTCAGTAAACAGCTGTGTTTCCTCAGTAATGGGCTGTGTCAGTCATAGATTCCATCTGTTTCAACCAGATCATCACTTTTTGCAGTCCCTGCTGAAGTTTCTTCTGCCTCCTGGTCTGGTACCTGGCTGATCCCTGCATCCTTATTGCCGCTTTCCTCAGCGCTCTGGCTTAAAGGAGTGATCACAATATTTTCCGGTGCGATCCCTGTCTTTCTTTTTACAATATCCTCGATCTGCGCTCTTCTGGCATCATCCAGATCTGTATCCGGCACTACGATATCCGCAGTTTCTCCTGTAAGATTTACAATCACATTCTCAAAGCCTTTGGCTGAAAGAAGCAGTTCTGCTGCCGCCTCTTTTTCCGTCAGTTCAGTGACAGATACCATGGTATTAATAGCTTCCTGCTTCTGCTCCTCTCCAATGTCCTGGTTGTTGATAATATCCTGAAGATCTGCTTTATTCTGGGAACGGATCTGCTCTCTGGAAAGCTTTGCCTGGGCAGCAAAACCGGATGCCCCTGTAAGTACGGCTTCTCCCGGAGCAGTCACATCCTCCGTATCCCCGGTGCCATCTGCCCCGTTCTCATCCAGAAGGGCTGTTTCATCTGTCAGGTCATAATCCACATCTTCAAGGATACTGCTGCTGGCCTCCTGATCCTTAAAGCCCAGATCCACATCCGCAAAATTAAGATAGCCTGCTGCTGCGATCAGAATTGCCAGGGAGGTGATGATCACCTGATTCTTTTTTAAACCTTTTTTCACTTTGCCTCTCCTTATATCATTTTTATTACTTTAATTCTATGGGCTTCCACCTGAAATAATGCCATCACAGCCTGCTGAATCTCTCGTACTGTCACCGGATCATCAGCTCCCTGGGCAGCGATCAGCACTCCTGTGATCAATTCGCTGTTATCATTGCCAAAGCCAAAGGTGCTTTTTTCATTTCCTGTCATAAGCATGACTTGTACCTTTCCCACGCCTTCCACGCCGGAAAGCACCTGCTGAAGCCTTTGTTCCAGAGCAGAGGCATTCCCCTGCTCCTGTATCTCTTCCCTGGCAGCATTTCCCACACGATTATCCGATCCAGTCTTTTTTTCAGTAGGAACTGCTATCACCCCCAGAAGAAGTCCCACCAGAAAAAGTGTGATCCACTGTGTCCGGTTTATTTTTTTTAACCTGGATCTGGCAGTTTCCAGCAAGGATCCCCCATTGTCCCAAAAGCTCATCCTTCAGCCTCCTCTCCAGTTCCTGATCCGGTTCTGATTGCAGATACAACACGGCTTTTATGTTTTCTCCCTCTATTAGTACTTCCACCTTTTCAACTTTCATGTTCTTTTTCATTAAATCTTCTGCTATCTCTTCTTCCAGCTGTTGTTCAAGGCTTTTCCATATAAACATTTTCTGCAGATTTTCCCCTTCCTGTACTTTTCGCTCCTCTTCTTTCTTGTCATACAAAATCTGAAAGCTTTCTCCTAATTCTTCTGCCTTTCCAAACAAAGTGAATACAGGAATCAGAAGTATCAGGATCAGCAGCAGTCCCATAAAAAAACGTACATATTTTTCATATTTTCCTGCTGGCACCAGATGAAGCACCATTGTAAAAAGAAGATAAAAAACAGCCAGGTTTTTGATCCAGGCATACAGATTTTCTTTCATCCGCCTCCTCCAAAGCTTAATGTAAGGATAATAAACATAAGCATACACAACACTTCAGCTGTAAGGAGGATCCTAAGAAGCAATCCGCAGCCTTCTCCCATAGTAGTCAACGCACCTACGATCCTTTTATCAGCTACAGGCTGGGCAAGGGCTGCCAGGAAACGATATGCAAGACTTAAAAAGCCATAATGCAATACAGGTGCAGCAGCTGTGACTAAAAGAGCCAGAAGAGCTGCCACACCTACACAGTTTCTTACCAGTACACCCGTTGTAACCACCAGTTCTGTAACTGTATTTACCGCATTTCCTATACCAGGTATCGCACTAGCAGTTTTTCCAAGAGCGGTCCGTTTCAGTGAATCCATCACCGGTGCCACCATTCCTTTTACAATCTGCAGTCCAGTTACGATTCCAAGCAGGCTTTTCATTCCCCATCGGATCAGACTTTCCAGAAGATCTGCCAGCTTGCTGAGCATGCTTTCTTTTGTCAGATGATTTACCAGACATAACAGAATGTACAGATTCACACCTGGCAGTAAAAACGCAGTCAGGATCCACTGGATCATCCAGGTCAGCATAAGGATTCCCTGATAAAAAACAGCTGCCGTGGCAGCTCCGGTGGAGGCCGCTACTGTCATAAAATAAGCTGGTGTAAGAACCTTCATAAAATCACAGATCCACCCAAGGCTTCCGGAAAGATTACAGGACAACTGTGCAAAGGAATTCATGATCATAATAAACAGCAGAAGATATAGCATATAAAATGTGATTTCTACAGCCTGTCCGTCTTCAAATACTGCTGACAGATTTGTAAGAAACGCTGTTCCAAGGATCAGAAGCAGGATCCTGAGCAAAGTGTCTTTTTCTCCTTTTACAAGGTTAAAAAAAAGGCCCTGCAGAAATCCCTGCAACACCTCTTTTGAAACTTCCTGGTTCCCGCTTAGTATTTTTTTTACTGCATCTGCAAAAGAAAATTCCCCTTTGCCCAGTGCCTGATCCAGCATCTTCTGAATCCCTTCAAAGTCCATCTGACCAATAAGCTGCTCCTGTACAAAATCATCACCTGAAGCCATTGTCTCTCCCTGGGCACAGTCTGTCCAGGCCAAAAAGACAAAGCATATAGCCAGCCATTTTATCATCTTTTTTTTCATATCAGAAAACTCTCAACTGTTTCCAGCAAAGCCATAAGTACAGGAATACACAAAACCAGCACAGACAGTCTGCAAAATAATTCAATCTGCACACCGGTTGCCTGATATCCTGCATCCTTACAGATCCCGGACGAAAACTGTCCAATGTAGGTGATCCCCATCATTTTTATCAGGGTCAGAAAATAGCTTCCATCCACAGGCAGACTTTCACTGATCTGATCCAGTGCCTGAAACAGATAGGCAATTTTTCCTACAGCCAGGCCAAGGATCGTAAGCCCAATACCAAGGGTGATAAAGCAGGTATATTCCGGCCTTGTGCCCTTCATAAGAAATCCCAGTATTACACCACATACTCCAAGAAGAGAAATCTTGATAATATCCATGGATATCTGCCTCCTGCTGACTTTATAGTCTGTAACTGTTCAGTATTTTTCCAGAAACAAACTGCTGGACAGTTACTAAAGTTCAAACAATTGCCGGATACTGTCAAACAGTTCATATATATAAGGTACGATCCAGAATAAAACAACCAGAAGTCCTGCCAGGCTAACCAGAAATGCCTGTTCATCCCTGCCGCTGTGCTTCAGCACCTGGGACAGCACGGAGACCAGGATCCCAACTGCAGCAATTTTAAAAATAATACTGACCTCCAAGGTCTCCTCCTTTCATTCCCTCTACCAGACCAGCACTGCTGCCAGAAGCCCTCCAAGCAGTCCAAGACTCTGATACACTTTCTTTTTTGCAGGAATCTGTGCCCGCACTTCCTGAATGTGCTGTATCAGATTGCTTTCATACAATTCAAGCTGCCTGCATTGCATTTCCACATCCAGATATCCCAGCCTGCTGCCAAGAATCAGAAATTCTTCCTGCTCTTCCCGGGTCAGTTCCAGTCTTCCCAGATACTGTTCCCCACATTCTGCAAAAATCTGTGCAAATGTCTTTTCAGTATTTTGCGCCAGTTCCCTGCTTACTGCCAGAAAAAAGCCCCTGTATTCCCCGGAAAGCTTATTCGCTCCATCTGCAAAAGCTTCTTTTAGAGACAATCTTCCGTAGCGTATCTCACCCTTTAGATAAACCGCCATCTGCATACACATATTCAGTGCTTCCAGTCTTTGAGTAAGACGGCAGGAACCGGAAAAGCCCAATCCTACACCTGCCAGAACCATCAGAATCAATCCTGCATCTTTCAGCATAAATTTCCATTCCTGTCATATATTCCCTGGATCATGCCTGCATGTTCCCCTGTGCCAAGAAGTATATATCTCTGAAAAACCCGGTCTTTCCACAATTTCCGGAATAAAGGCTGCTCCAGCACATCCTCCATGGAATCGCCGTGAGCAGTGGCGATCAGTTTACAGCCACAATGGATCACAGACTCAACTGCCTTATAGTCGTCTTCTTTTCCCAGCTCGTCCACTGCCACAACAGAAGGTGACATAGAGCGGATCAGCATCTGCATTCCCTCTACTTTGGGACATCCGTCCAGGATATCAGTTCTTGGTCCCAGATCATTCTGAGGGACCCCCTGATAACATCCTGCCAGTTCACTTCGTTCATCCACCACACCAACGGTCAGTCCAGGTATACCTTCTCTGCCATTACTTAACTGTCGTATAATATCTCTTAACAAAGTTGTTTTTCCGCATCTTGGCGGCGAAACGATCAATGTATGTGCCACCCAGGTATTCTTCTGGATATAAGGCATGACCGGATCAGCACACCCAAGTACCTGGTGTGCCAGCCGTACATTAATACAGGAAATATATTTCATCCCACGGATCTGATTTCCGTCCAGGATCACTTTTCCTGTTACTCCTACCCTGTGTCCACCCTGTACACTTAAAAATCCCTGCCGGATCTCATCCTCATAAGCATACAGCGAATATCCGCTGACGTGCTCCATAGTTTCTTTAAGATCCTCACGGGTAACCAGGTACTGTTCTTCTCCCTGTTTTCGCAGGAAACATTCTCCACCGTCATAGGAAACAAATAAGGGTCTTCCCACGCGCAGCCGGATCTCATACAATTTTTCATAATCCAGTCTGGCATCTACAAGCAGCCTTCGGATATTTCCAGGAAACAGGTTCTGTATCTGATTTGCGTCTATTTTCTATCACCTCTTTAACAATAACAATATATGCAGGTCTTTTGCTTTTAGTACCTGCTTTTCTCCTCCAAAAATCCTGCCTCGGCCAGGAATCTGGATGGCTGTCTTTCTTTTTCAAACTGCCTTCGTACATAACACAAAGTCAGTTCCTTTCTCGCTCTGGTAAGCCCTACATAAAAAAGCCGCCTTTCCTCTTCTACAGCTTCTTCCAACACTGCTTTTTTATAAGGCATACTGTCCTCATTCACGTTCATAATTAATACACGGTCATACTCAAGTCCCTTTACCCTGTGAAGGGTGGATAATGTAACACCTTCTTTTTTCCGATCCTGTTTTCTTGCCTGCTCCCTCAGCTTTTCCGTGTATGCTTCCATATACTCTTTCCACTCGTCCAGGTTTTTCATCTGCATGGCAGTTTCCTGGATCCGGTCTGCCGCTTCCATGAATTCTTCCGGCCGGAGCTTTCGAAATGCCGCAAAATCCTGCAGATATTCATCATACTTCATCCCTTTTCTGATAAAATTCACAGCTGCATAAGGAGGCAAGGTTTTCAGTATGCGAAGATGGGTTTCCAGAGTTGTGATCCTGTCACACATCCAGTCTTTATCTTTATAATATGCCTTCAGCTTTTGAAAATCTATATCAGGAGCTTCCAGCGCATCCCTTGCAATATACCGGTTAGGCCTGTTCATAACCTGCAGAAAGTTTTTACGGCTAAGATCTCCTTTTGCCATTTCCTGATAAGTAAGAAAATCACGGCAGATCCAGTGTCTGAACAGGTTAGGAAGCTGTTCTTTCATGGTAAATGGGATCTGATATTCCATCAGAATCCCTACAAGCATCTCTGCTTCCTGATTTGTCCTGAAAAGTATTGCTGTGTCTTCCAGATTTTCTCCTTTTTCCAACCGTTTCTTAAGTTCTGCAGCTAAAGTAAGATAAGCTTCTCTTGGATTTTGAAATTCCCTGATTCCTACTGGTCTGCCGGATTCATTTGGTGTTGTCAGCTTTTTTGCAAACCGTTTCCGGTTATTTCCGATCAACTGCATTGCAGCAGAAAGAATATTGCCGCTGCACCGGTAATTTACATCAAGAAGCACCTGGTCAGCCTTTGGATAATCCTTCTTAAAATTTAGCATGATCTCAGGCCTAGCACCACGGAAGTGATAAATTGACTGGTCATCATCTCCTACAATAAAAAGATTGTCTTCTGGCCTTGCCAGCATCCGTACAATATCGTATTGAAGATGGTTAATATCCTGAAACTCATCAACCATAATGTAACGAAATTTCTTCTGCCATGCCTTAAGGATATCCTGCCTTTGTATAAACAATTCATAGCAGTACAGAAGCATATCATCAAAATCCAGTTTTCGTTTTGCCTGAAGTTTTTTCTTATACCCCTGATAGATCTGTCGGAATACTTCATCTGGACAGCTGGAAGAATAGTAATGCTCCGGAGAAATCCGGTTTCCCTTGATCACACTGATCTCCTTTGCAATATCCTCCAGAAAGTCCCCCTCTCCAGACATATCTTCTCCGTATTCCAGAACCAGTTCTTTTAAGATTCCGTATTTTTCTTCTTCTGTAAGTATATTTCCCGGGCCAAGCCCATATGCCTGCTTTAAAATGCCGTAAAACACCCCGTGAAAAGTACCAAAAGTAACCTGGCTTTTTGTAATGCCCATAAATTCCAGAAAGCGTTCCTGCATTTCTTTTGCAGCAGCCCTGGAAAAGGTCACAACAAGTATGGAAGATGGAGATATCCCCTTCTCCCTGACCATATACGCTGTTCGTTCTACAATCACTGAGGTTTTCCCCGAACCGGGGCCTGCCAGAACCATCATAGGTCCTGACAGGTGGGCGATCGCCCGTTGTTGAGATAGATTTCTTTTCATTCTTTTTTCAGAAGATCATACCTGTGCTGTAACGCTGCTAAGCTTTTCAATGGCAGCCTTTACTCTTTTCAAGGTTTCTTCCTTGCCGATGATCTCCATGATCTCGGTAGCTCCGGCTGGTGTCATCTGCTTTCCAGAAACAGCAGTACGCAGCGGCCACATCACATAACCATTCTTATAGCCTTTTTCTTTTACGAATGCACTTAAAGCTTCATACAGAGGATCATTGGTATATTCCTCCTGTGCCTCCAGTACTGGCAGAACCTCCTGTAATACCAAAAGTGAAGATTCTTCTGTTGTTTTCATTTTTTTGTGACGGTACATGGAAGCATCATACTCCGGCACACTCTCAAAGAAATCGATCAGTTCCGGAATATCCGGGAATACTTCAATCCTTGTCTGTACCATTCCTGCGATCCTGTGGAAATCAAAAGCTTTGGTCAGCACCTGTTCCATATAAGGAAGTGCTTTCTCATAGAATACTTCCGGATCCATTTTCTTGATATACTCTCCGTTCATCCAGCGAAGCTTGCCCATATCAAATACTGCCGGAGATTTGTTAATATGATGATAATCAAACTTCTCGATCAGCTCCTGTAAGGAGAAGATCTCTTCGTTATCCTGAGGACTCCATCCAAGAAGTGCCACATAATTCACAATTGCCTCTGATACAAAGCCTGCATCCAGAAGATCCTCATAAGAGGAATGCCCTGAACGCTTGGAAAGCTTCGCATGTGTTTCGTCTGTGATCAGCGGACAGTGTACATAAACCGGAATCTCCCAGCCAAAGGCTTCATAAATCCTGTTATACTTTGGTGCTGAAGAAAGGTATTCATTTCCTCTTACCACATGGGTGATCCCCATTAGATGATCATCTACTACATTTGCAAAATTGTAGGTAGGATATCCGTCAGACTTGATCAGGATCAAATCCTCCAGTTCTTCATTATTTACAGTAATATCTCCATAGATTACATCGTGAAACGTGGTGGTGCCTTCTGTAGGCATATTGAAACGGATCACATGAGGCTCTCCTGCTGCCAGACGGCGCTCCACCTCTTCTTTTGAAAGCCGGAGACAACGTTTGTCATAAATGGAAATCTCCTTACCGGCTACTACACGTTTCATGTTTTCCAGTTCTTCTTTTTTGCAGAAACAATAATATGCATCGCCCTGTTCTACCAGCTGCTGTGCATATTTTAAATACAGTCCTGATGCCTGTCGCTCACTTTGTACATAAGGGCCTACACCCCCATCCTTATCAGGTCCTTCATCATGAAGAAGCCCTGTCTTTTTCAAGGTGCGGTAAATAATATCTACAGCTCCCTCCACATATCTTTCCTGGTCTGTATCCTCTATTCTTAAAATAAAGTCACCACCCTCATGTTTTGCGATCAGGTATGCATATAATGCGGTTCTTAAATTACCCACATGCATCCTTCCTGTAGGGCTTGGTGCAAATCTGGTACGAATCTTACTCATGTTTTTTCTCCTGTTTTCTTAATGATATTGTAACCGCCTGACACTGTGACTATTTATGCACGCCAAACAGTTACACAATATTCCGAAAATGCCTTCCGGCATCTTAAATTATACTCCCAAATGCTTTAGAATGTCCATAGGATTTCCGTGAATCACAAGGTCTGCCCGATTATCTGCAAAGTGCTCACGGTCATTTACCAGAACAAGTTCATTTCCCTGGAAATACCGAAGGAACGTATTTGTAAGGGATGCTTTCAGGTTACAGCCCAATACCAGCAGCGTATCTGCCTTACGCACTTCCTCTGCTGCCAGTGAGATCAGCCCATTATCAACGATCTCTCCTACCATAGACACTCCCGGGCGTATCACAGATCCGCAGTCTTCGCATACCGGAACCCCCTTAGAATCACGGATATACTCCAGCGGATACTCCCTGCCGCAATGGGGACATGTATTCTTATATACACTACCATGGAGTTCATATACATTCTGGCATCCTGCCCGTCTGGCAAGCGAAAAAATATCTCTGGTGATGATACACTTCAGCTTCCCTGCATCCTCCAGTCTTTTCAGACAGTACAGTCCTTCGTCCATAGTACCCAGATTACTGATCATATCCTTCTTATAGAACTGGTAAAACTGTTCTACCCTTGTATTGAAAAAAGTCACATTGAACATCTCATCAGGAGAATACCCGTATTTTGCCTCAATATCATAAGCATCCTCCTCATTACGGTAATTTGTGCAGCCACAGCCAGAGCCGATACCAACACCAAATAGGCATACCATGTATTTGCTCCTGTCAACTACATTTCTCAGGAAACCAATCTTTTCTTCGTATGAACCATTCATAAAATTACCTCCCTGCTTCCAGGATCTGTCTTCTCATTGCTGCGTCCTTATTATAACCAGAGAAGTATCATTTTTCAATTAGCGAACCTGCAAAAAAGTTTCCTGTCACCAGGCTTTTTTTATGCTTTGTGTAATATGATCATTACTGTGTAATAGGAGCATTATAGAGTAATTGCCTGTTACACAAAAATTCTCCCTGAAGCCTTACGCCTCGGGGAGATTAAATAAATTACGCATCCACGCCTCTGTCTTTAAGATATTCTATCACATCGCCTACAGTATTCAGATCATTCAGCTCTTCTGCAGGAATCTCAAGATTGTATTCATCTTCCAGTGCCATCACCAGTTCAAACAGATCCAGTGAATCTGCTCCCAGATCATCCTTAAAAGAGGTATCAGCAGTAATTGTCTCTGCCTCGCAGTTCAGCTGCTCAGCGATCATTTCTCTCATTCTTTCTAACATTTCTTTGTCTCCTTTAAAAGATATTGCCTTTAGCATGGAGTATATAATCTGTGATAGTATATGTCAAGACTTTTTACATGATAAATTCCGGTTCCAGAAACCTGATCTTTCTGGCCACGCCAAGGGCCAGTCCCATCTCTATCATAAGGAACATAATGGAGGTTCCCCCATAGCTGATAAAAGGCAGCGTAACTCCTGTATTCGGCATCAGATTCAGCACAACTGCAATATTAAAGATAACCTGCAATGCAATATGTATAAAAATGCCTGTTACAAGAAGACTTCCGAAAAGATCCGGTGCATTCTGTGCAATGAAAAACAGACGATACAGAAGATATCCGAACAGGACCAATACCAGTAAAGCCCCAAAAAGCCCCAGTTCCTCGCAGATAATGGAAAAAATCATATCATTCTGAGCCTCAGGTACACTCCCCAGCTTCTGAATACTGTTACCAAGGCCACGTCCGAAAATCCCACCAGATCCAATGGCATAAAGTGCCTGAAGTGTTTGATACCCATCACCGCTGGCATAATCCTCAGGATGCAGCCATACAAGAATACGTCGGATACGGAAGCTTGAACTGGTCTCCAATGTTTTTGAAAGGATCATTACACCAATCACTGCAAGTGCAGCAATAAGGGCAAGGCCGATCATAAACGGCCGTGTCTTGGGATGTGCAACAAAAATCAGACCTGCTGTAATACAAAAAATAATAATGGCTGTACTTAAGTTACTGGTGAGTACATAGGCAGCCAGGCCCTGCAGACCTCCAAGTCCAGCCAGAACCATACAGGCCTTTAAAGTTTTAACAGTTTTGCCCATCTGTACGATCATATAGGACAGGCACACGATCACTGCGATCTTGGCTACTTCTGCCGGCTGGAACTGCGGAAGAGAGCCAATCTGGATCCATCTTTTAGCGCCATGTGATTCATGCCCAAGAGACGTCTTAACAAGCCCCATCAAAACGATGGCAGTTCCATAAAGAGGCATGGTCAATTTGATAAGCAGATGATAATCCAGCATAGAAATCCCGATAGCCATCACAATACAGCCCACACTGATCAATGCCTGCTTCTTAAAATAAAACATGTCATCATTATAATTCATTTGTGCTATATAAGAACTGGTGCTATACAGCATGATCAGTCCAAAACAGATCAGAAGAATGATCACTGCAACCAGGCTGTAATCATAATAATCCGCTCTTTTTTTCCGCCGCACAGAAGACCTGCTGCGCCTGCCTGCCTTTGTACCTGCTTTTGATTGTTCCATAAGATCACCCTTTACATACAAAACGGGGGCTGTCGCAGAACGCATCCTGCGGCAGCCTCTTCTTTAAATTTCCTTTATTATAGCAGAATCTTTTTTTTTAGGCAATGCATATAACAACTAGATTATTCAGCATCTGGTGCATCAATGGATGCGGTTTCGATAATGAATTTAACATTTCCGTTCATGGAAGAATCCTTTCCTGAATAGGAATCATAAGAAACCTCATCCGACTGGATTGCTTCCAGACGATCCAGGATATCCTGCAGATCTTTATCCACCATATCTTTCAGCTTAGTGATACCCTCATCATAAAATTCCTGCTGTCCATCTTTCAGTTCTTCTGCACCGTCCTTCAGTTCACCAATACCATCCTGAACCTGATCACTTCCATCCTTCAGATCAGCAGTGCCCTCAGATAAGGTACCGATACCGCTTGTAAGCTCCTGTGCTCCACTGTTCAGCTTGCTGCTGTTTGCACTAAGCTGTCCTGCTCCACTGCTTAAAGTACCACTGTTAGCAAGAAGCTGTCCTGCTCCGCTGTACAGTGCTCCACTATTAGATGCAAGAAGGCTTACACCGCTTTGAAGCTTTCCGGTTGCCTTATTGATCTGTTTTGTTCCGTCAGTCAGGGTCTTCTTTGCATTCTGTAATGCTTTTGCTCCCTGAAGAAGCTGTGTTGCATTTGCATCATCTTTCCCCTGAAGCTGTGTGATACCTGCATTTACTTCCTGGCTTTTCTGCAGCAATGTGTCTGCTCCTGCAAGAAGTTTTTCTGTGTCAGCCTTTACAAGAGTATCATATCCAGTTTGCAGATTGGTATTGCCTTCTGTAAGATCTTTCACACCGGCATTTAATTTTGCTACATCTGCCGATACAGAAGAAAGATCTCCTGCTTTGGTAAGAAGACCACCCAGTGCACTGACGCCTGACTCTACAGCCGATGCCTGTGCCGTAATGCCTGCTGCTCCGGCACTTAATTTAGCAGCATCTGTACTATTCTTCAGGCCCTGTGCCTCTGTTGCAAGTGTATCAATACCTGTCTCCAGAGTTTTCAGCTTATCCAGCTGTGATGTCATGTTCTCAAGACCAAGTCCTGAAATAGTTGTCTTGGCATCAGATATCTTCTTGTTCAGATTACCTGCTTCTGTACTCAGCTGACCTGCCAGTTCTGCTACTGTAGATGCAGCCGCATTGGCAGATGTGGTCTGGGCATTGGCAGAATTAACAGCTTCATTTGCACTTGCAGCTACTGCCTGGGCATTTTGATCTACAGCTCCAAGATTGGTCTGTGCACTTCCAACACTGCCACTAATTCCACTTAAGATAGCATTCAGATTGGCCTTAGTCGCCTCGTCCATCTCAGCTCCAGCAAGAGCACTTTGCAGACTAGCAATCTGCGTCTGTGCATTTCCCAGATCCTGGCTGACAGCTGCTGTGCTGGCCGTTACTGATTGTGTATCTACAGTAGCGGCAGACTGACCTGCTGCACCAGATGCGGAAAGCTGGCTTGCTGCATCAGCCATTACCTTGGCAGCTTTACCGCTTTCTGTCATTACGTCTGTCAATGTGCTTTGTACAGTTCCAATTGCTTTTTTTGCAGTATCTGCAGTGGTGCCAAGTCCTGCACTCTGTTGCTGCAGATTCGCCAGATTATCTGCAACAGCACCTGCATTATTCATGTAGTTTGTAGTTCCTGCTGCAACCCCAGCTGCACCAGATACATAAGTTTCCAATCCTTGGATCATTGCCTGTGGATTTTCAAGCTTTGCCACATCCTCTGCAACACTGTTTAACAGCTGTGCTGCATTCGTAATGCCCTGTACTGCTGTATTAATTCCAGGTACCAGCTGTCCGATTCCCTGTACCAGCTGTTTGATACCGCCTACATAAGCCTTTGTTCCATTTGCAAGGGTATCCACGCCTTCTGTATATTGTGAAACCCCTTTTGTAAGTGTCTGTGCTCCATTAACATAAGCAGTTACACCTGAAGCCAGCTGATTACCCCCCTTTACATAAGCATTCACACCTTTTGTAAGTGTTTTTATGCCTTTTGCATAGTCTCCCATATTATCGTTTACAGTATCCACACCTTTTGTATACTTCTGTACACCGCTTGCCAATGTGTTCGTTCCCTTGGTATACTGCTGTACACCGCTTGCCAGTGTATCTGCACCAGATGTATAAGAACTGATGCCATCAGAAAGTGTACCAGCCCCCTCTGACAGTTCTCCTACTCCATCCTGCAAAGTAGAAATACCATCTGCAAAATCTTTGTATTTCTCATCCAGTGTATCAACTCCATCGAACAGATCACTTGTTCCATCTACCAGCTTCAATGCTGCTTCATCAAGATCGTTCAGGTTATCCTTTAATTCATCCAGATCTTCATTGTCACTGAAATCAAAATCCTTAAGAAGATCAGTAAGCGCAACGGTATAAGTAGATTTTACCGGACAATTTGTTACGTCTGCTTCCATTGTAAAGCTTTCCGGAATATTAATCTTGTCAGACAGATCACTGGACAAATCCAGGCTTTCCTTTAATCCAGGAATTGCCACACCTACAACCATTTCTTTATCTCCATCAGAGATAACCTTTCCATTATCTACAGTTATATTCGTATAATTATCACCAGGAAGGATCATGCCGGTCATCATAACAAAAGGTGAATAAATATCAACATCTTTGTCATCAATCTTTTTTGTCTGTTTTGCATTATTAGTATAAGTTACTTCCATGCGAAGATGTCCTGTCTTGCCGACCAGTTCTTCAGGCTTAATTTCTGTGCCATCCAAATAGTATTTAATAGACACGGAAACCGGCAGATCTTTATCTGATTTACCCTGATAATAAATATCATCGCCATCTGTATTCCAGGTCACATTCTCTCCATCCTGCTGGAAAGTCTCATCACCCTTTACATTTTTAATATCTGACAGATCAGAAGTATCTGTAAGTTCGCCCTTTGTCGTTCCTGAATTCTTCAGCCAGTCAGATACGGTTACATCCGTAACTGCTCCATCTGCACCTGCATTTACATATACTGTTTCTTCTTTGCTAATCTGATCACCTGTTTCCTGTGCAGCCATTACAGTTCCTGCAGTAAGTACAGCTGCCATTCCTGCTGCTACGGTTACTGTTGCAATTCTTCTATTACGATTCATGATTCTACAACTTCCTTTCTGTTTTGTTTCTGCTAATCACTTTGTCTTTATCTGCCTTTTTATCTTTATGACCAACGGTCATGTTTTAATCTATGGAATGTTATATAACAGAAATGACCAATAGTCAATATCTTTTTCTCCAATATTTTCCCTTATGTTTATTGACTTTTAGTCATTATTGTTTAAAATAAGGATAAGGGCACTTGCTAACAGCTTAAATTCATAACAACTGATAGTATTTTGCCGCTTACTACCTGTACAGGTGGAATTCATCTCAAACCTAATATACTTTGTTCCCTCCATATCTGCCGATCCAGGAGGTTTTTTTATGGGTAAACTGGAATCAAATAAGAAAAAAAAGAAAAACGCATTGTATACCACAGCTTTTGATCTTTTCACCACAAAAGGAATTGCAAAGACTACGATTTCAGATATCGTAGAAAGCGCTGGTGTTGCGAAAGGTACCTTCTATCTTTATTTTAAAGATAAATATGATATCCGCAACAAACTGATCTCTCACAAAACCGGAGAGCTTTTTTACGATGCACATGAAGCACTTCTTCAGGCACACCTTACAGATTTTAATGACCAGATTCATTTTATTGTAGATTATATCCTTACACAGCTTGAAAAGGATCATAACCTTCTTGTTTTCATTTCCAAAAATCTGGCATGGGGAATTTTTAAAGGAGCCTTTGAAGAAAAAATAACAACCGAAACCGATGAAGACTATCATTTTTATCAGTCTTTTCTTGATCTGCTTGCTTTAAGCGGCAGGACATTTCGCTCTCCGGAGCTTGTCCTCTTTACGATCATCGAACTGGTAGGATCTACCTGCTATAGCTGTATCCTGTATTCTCAGCCAGTTACTCTGGAGGAATATAAGCCATATCTTCATGATTCAATTGATGCTCTTCTTAATACTTTTTCAGAAAAAGGAGATGTCTGTCCATGAACGAAATCATAAAAGCTCTTTATTCCCGGAAATCTGTTCGTGTATTTACAGATCAGCCAGTTTCCCAAAAGGAAAAAGAGCTGATCTTAAATGCAGCTCTGCAGGCTCCC
Organism: Blautia sp. 1033sp1_1033st1_G9_1033SCRN_220408; assembly: GCF_040929965.1. Taxonomy (NCBI): domain Bacteria; kingdom Bacillati; phylum Bacillota; class Clostridia; order Lachnospirales; family Lachnospiraceae; genus Blautia; species Blautia sp. 1033sp1_1033st1_G9_1033SCRN_220408. The sequence continues at coordinate 49,462 of NZ_JBFKZO010000010.1, read as the reverse complement.
TCTGCAGGTTGCCAGCTTTTGTACACCATCCTGGATATCACAGATCAAGCAAAAAAAGAACGGCTTTCCTTTCTTTGCGATCATCAGACATTTATTGCCAATGCACCTGTTGTTCTGATTTTTTGTGCAGATTGCCGCAAATGGCTGTCTTTCTATAGAGAAGCCGGACTTATCCCAAGAGATCCAGGACCTGGAGATCTTTTCCTTTCTATTGAGGATGCGCTCATTGCTGCTCAAAATACAGTAACTGCTGCCCAAAGCCTGGGCCTTGGCTCCTGTTATATTGGTGATATTATGGAAAATGCCGAGGATGTAAAAGCCCTGCTTAATATCCCAGAATATGTATATCCTGCATGCATGCTTGTTCTTGGTTATCCAACTGCACAGCAGCAGACCAGGCCAAAGCCTGATCGTTTTTCCCTTTCCCATATGGTGTGCGAAAACGGATATCAGGATAAAACAAGTGAAGAAATTCAGGATATGTTCACTGGTCATACCGGTGCCAAAAATTATCAGGACTGGATGTCTGCTTTTTGCACACGTAAATATGAATCCGATTTTTCCAGGGAAATGAACCGTTCTGCTAAAATTTACCTGAAAGATTTTATGGATCAGTCTTTGAAAGAAAGCAATTAAAATTATTAATCATATTCATCTCATCATATTCATCAGCAATCAGCCAATGCAGCTGTGCCAGAAGAAGCTGTTCACTACCATCTTTTTTCGTTCCATATCTGTCTTTCCTGAAGTATGACCATTCTGTTGCTTAATAACCATTTTTCATGTTTTCTCATAAGCTATATGGTAACCGTTCTTATTATTCAGAAAGGACATCTATATGGAACGAAATTCTTCTATGCGTCCCTGCTGTCGTCCCTACCAGCGAACCTGTGGAATGATGAACCAGACGCCTATGCCCATTCACTCAGATGATTCCAACAATAATTTCTGTTCAAATACACCTTCATTCAAAAAATCCTGCCCTATGCCCAAACCTTCAGAAAACATTTGTGAAATGTTTCAGCATCTTCAACATCTTCCAGTTACAATGGCTTATGTTCCTGATCAACAAATGTCTTCTGTTTATGAACCAGGGTATGCTTTACAAGCAGGTACCATTTTCCCACAACTTTGCAAACCATTTTGCGGAAAGAGAGGTGGCTGCAGATGAATTGTTCTAAAAATCAGGACAGATCCAGGCTTTTAAACAAAATTAACGAAAACAGTTTTACTGTAAACGATATTCTTCTTTATCTGGATACCCATCCTCATGACCAGAAAGCTCTTTCTTATTACCAAGAGGCAGTTTCATGTCGTAAAAATTTAATGGCAGAATATGCTCGGACCTACGGCCCCCTCACAGTAGATGATGCTTCTATGGACACCAGCACTGTCTGGAACTGGATGGATCAGCCATTCCCATGGGAAAAGGAAGGAGTGTGAGCAAGTATGTGGAATTATGAAAAAAGACTACAGTACCCTGTAAACATTACCACACCAAATGCCAAGGCTGCGCAGTATATCATGAGTCAATATGGTGGCCCGGATGGAGAAATTGGTGCATCACTTAGATATTTGTCCCAGCGCTTTACAATGCCAAATCGAATGGCAACAGCCGTTTTAAACGATATTGGAACTGAAGAACTGGCCCATTTAGGTTATCAATGGTTCAGATGATACAATATTCCCGGCAGATGGGGTACCTGCCGGGACTTTTTATTTCAGCATTTCATTCACTTTCTTCTGCACGGCTGCATAGTCATATCCTGCTGCCGTCAGCCTCTTTTTTCTGTCTTCTCCTACTCCCCACTTGCCGGCAATTACCTCTTTGGCCAGTGCGGTTACAGACTTCTTTTTAGTGGTGCTCGTAGTCTCTGTCTTTGGATATACCTGCTTGCCGTTGGAATCGTAGACCTTATAACCCTTGGACTGATCTGCCCGTTTCTTGGCAAGTTCCAGGCTCTCAAACGCTCTCAACTGACTAGCGGCGTCTCCCCAGGATTTCCGAACCCGGTAGTATTTCTTTGTGGCTGGCTTCTGAGTGTCGGTTTTCTGACCGGTATCGGCTTTTGCAGGTTCCTGCACGGTTCCGGTTTTCCCTTCCATTTTCAGCTTGACGGCTTTTCGGAAGGTATTCATGGTATACGGTAATGCCAGACCTCTCCACAGATGCTCCGGATCTCCGTGGTTTGTTGCAATTCCCCTTGCATTGCCCTCCGCATGGGACAGGATCACGCCGTCTTTCATCGGGTTGAGGCTATACTCTTTGCACAAGTAGGCAAACAGTTCTACAGCAGCGTTGTATGTACGTCTCGCGCAGGCTCTTGCATCTGCCAGATTGGAGCATGTAAATGTACTGCCACCTGTATACCGGATCGTTGCAGGCTCACACATCTCCACGCCGATATGTGTGTTGTTTCCAGATCCGTTCCGGCCGGATCCGCAATGCCAGCCCCTGTGATTCCAGGGAAGTGTCTGATAGATAGTTCCATCATTTCCGTCAATGAACCCATGGACGCAGGCAGCGCCATAAGATGGGCTGTTCCACATATTCACAAAAACCTTTGCGGACGGCTGAGCACATCCAACGGAATGGAGCATCAGGCCTTTGACTGTTATTTTTCGTCCTGCTGTATAGCAGGGATTTTTTGTAAGGATAGATTTAATGATTTTCATAATTTTCCCTCCAAAAGAAAAAGAGGACGATCACTCGTCCCCTGAACCCGTATCTGCTTCCTTATTAATTGCTTTGTCGGCTACTTCCAGGCCTCTGATCAGGATCTGTGGCACATTATACCCAGCTTCTACGAAATTCTCACAGATGGACCGGATCTCATTGACCAGCAGGGAAGCCAGGACAAACCAGCCCAGCAAAGTTGTAATTCCCAGGTCAACGCCAATTGTCTTGCCGATCTCTACAAATACCGCAGATGCACCAAAAGCAACCGCAATCATGATCCAGTAACCCAGCTTCTTAAGCACACCTTTCCACCCTGCCTTGGAGTTTTCCTTGTGTGCGATCCGGCTCTTCATCCAGCCGGTAATCCAGTCCGCCAGGTTGAACGCCAAGAACAGTGCAAACAAGATCCAATGCTCTCCAAAGATATAGGACAGCACTGCTACGATGCTCCCAACAATAGCATTATACGTATCAATCACCTTCATAATTTATGTTCTCCTTTTCTTATATGATATTTTATGGCACAAAAATAAGACCTGCTACGGTCTTGCTCTGGGTTCATTCATGCAATTTTCTCCTTTCGCAATCAATGTCAGCTCAACACCTGATTTTCAGGGACTCAGATGGAATTGATTGATAAAACACGAAGATAAATGCATCTATGGTACAGTTAGTTGCCACAACTACTGCTGGTGCATGGATGAATTTTAATGTTCCATCATTAACACAGTACAGATACATTATATTCTGCATCAATGACGGAAATATGTCTCAATTTCCACCCGTAATCTATCCGATCAGCGTTTTTAAAACTTGTAATAGTACAAACCGCACTGCAATGTTAAGTGAGTACGGTACAATCAAATGTTATGCTTGCTACAATAGCGACACGCAGGTTGGGTTGTATATCGGTGGTTCTGGGCGGCAGATAACTGTATATGGGGTTCAATAACTATGATATCTTAATGGTCAATGTCCACAACCTATTGGGATGTGCCGTTCCGAAGAAATATGCAGCGTCAGAATTATTTATTTGAACATTGATTCCTAGTTTACTTTTAGCTATCGTCCATGCAAATGACGCTTTATCCGTCCCTCCAAATACGGTAACATCTGTAATTTCGATAGAATAAGAATCAGCGTTTGGAATTGTGATAAACAGGAATCCTACAAAGTTCCCTGCAACAACAGCAGGCACATTTGCGCGATAAGTTCCTTTTAGATCTATCTTCGTGTTTAGTGTACTAACTGCTCCGGTTATTGTTCCATCACCGATACCGGAAATATCAGCGGACCCGATATTCAACTTGGACTTAATCCAGCTTATCAGGTTGCTCCATTTTGCTTTCTTGGTTGCTGTGGAATCCTCAATCACGATAATGTCTGCGTCTGACGGTGCAGTTGTCTTTTCTGTTAAGTTTGCAAATTTAATTGGTTCAAAGCTTGTTGCCATTGTTCTGTGCCTCCTTTAATTCTTTTATTGCTTTCATAAGTTCCTGGTTCTGCTTATATAAAATCTGGATCTGTTTTTCCATTGCCGGGATTAATGTTCTGTAATTCCAGTCCTCAACCTTTCCGTTTTCGTAACGGACGGCATCTGGGAAAGCCTGTTCCATATCTTCTGCATAAAATCCTGGAATTGGAGTATCAACTTTGGAATCATCATCTTCCAAATATCCAGGTTTGTATTTGAAGTACACAACCGGAATTTCAAATAGTTTCTGCACATCTTCTTCGGATATGTCTTTTACATGGTTTTTGTATCGTTTGGAAGAACTGCCTAAATATGCCAGCGTCTTTCCATCTTCTGCGAAAACAATATGTCCACCTGATGATACAGTTGGAGGATCTAAAAGTCTTGTTGGGTTTGACAGATCACAATCAGTCAATGTTGCAGATTCCAGAGTTTGCTGCCACGTGTGTATTCGACCGTCTATTACATCGAGACCAGTCCCAGCTTCTATAACACCAGATGATGTATCAATGTACTGTATTAACATTCTTCCAGAAGCATACAATGTTATTCCGGGATCTCCAGGCTCATCACCTGAATAAATACACTGGGGATTATTACTAATCTTCCAACCGCCGATGTTTCCAGTAGGTGCAGTTAATTCACCTGCAAATGTTCCTATTGCAGCTTCAAGTGAGCCAGAAAATTTACCTTTTTCAAAATTTACACCTGTATTATCAATGTACCCAATCTGTTTTCCTGAACTATCACGGATTACTAATTTACCATTTCCATTTCCGATTCCTCCAAGTGTAAGCGCCCCACCAAGCATCGCACTGAATGAAATATACAACTTGCCATCTATGTAATACAGTCCATTCCATCTGCCGCCATCACTAAGGATCTCCACGATATCTGACTGGGACAGCTGTGCGGTTGCGTCTGCTACAACAGCACAAGTCTGTTCTCCCAGAAGCTGAGTAGTACCGCCTGCTGCATAGAACCTGCATCTGATAGAGGTAACATCCCTTGGGTATCCAAAAGCGTATTTTCCGTCTTTTGATACGGGAACCTTTCCATTCTTGGTGGTCAGTATCGTATACAGTGACCTGCGCACCTCTGATTCGTCCTGCGTACTGGTGTATACAGTCCTCCAGACACCATCATCATTCAACACCTCCTCTATGACAAACCGACCATTCAGAGGGTATTTTGTTATATCTTTTCCTACTGTGTAGTAAGCTGTAAAATCAACGTATGTCGGTGTCAGTTCTGATTGAGCAGTTTTTCTAATGATTTGGCTGGAACTAATCAGGCTGTACGTCCTGCCACTTTCACCGCCGTACACCTTTGCAACGGAAAATCTCTTTGTGACCCTTAGGTTGTCCAGATATACAGCCGTGATATCCACCCATCCGGTGTCATCAGTCAATCCTGTAACTGTGTACTGTCTTTTAGTAGAATCCCAGGCACCAGTCAAGGTGTCAGACTTGGCAACAGTATAAGTACACTGCCCTGTAACATCTTCTGATCCATACATAACTGCAGGTGCAGTAATGATATCATCTGGAAAAGTACCATAATCCCCGTTGCTGTCCACGGAAATAGCCCTGTAATCGCTGGTAAGGCTCATGACCAGGTTACTTGTAAGACTTTTGGTTTTCTCATCAATGAGATCCCCCACAGTCTGCCCACCGATCTTGATGGAATCTGCATTTATGACCACCTGCCCTGTAGTCAGATCTACCAGAAATTTTACATTTCCATCTTTATCTCTGACTACAAGAGTACCTGTATCGATATAATCTGCATTGATTCCTTCTGCATACAGCATCTTGGTGATCATATCACCGGTCAGGATCATACCGTATGGATATGTCTTCCCTCCGTCATTGGAAACTGCTACCGCTTCTGCAGTGATCTTGATAACAACCATTGATTCTTCCAGTGTTGGTTTGTCATGCAGGTAAGTGATCACACTTTTGTCTTCCAGTTCCACCCTGGTTTCATACATACCGCTGGCATTGGCAGCTGCATCCTGAAGCTCTTGCACAGCCGCTTCCCTTGCTGTTCTCTCCCTACTCACCAGATCAGCTGCTTTGATATCTGCCCTGGTTTCTCCGTTACTGTACTGACTGGCAAGCCTCAGTCCGGATTCTGCACTGTTCTTCATGGTTGTAAATCCAAAGAAGTTAAAATTTACATCCGTCAGAAAAGTGTTGTATTCATTCCCTTTCCAGTCTGTGATTTTCGCCATATCCATAAATTCAGCGATCGGATACCCGAAGCTGTCTCCTTCAAACTTACGGAAAGACACATCTTTAAAAACTGCATAAATCCATGAGATCAAAGTTCCCTCATTGCCTGCGACAAGGGGATTTGCAACAGTCAGTACATATCTCTTCGTTCCTGCAAGCACTGTTTCTTTTACGTCCTGTTCCTTTCTGTCAATCGTCCGCTTTACTGTGCGCTCCATCTGTATACCTGTGACGGTTATATCGCTGGTATCAACAGTCAGATTTGACCATTCAGTAAGCTTATGGGCATTCGTCCAGTCAAAGCTGTATGTCATGATCTGCAGGTGGCCGGTCCGGTCTATCCTTGCGTTTCCGCAAGCGATCATTGCAATATAGCCGATGACCTGTCGGTAGGTGTATTTATCAAACGGCTTTTCCTGGATAACGTAATCACTATGAAGGAAGCTGATGCTCCCCAAAGTAATCCCACAGATCGTACAGGCATCTGCCAGCACGTTCGCAGCTGTTGCCGGAAAAGGAAGTGCTGTTGTATATGCCTTATCCGCTTTATACATATCATCAACTGCCGTCACCAGAACAGTCGTCCCATAAGTTTCCGGCGTGATCACTGTGTAAGTGCCGTATTCAATTTTCTCTGTAGTTTCGGACAGTTCAAAGGTGAGGTATAGCCGGATCTTTGCTCCGTAGAAGTCATACTCTTTCAGATGATCGTCATCATTCAGAAGTTCTATCTGGATATTCCGGCAGATTGCACAGCCCAGGGGAATAGAATTTGCCCCTGCACTGTCCACCACACCATTATTTGACATGGAGAAATCATCTTCAGACAGATTCAGTGTGCTCCCATCCGCAAACGTAATCTGTGCATTCTCCTTGAAGTCAGTCCTGGTCTTCATCAGCTCTTTAAATTCATTGGTTACATTGATCATAACGGTTTTACCCCCTGCATGTTAAATGTCAGACTGCTTATTGTTTTCTGATCCTCTGATAAAATCCCAATGGATAGGTTTCCCTTTCCAACATAGAAAGGTGCATCCCTCCACGCTCCGTAATAAGGACTGAATGCGTGCAGGGTAAATGATTTTCCCTTTCCTATAATCTGCAGGATCTTTGTGACTTCTGCAACGGGAACATTGGATGCCGTATAAGCAAACTGCTCCACTGTAAACATAGGCGTAAAATGCCCAGTCCCACCTTGGGACCGGGTACTATCTTTTGTATACGTGGTTTCCAGGGAATACCCCAGATCTTTGTCAGGCTGCCATATGATCTGACTATTAAGCGTAAACCTTTCTTTTGCCGCCATGTGTACCTCCTTCCTAAAGATCAAATGGGTTGCTGCCACTGTTCATCTGGCGTAGTTTTGCTTCGCTGATCATTTCATCGAATAACGTCCTGCGGTTGATCTGGGCTGTAAAATGCATATTACCGCCACCCTGGTTCCCGCCAGATTCCTCCCGGAAAATCTTACGGAGCAGTCCTTCCGGTGCCTCAATATTGTTTCCCTGCTTCTGATCACCCAGAACCGCAAGGAACTCTGACCTTGGCGGGATAACTGCACCGGTAGCAAGGTATGGAATCGTGTTGATCCTTGGCAGATTCAGCCAGGATCTGTACCTCTGGCTCTGTTTTGTTACCGGGTTTTCGTAATTGTAGGTGAACGTAAAAGCGTTTTCCACACAAGCCAACGCATTGTTGATGTTTCCAACTGTGCCATTGATCCGGTCAACCACACCATTTAATTCTCGGGCAATCCGGTCTGCTGCTGTCCCTGCAGCCTCTGCCATGTCCTCCAGATGATCTGTAACCTTTTTGGCAATCCTATCCCAATAGGTTCCGGTATTCCTGGATATATCACCCCAGCTTCTCTGGACGGTGGACTTTACGCTGTCCATTTCCCTTTTGGTGTCGGAAGACATGGAACCCACATTGTCAGATACGGACTTATATGCTCCACCCCACTTTTCAGAGGAAGTCGTTTCCACATCCGCAAATGCGTCATCTGTATCTTTCTTGATGTTCTCAGCAGAGGTACCGATTGTTTCAGCTGCCTCTTCTGTTTTCTTTGCCGCTGTGCCAATCCCTTCAGAAGCTGTTTCCACAGAATCATTTACTTTCTTAATGGCTCCATCTGCAGATTCACTGATATCCTTGGAATGCTCTTTTGCTGAATCGGATGCTGTCATTAAAGACTGTGGAAACAGAGTGTCCAGGATCTTATCCACATTCTCTGTAGAAGTACCCACATTTTCAATGGCAGTTTTCACAGCTTTGTAAGCCTTTTCCGCAGTTGCTCCGGATGCTTTCTGTGTATTCAGGGCTGTATCGATACCGTTGAGCTGATCCGTTGTCAGTCCAAGTTCAATACCAAGCTCCTGTAACTTGTCATGCATCCCCTGATACTGATCGGCAGACAGCTTTGTAACATCCTTAGCTTCTGTCGTCTTATCTTTCAGATACCCGATAGCAGCTGTAATAGCATCAATTTCATCATCCGTCAGGCTTGTCTGGGTCTGCAGCGTACCAAATGCCCCTTCAAGCTCAGAAGCATTAACACCGGCATTGTACAATGCATCCCCAAGCTTCTTCCCATATTCTTCCGGGGTTGATGTATCCTCCAGCTGCTCATTAAGAAAAAACAGATCCTGCCTGGTATCACCGGAGATTGTTCCTGCATCTTGCAGGTTCTTTGCCAGTTCCTGCATGGTTGTGCCATAGTGGGACACTTTTCCATCTCCACCCTGCAGTTCATCTCCCCACGCGGCAAGCTTTCTTGTTCCTTCGCCCATCCCTGCAGCAATCAGGGCAAGTATGCCGGCGGTTCCAATGAAGGATCCTAAGCTGTTTGCAAGAGCGCCAACACCGCCGCTTCCGCTGGCACCTGCAGCCGCTTCACCAAGAGTTTCGACCGCCTCTGTTGCTCCGGAAAGCCCTCCAGTCAGCAGGCTTTTGATTGCTCCGGTCAAATGCTTTACACATTCCGTTTCACCCAACTTTGATGCAAGTGCTTTGGTGATAGTCCATGCAAGATCTCCGGCACCGGTAATGCTGTTGATTTTTATTACAGTCATGGCCAGTAAAATTCCTGCCAGGATCTTCCCAGAAAGCCCATCTTCACCATTCCAAAGCCCTGATAACGCACCGCCAATACCATCAATGATCGCACGGCCCACATCTTTCAAAAGTCTCAACCAGGGAAGCCGTGCAATAAAGGTACCAATACCCTCTCCCAGATCATAGAACGTGTTATCATCAAGGCCGGCCTCTATACAGTCACAAAGGTTATTTAAGAAATCGCCAAAAACTTTTCCATTATCTTCCCACTTGATCCCATTGATCAGCTTTTCAAATCCGGTTTTCAGGTTTTCCTTAAAGCCATCCCAGTCAAATTCCTCATTAAAGCCTGCAAGGATATCGAACGCCCCGTTGATCACACCAACAATAGCATCTGCAATATCAGACATGCTGATGGTCTGGAACATGGCGGTCATGGCTTTCCCGATACCGTTTCCAAGAGCCCTCCATCCGGTGATCCCTGCGCCGTCTTTCTGCCCCATTTCCTTTACGAATCCAGAAAGCATCCGCCACGGGATCATAAACTTATTTCCTAACAGGGTTCCAAGGGCTTTCCAGTCAATCTCTCCGATCATCCCTCTCAGAGCCTTTGCCAGACCTCTTCCGATCTGTGCAAAATCAATTCCGCCTGTTCCGATCAGCTGATTAAGGGTATATACAGCAGTATTCAGTCCGGCTCCCAGTGTCCGCCCTAAAAGTGGCCAGTCAATATTTGCTACAAGGCTGTTAAATGCAGTCGTGAATGCGGTTGTGAACGCCGTGATCCTCGGCCCCACATTGTCCCAACTGATCACGTTGTATACGTACTGCAGGCCGGTATTAATGCCATCTGCAACAAATTTTCCAAGTCCCTCCCAATCTTGCTCTTCCACAAGCTTTTTGATCTTATCTGCCAGATCTTTGATTGTAGAATTAATTGGCGTTTCCTCGAACATCTCACTTGGAGACGGTCCTTTATACTTTGTGGAGCCAGTATCATCCGTTTTCTTATCGTCATACCGCTGGATCTCATCAAGGCCACTGAGATACCCAGTCAGGGATTTCTTAGCCTTTTTCGCATTCTGTGAGGTTTTGTCCAGACTGGCAGCATAATCTTCCTGTGCAGCCACGGCCTTTGTAAATGTGCTCTGCCCGGAAAGCGCCGCTATGAACATTCCTACATAGGTCAAGGCTTTGGAAATCTGGTTGATAAATGTAACCAGGATCGGTGACACCACGGACAGGATCGGATTAAACGCTGTGGCAAAGCTGTTTTTCAGCTGGGTAAGTGCCGTTGTCAGTGCTGATATACTGTTGTTGGTGGATCCACTGTACTGTGCAAGGTTCTTGAACCCGTCAACGATTGCTGAACGTAGCTTATTGAAAAGCACAAACAGGGAGCGGATCCCCAGGCCGTACTTCAACAGGTTCTTTAGCGTCAGAGTCGTTTTGTTTGCAGACTTGTGGATTCCCAGGATACCTGCTGACATTTTCTTCAGCCCCCTCACCACTGTTCCGCCAAATGCAGATGCAAGAGCCTGCGCCTTTTTCAGTATAAAGGAAAATGTTTTCTTTAAACTGTTAAGCGCTGCCGACAGGATACCGGTACTTTGTGAGTTTTTCTGGACAGAGCTATCCGCTTCATTTAAAGCTTTTCGGTATTCATCAATCTTAAGCTTGATGGTATCGTATGAAGTTCCCAGGCGTGAGTTCATCTGATCCAGTTTTTCCTGTTCCGCCACTAATTGGTCAGCTGTATCCTTGTACTCCTGTGAACTTTCAGGGTTATTATAAGCGGTTCCATTCTGTTTCATTTCTGCCCGCTTGTTTTGGATAACATCCATTTTTTCTTCAAGCTGATCCAGTTCTTTCTCAAGCGCCTTAAAACTACCTGATTCATTTTCGGGAACGCCCAGTTCCTTCCACTCAGACAGCTTACTTTCTACCTCAGCGCCTTTATCCGCCAATGTTTCCAGTTCGGAGCTTAGTTTTTTATACTCATCTGTCTCAACCTTCACCTCGGACAGCTGCGTCAGCTTCTGTTTCAGGCTTTCTACTTTCTGTGTTTGTCTATCATACTGGGAACCTAATCTGGAAAAAGAATCTATCTGCTTTCGGATAGCCAACTCGGCAGTCTCCCCAATTCCTTTTACGCTTTCGGCCATTTTTCGCAGAGATGCTTCCAGCTTTTGCATACCGGCCTTTGCCCCCACCTGATTCACGGTTACATCGATTACAAGTTTTCCATCAGCCATATTTACACCTCACCTCCTACAGCCATTTTTCCAGATTGTCCATTTCTTTTTTCTGTTCCACACTGATCTTCTTCTGCAAGGTGATCAGATCCTTATTTGCATTCAAAAATTCCTTTTCCCACTTTTCCAGCTTCTTGTGTTTTGCCTTCTTCTGCCGGATATTGACCACCTGTGAAAACAGGCAGTCACCAATCTCCATATAAGCCCCCAGGAATGTCCACCAATGAAGATAGGGAAGCGCACGGATCTCACACCCCTGAACCCGGTTGATAGCAGGAATGATGATCTGGGCATCCTGCTGCCAGTCCATGGTATGGGGCTTTTTCTTCCCATCATCCTTCATTCCCATATCAATGAAGTCCAATGCCTTTTCACAGGCTTCTGCCAAGTCTTCCGGCGGTATTGTCTGGTAATCTTCATAGAGGATCTGTACCATGGTGTCACTCCTCACCAAGGCAATCTCCTCTTCTGATGCATCTGGCAGAAAAAGATCCGGGTCGTTCATGGCTTCCAAAATGTCCAGAACTACCCGGAAATCTGTCTGGATCTTATAATCCGTATCGCCTACATGCAGAGAAGTGGGAAGCTCCCAGGCATTCATCACTTATGGTACTTTGCCGTATATTTGTTCTGGCGGCTCTGTACCTTTTTAAGCCGGATGTTCATCTCCGCTTCGATTACTTTACCCAGCTGTTCCACAATCTCCTCCACATACAGCTTCCCGTTTGCAAGCGGTGTAAACGGATTCATCACGGAAAAAATAGCGGTAGAAATGTCAGCGTTAAACAGCCCATCCAGCTTCTCCTTCAAACCGTCCCCCAGCTCAAACAGTGCCTCCTGGGTTTCCAATTTCTTTTTCGCCGCCTCATTCAGATATTCCACCACCTTGTCATACCGGCGGGCAATATCAATGTCCGCCGGATTAAAGGAGATGGTAAACAGATGGTTTCCTTTTGCGTCAAGAAACTCATATTCCTCAATGGAAATATTGGTTTTTATCTGTTTTGCCATGGTCTATGCCCTCCTTATGATCACGCAGTTGCATCCGCTGTGAACGCTTTTGTAGTCACATTCCAGGTTCCCTTTACCCTGTTGCCTGCCTTATACACAGTAAACGGTGTCTGGATACCAGATGTATCACCGCCCACAGAATTAGGGATGATGTATACATCTTCTTTGTAAGCCCAAACGCTGGTTGGTGCTGCATCCTCCGTGGCTCCCGGTTTCAGCAGCACATCCACCATGGTGGTTTTGCACTTATCACCGGTAGCCTTGGTGTTAGCCAGCTCAAGGATCTTATTGGACAGAGCATCGTCATAATCCTCATAATAGAACGGATCCACATCTGCCTGGGCTTCATATCCGGAATGGTGCACGGACTGCTCACCCAGGATATTTTTCTTCAACTCAACGTCCGGATTCAGTTCTTCGTTATATTCTTCCAGGTCTTTGCCAATCCGCACATAAGCAGCTGTTTCTCCTCCAAAACTGGAATCCAGATAATGCGCCAGATATTTTCTTTCAATCATATTTTTCTTCCTTTCTGCCCATCAGGGCTTTAAAAATCATTTGCAATGGTCCGGTAAACAATCCGTGCCTGGATCATGTACCGCGCCAGTCCTTCCTGGTAATTCACCCCGGACAGGTTAGGCATATTCTGCAGGTTTTCCATTTTCTGGATCCTGCATTTTTCCCCAAAGTCCGGGTAATTCTTCTGCCTGTCCTGGTCTTCCAGCCAGTCCATAAAAGCCTGCGCAAAATTCATAGCTTCCAGGTTCAGGTCGTCCTGCCCGGAAGAATAGGCCTTTACAATGATAATGGAAAATCCATAGGCCTTCTGTTCATCCCCACACACATATTTTTTCAGAACCTTATCTGAATACTGCGTCACCAGTGAAAAACTGTCAGGGGATTCCGGGGAAAAGTTAAAGTTAAGGATGTCCCCGCACAATTCCTCAACCTTTGGTTCAAAAAATGCCTTAACAGCATCATGTTTTGTCATGGCCGCCCTCCTTCAGATACCTTGTATATGCAGCTGCCAGTTCGTCCTTCCTTGCCGTCATCATGGCCTGATCCCAGTGATCTGTTGCAAGAGGATGCCGGAATGTGCTGTATTTCAGCTTCCTGCCTGTGGGTGTCTTATGGGGTGGTGACCAGAACCCCATCAGCTCCCCACCGTCATAGATTGGAATATTAGGGCCGTATACCTCGCCCATATACTGATAATGTGCATAAGGGCTGTTATAAGTGATATATCCTGTATCATCATCAGCCGTAATGTCCACGTTCTGGGCAAGTACCAGGTTATCGGCCGGCACATATGGATCCATTAAAGCAGCTGCCTGATTGGCAAGAAACAGCATTCCCTGTCTGCCGCCAAGCTTCTTCTTTACAATCTCCTCCGGTGTACTGTTCCATTCAACCTTCGCGTCCAAGGATCATCCCCCCAGTCTGTAATGCTTTGCCAGCGGAAATGCTGTGTTATCTGAAAAGGCTGTCACCTTAAATGCATCCGGCTTGCGTCTGTTCAGCACCTGTGCAGCTGTATGCCCTGCAGTTCCGTTGATCTCTTCGCTGCATTCCCCTAGTACAACAAGATCATCCTGGGAAGCTGTAAAATGCCCCTTCGGATCCTTTGCATATTCTGCATAGGCAAGATACCGTTCATCCTTTGGGATCCGCACCACATAGGTATTCTGGACGCTTGCCTGGGTACCGTTAAAGCCTGTATTTACCTGTGATTTCCAGAAGCAGTTATGGAGCACCGTCCGGTTCCAGTGTTCCTTTTTATCCGTGCTGTCACCGGCACGAATCCGATTGTATAAGGTAATTGTGCGGGTATAATTCTGGTTCATGCTCACACCCCCTGATACAAAAGCCCGGTGTTCCCCAGATACCGGTAAATGATCTCCTTCGTCTTCCTGGCTTTCCCTTCTTCTGTGAAATTTGACTGGGACAGGTCAAAGGTTCCGGATTCCCCGTCATTGGAAAACGATGTAAGGAATCCGCCCTGTTCAGATGCCTGCTGTGAGGTCCTGTCCGCCTGATACAGCAGTTCTGCAAGCTCACAGGCACAATCTTTCACCTCGTCCGTAATAAGCCCGAAATTAGAAGCCAGACGGCTAAAGGTGTACTGATTCAGCACACGCTCTGCCTGTTTTTCCCAGTATGGAAATACTGCCTCTGGCACTGCCGGGGAACGCCCCAGCAGATAGCCGTCAGTATAATAACCATAATCAGCGTACATGGACGTTCCCTCCTTTATCAGGACTGTGCTGTAAGAGTGATTGCCTTTGTTACCGCAGTGGATGCTACCGTGAAGGTTTCAGTCACTGTGATAAAGCCTTTCTTGCTGATCTTCGCAGTGTATGTACCTGCACGCAGGTTAAACTCTGCTTTTCCATCAGCTCCAGTCACAAGGATTGCACCGTCTACGTTAATTCGTGCACCTGCATACGCTTTCGGGCTGGATTCTGCGCCATCCGTTACGGTAAAAGTAACTTTCTGGGTAGTAGCAGGAGTACCCGGCTCCAAGTATGCAAACGCACAGCCGGTACGGTCTTCGTTCATCCGTGTAGCCGGATTCGGAAGCGCCCAGCCCATACGGAATACAACACGAAGTGCGGTCATATCCTGCTGTGCCAGGTTGTACACAATTTCCTTTGTTACCGGATCCTGAATAACACCCTGATCCAGAATCTTCACAGTTACGTCCTGACGAATGGAGTACACAGCCTGACCGAAATCACCAACCACAAGCTGAGCGATTTCCGGATAGAAGCCTCCATTCTCCGGGAATGTGATGGGCGCACCGTCCAAGGTGTACCTTGCCACATCCTGCATGTTGTTTTTGAAGATCGGCTGTCCTGTGGTGTCACGAAGACCACGAAGCTTTGCCTTAAAGTTCATCGGTGCCACAGCTCCAGATACGCCGAAGCCGTCTGTTTCTACTTTGGCAAATACGCCGCCATCTCCGAGAATCAGATCGTAATAATCTTTTCCGGTGGCGGCAGCCACATTGTTTCCGGCCTGCCTTGCCAGGGTAATGATATCTGCCTGCCACTCCCTTGGGCGGTTATCCCCAAAGATAACAGCTGCATCCACCTTCTGGCCAATGGCCTCCATGATACGTGGGGTGATCTCCCCGAAGATATCAAACTCCGCGTCAGAAAGTACTGCATCCGGGATCGGCGCGATTACAGCCAGCTCACCGGCATTCAGATATACGTTATCCCATGCCTGTCTGGTGGTCTGCTTCATACCTGTATCGCCGTCTACCCAGTAAGCAGTTGGCAGGAAATCCAGTACACGGATCCTGGTCTGATTGGATGTCATGTTGGGAAGCTTTCTCGCCATGCTCATGAACACGGAATTTTTCGGCGCGTCCTGGAAAATACTGGATACGATCTGTTCGCGGATAATCGCCTCCGCATCGGCTCTGTTTGTAATATTTACTGGCATTCTTTACTCTCCTTTTCCGAGCAGGGATCTCAGTGCTTCGTTTGCCTGCTCTTTTTTAGTCTGAACATCATTGTTAATCCCGGAAGTGGATGAAACCACTCTGGGAACCTGCACATTTGACTGGAACAGGTAATCATTGTCTTTCTTCAGGGCTGTAAGCGCTGCTTCAATGTCCTGCGCCTGGTTCTTGGATGCTTTTAAAGTATCCACATCCAAAAGGGCCATGATCGCCTTTTCATTCCGTCCAGACGCTTTCCGGATAGCGTCTTTAACAGAGGCGTCAAAGGCATAATCGGATTTGATCTTCTCGATCTCTGCGTCCTTGCCCTGTAGCTGCTTTGTCAGATCGGATACTTTTGTCTGCAGTCCGGCTGCATCAATCCCCTCCATTGCTTTCAAAGAGGCCTGTGCTGTATCAAGCTGTGATTTATAGCCATCACGCTCTGCCTTTATCGCATTCAGCTCTTTTCCATACTCAGCCATGACAAAATCAATCTGTTCCTGATTTAAACCTTTTCCCTGTAAATCTTCTGTTTTCATGTTTCTCCTTTCTCTGCCATCCCATAGGTTATTTATAGGTGTGTAACCATCCACCAGACAGCTGACTGTTTTAGGTCTTATCATCTGACCAATTTTGAGTATAAAAATAACACCCGGAAGATTCCGCGTGCTGGTTCACTGTTTAACGGACAGCTCCGAGATATTTAGGATCACCTCCTTCCTAGGCTTCTTCATAAGTCTTCAGAAAGATATCCGGTTTGCATGGATACAGCTCCCCGTTCACGCCCTGGATGATGTAATCCCCCAGTTTGGCGTGCATCCTGCCTTCCAGCGTCTGGATCGTACAGCCGTACACGGATATATGGCCGTCATTAAGGCTCCGGTCTATCCATACCTTTTCATCTGCCACAACCTGGGTGAACCAGGGAGGGGATTCATATTCCGGATCGTCCGTCAGCTGAAATGCTTCCACGACAACAGGTTTCTTTCGGTATTTCATTGTTCTCACCTCCTCGTCCATCAACTTAAAAATGGGTATAAAAATACCACCGGCCTTTTCTGACTGGTGGTATTAATTAATATTTATTCTTGCTTTGCAATAATTGCACTGAAATCCGGGTGAGGTTTTATAATCCCCTTGTGTTTCAAAATACCCTTTTTTACAATGATGGCAGGTCACTTTTTCCCCGTTTCTCAGTCTTTTTATTATCTCGTTCATTTCATACGGATTCACAAAATCACCTCCACGGAAGCTTTGGATATAATTCTTTTACTGTCTTAATTATATCTTTCAACTCATTTCCTGTCAAACTATTTCTGCCGGTTCTGTGCTTTAACTCTTGTGCAAAACATACGCATTCGGCCCACTGAGAATCACCAATGTCATATTTATGATGAGTTATCTCGTGTATAAGAGTCTCTGCCGTGTTCTGTACTGTTTTTGTCTCAGAAGCAAATATATAAATATCATTTCCGTCCTGGTATCCTCTTACACTTGGATCATGATCTATCTTATAGCACATCTGAATATTTAAATTGGGGTGGTCTGCAATATAAGAAACCGTTTCTTTTCCTATCTCCGTTTTGTTCAGATTATTCATGAGTCGTCTAGTTGTGATTGTATCTTTCTGACCATTATTGAATTCAGTAAAACGCTCTGAAAATTTTGATTGACGGGCGTGTTTTTCTTGCATTGCTATCTTTTCCCCGACTATCCGTTCTGCTTTTGCAACCTCTGCTTTTGTCGGCATGAACTTTCCTTGCAAACCATCCTGCATGATCCTCTTTTTCTGTTCCGGAAGATCCATCTTTTCAGAAAAATCCTTGTAAGTCTGCATCTGCCCCTGATACCTGGCCTTTGCGGCAATGATTTCCTGTTCATCAGCCCCGCCTTCTTCCAACAGCTTTATCTTCTGGCGCTGTGCACGCATGACACGCTCCATCTTCCTCTGCTGTTGGAGAGCTTCATACACGGTGTACTGCTTTCCGTTATATGTCTTTGGTGTGTTTTCTTCCCGGTTCATCTGATCCAGCTGCTCATCCGTATACCTCCGTACAGAAACCCCGGGGATAAATGGCCGGTAATCATGGTAGCAGTTCCATCCAAGAAGTCCTGGGCCAGTGCCAAGACCGCAGACATCTATCAGCTGCTGCTTTGTGTATACCCGTCCCTGCCACGGCTGATGGGTAGGTCTTGCGCCCCTGTGGTAACTTACCTCATAAGTATCTGTCCCAAGCTGTGCGGCTACCTGCTCATTGATCTTTGCCTGTACCTGCCTAAAACCCGTCAGGATCGCCCTTCTGGCAGCCACATCTACCCTGTCCCGGTGTCCGGAATCATAATCTATATACCGCACTCCGGAAGCGGTCATCTGATTGACGGTCCGTTTTAGCACCGTGTTATAATCAAATGCCCCAGACTTGATATCCACTACAGCCTGATCCATTGTGGATCTGTAATAGTCCATCAACGGCGAATACTGAAGCTTTCCTGATGTTGGGTCACGGATCGCAAATCCCATAGATCCGGAAATATTCTTGTATTCGCCCTGCAGCTGTGCCTTCACAGCCTTTACCAGCTGCTGTAAAGGTACATTCTCATCAAATGGGATCTGCTGCATGCCTGCCAGCTTATATGCCCTTTCGTGGCTGTAATACTGCTCATACACTTCATCTGAAAAGACCTTTTCCATTTCCTCATTGGACGCTTTCAGTGCCTCCTGGATCCAATCACGGATATCCTTCTCGGCCAGCCCAAGCCTCTGCAGTCTGCTGATCTGCCAGTCAACAGAAGCTGTTGCAAAGCCTGCTTCACGGATCCGCCGTACAATATCTGTCATGATCCGGATTTCCAGGCTTGAAAATATATTGCCTGTCTTCACTGCAAGCTTTTCGATCTCACCCTGCGTCATTCAACCACCGTATCCTCTGGCAGCTGTATGGCTGCCTTTGCCTGTTCTTCTGTTTCCCCATACCACTTAGCACGGTACTCCCACAGGGACATTGCTCCCATGGAAACGTCCAGCCTGTCAGACTGCCGTTCTGACTCCACATCCGTTACGATGGAATCGTCCCAGTCAAAAGAAGTCTGGTATGTCCCGGATGGGCACAGATGATACAGATCACACCAGAAAGCAATTGCATCCACCAGATCTTCCAGGGCGTGCTGCAGTGCCGTCTGGCAGCTCTGTACGAAAGAATACGACCGCTGTTTACTGGCCTTTATCTCCTCAGCAGTTTTGTCCGTGTTGTTCGGGTCTGAAATCGTCCCATATGCCAGATTGCAGTCAAACTCAATCATCCTCATGAGATGATTCCAGCCATTGAAGTAAGATGTATCCCGGATATCCGGTGAAAAGGTATCCATAAACGGTTTATCTGTTGCGCCGGTATTATACTCCACTGCCCGGTACAGCCTTTTCTTGCCGGCAGGATACTCAAAGCTGTCCGTGTCCTTCCTGTACTTCAACAGGCTCTGTGCAATGTGTACGGCTGTCTCCTTACTTTCGTACTCCCAGTTGATCTGCGAATACCTCCGGTCTGCCTCCTGCAGATGTTCTACGGCCCTTGAAAACACAGCTGCACCTAGTGGGCTTTCAGAATCCTGATTGTTTCCAAGTGGAACCCTGAAATAACCAAAAGGCAGCTTATCAGTTCCTGCAATCGTGATCTCCTGCGCCAGGTCTGACCAGCGGGCAACGGATTCCACAGGCACTTCTGTCCCAAGCATGCCTTCCGTCTTTGAAACAAATGCCCTGTTCCGGATATTCAAGGTACCTTCTTTCAGGGTGTGCACCTCTATCCTGCTGTATATCTCATTATTTTTCCGGAACTGGTCCAGGAATGCACACTTTGTAATCTTCTCTGTGTCAAATTCCAGGGGGAAAAAGTTATCTGCCTGGATGTACTGGATGGATATTCCATCTGCATTCACATATGGCTTGAAGACCAGGCCACCTTTTGCATCTGCATATTCTACCTGGATACGCAGCTTCTCTATGACTTTCTGGTAAACCTCGTCCATGTATGAAGCCTTTGCGCTTCCAGATACTTCACTTTTTACTTCCAGGACCGTCAGTCTGGCGATCTCTCCTGATACAGCAGCCGCAATCCCTGCGCTCTGCGTTGTTTCGTTGATCCACGGCGGTCTGCCTTCATACATCTTTGACCACAGTTCTATGTGTGCTGCAGTCCTGCCGCTCATTGCATAATCAATCTGCTCATCCTTATCCAGGATCTTCCGCAATGCCTGATACATATTTGTATAATTCATATTCATCACCCGTATCTGATGAGCTGGCTGATCTGCCGCTCGATCGTATATTCAAAACTGTCTAATGAGTCAATGTCACTGGTTCCGTCATCAAGCCTTACATTCCTTGTCAGCTCCTTGGGATCCCACACTGCAGTGCACAGGGCATTTACAAGGCTGTCACACTCCCCATCCATGTATGCAAAGCGTCCCTGCGCCATCAGGATAGAGGTTGCATTGATACGGTCATTGATTTCTGTTTTCAGTGCGTTCTCAACCCTGACCCAGCCAAGGCCGTTCTTCCTAAGACTGCTGCGGATCCCGGCAATCAAGGTCTGTTCTGCGCTGTCTGCATAGACCACTGTCACATATCCGTAACGGCTCAGGATCCTCTGTACAAAATTACAGAACATTATTCCAAGCATATCCGGATCAATCTCTATGGCATTACCACTTTCATCCTTGCAGCTGATCCACTCAGATGCTAATGGGATTACCATTTGGAAGCCTCTTGTGATCGCTGTGGCTGTAAAGGAATGGCCGGAACCAGATCCACCAAAGTCAATGCCAAGATTTATCTCCATGATATCCCTGGGCTTCTCCTTCATAGCAAAACTGAATTTCTTCGTGCTGATATCATCCGCAAACCTACGGAAGATCAGACCGTTGGCAACCACACGCATCCCTTTGATATCACGCATGTACCAGATGGAATTTACATCATACCGACTCTCGATCTCATGAAGACGTTCCTCTGTGATATTGATGTTGTCATAGATGGTACAGTGCATGTAATTATAGCCGCCTGGGAAGTTGCCCTCTTCCTCCTGCTTCTGGTATCTGTCAATGTACTCTGAATAAATGGCAGCCCTTGGGTTATCCGGGTTAAGATCCCAGAACACTTTCAGGCGTTTCGCTGCAAGCTGACGGTTGAAAGCCTCTTTAATCGTATTATCGTGATGCAGGTTGATTTCTGTTGCAATCCACATCCCGTAGGAATTACCACGGATTTTCTTGTAGCTGTCTTCTTTGGCACCTCCGGCAAAGATTACGATCTTCTGTTTGTAATGTGTTGCCGGACCCTTGATGAACAGTGCTTCATTGTCCTTGTACTTTCCCCAGTGGCTCTGGCCCCGGAAGATCCATTCAAGACCCATCCCATTGCAATCCCCTATGTTCATCTTTGCGTTTGCCATAGTAGACCCTGTTGCCAGATGGATCCTGTCCGGTGTGGTCTTCAGCTCATGTGCAAAAGCAAACACGTTATCAACAGTCTTTCCGGCACGTACAGCACCCTCCGCCACGTTGTAAGAACACTCCCTGCACCTGCGGATATAATCCTTGTGCTTTTCAGAGAACCGGTAAGGGATGGTCTTCTTCCTGACAAAGTTACTTATCGCCGCCATAGATCTCCCCCTCTATCTCATCCAGGTCCTCAATCTCCTGATTGTTGCCGGTAAGCTTGTCTGTCTGTGCTTTGATCTGAGCGATCCGTGCACGCTGCTCTTCCTGATCCAGTTCGGATGGCTGCCGGTCATTCCAGCCCTTGAAGTTGTTCCGCAGGCTGAACTGAGCCCCGTTGCTTCCCTCCCTGTCAAACAGTCTTTCTTCTGTGTATGCCTCGATCATCGTCTTTGCACGCGTAATCGTGTTCATGAATTCTTTTTTGCCCTGGTAGTTTATCAGGGATAATCTGGTTGTAAACCCCAGGGCAAGGGCAAGTCCGGTCACGGTTGGGGGCTTCTGGTTAATGATTACCGGATTTCCAAATTTGTTATAAACAATCTTTCCTTCATCATCTTTCAGGATTTCCCCCTCA
Source organism: Blautia sp. 1033sp1_1033st1_G9_1033SCRN_220408 (assembly GCF_040929965.1). Lineage (NCBI taxonomy): Bacteria > Bacillati > Bacillota > Clostridia > Lachnospirales > Lachnospiraceae > Blautia > Blautia sp. 1033sp1_1033st1_G9_1033SCRN_220408. The sequence goes on along the minus strand of NZ_JBFKZO010000010.1, from coordinate 27,230 downwards.
CATTCTTTGAAATATGCGTCAATTTTTTCTTCAATTTCCTCTTTGCATTTGTACTTTGGTGGTCTTCCGACCGACCTGTTTGTAGCCATCTGACCGCCTCCTTTTCTGCATACAAAAAGAGACCCATTTCTGAGTCTCTTCCTGGTGGTCAACCGGAATTGAACCGATGCCTTGTCTATCAACATGTTCTGCCAGCCTAAACTATCTTCCACCAATATGATCATACCACACTTTTTTTACTCTTTCTACCATTGCTTTTTCTTTTGTAGAAAGTCCCGTAGCACCTTTTATACCATCATTCTCATTGTGATAATATCCATGATGCATATGCGGATCCATACCAGCATGCATATGTCCAAAATTAATTTCTTTTGTATGCCTATTGTCATTGTCAAAATACACTATTTTAATTAAATCTTTTCCACCTGTAACTGCATAGACACGTCCGTGTGTCATAGTCTCAAATAAGCTTTCTGATTTTCTTGAATTTGATTCTATAAACTTTATATTTCCATCAACTAGTGGTTTCCCATGTCTATCCAAAACAGGACGAAATTGTGAACCATATGATCTTCCTTTATTGCTCACTCCACTTGCAGCCCCTCTACCACCCATTGCACTTAGCCTCTTTAAATTTCTCCTGGAATGCCCGAATTCTCACAATATTCCCTTTGCACTCTTCCGGGATATTTCCGTAGAAAATTATGGTTTCCGGCTCTAACCGTCTGACCATCTCCCTGTATCCTGAAATGAAAAGCTCCTTTGTCCTTTTGCTATTCTGGGTTCCAACAGAAGAAACTGCCACAATGCTTTGTGTAGGTTCTCCATCAAAGCACCAGTCATAGCTTTCAGGAGTGCTCCAGCCAATCGTAGGAATCACCTGTATTCCATTTTCCTGAAGGTATGCCCCTATCCAATGCTTCCGGTAATGGTTGTATATCTGGATCGCTTTAGGAAAGTCTGTGTACATGGAAAAATCCGGTGTCATTACACACCGGAACTGTTGCAGCATGGATAGATACTTATCAGGATTTACCCATAAACGGTTAAATTGATAATCATCCACGAAAAAATGGATCCCTTTATCTGATCTTTCCCGTATGCTGGCAGCGTAATTAAATCCAATGAACTCCTGCGGCATATCAATCTGTGTAGGTCTGACCCTTGGAATGTCAAAATCTCCCACACCTTCGTACATACGGCGCCCAAGATTTTCATAAGCAATGTTTGTTTTTTGGTCACCCATGATTATCCCCTCCGTCTGCGGTTCACCCTGTTTACTTTTGCATCAGCCCTGGATCCACTGGAAAGCATTCTGTTTGATGCCGTTTCTCTGTCCAGAAAAGCATTTGTCGCTCTACGATCAGCTTTGTATCTCTTTTCATCCTTGCTACGCTCTTCTCTTGACACGGCCTTTGTAACCGCACCGTTAGCCTCTACTCGCCGTTTAAATTCCTTCTCTGTCATGTTATTTGGTGTAGGTTCCGGCATTCCATCAACTCCACGCTGGTAATAATTCGTGCCATTATGGTTTGTGAAATAGTATCGCGTAGTCTGTCCATCCCTGGTTACATCCAATCCGCCGCCATTACCGCCAGCTTTAAAGCTACTGCTTCCGCCACGTCCTCCCATACTGTCACCTTCTTTCAAAAAAAATGGTATAGAAAAAGCAGCCCCGAAGAGCTGCCCTGTTGGTGTGTACATATTAGCTTGCATATTCTAAAATTTTTAAAACAATTTCTTTACGCTTTGGTCGCAATTTTTCAATATTTATCCGCTCTGATGCATTCAACATCTCATACCTTATATGAAATATGCTATTCATTATTTTATATGAAATATTTAAAAAATTTCTCAAATCATTTTCAATTTCCTTTGAATATTCATTTTGGGCTCTAATTATCCTTCCCAAAGAAACAAGTTCTTCGTTCTCATCAATTTCTTTGGCATGCACATCATTAGAATATTTTGCGTAATATGAATATATTCTTTGCAACTTATTTTTTATATCATCTGCAATAACAGTATTCTGTTTTATATCTTCCTTGATATGCCTATATCCTGTTCTTCCAATTACTTCTAATTCCTCATCAAAATAAATTGCATATACAAATTTCAAAAAATGTTCAATAGAGTACCTCATACATGCATATATTCCAATCTCTTCATTTAACGGCAAATACATCAATAATTTGTTTACGCCATCTCTAAAGCGTTTATAGAATATCAATTTGGATTCAGTAAGATATTCAACTTCTAATGAAATATATTTTAGCATAATTTGAGAAATCAAGTTGCTTTCACATATTAATCGATATAAAGCTTCTTCATTCTCCATTGAAGCCGAAAAAGGAAAATATTTATTTATGAACTTACCGTATTCACCCATTACTTATCCTTTCTTCCGTAAAGTTCAAGTACTTCCTTCATATAATTCTTTTTGCTTTTTTTATTTACTTGCACATTTTTCTCTTCTTCTGGCAGCTCATCAATTCTTTTATTTATAATATCTATATAATAAAACAATTGCTGTTTTTCTGCTTTTTCAAATACCCTAACTGTTTTAGCTAACATTGCTGTTCTACTTTTCACTAGATACGGTTTACAATCCATTCCTAACTCATTCATAAATTCTTTCAATTCAGAATTTACCTTAAATACTTCTTTTGAGAGCATAAAACTAACTATTACAGAAAAGCTCTCCAGCCTTATCAATTCTTCGTCTTTTAAACTCCTAATATATCTTATTTTTTTTGCCCAAATTTCTTTATTCATTGTATTCCCCCACTTTATTCATAAATTCCTCGCTTATCACTTCTATATTATTTTTCAGGCTTTCATCCTGTCTATCCGATATAAACGTGGATAATTTAGATGTTGGGATTTTGCCAGCTTTTAAATATTGATTTTGAAAAAAAGGCATCTCCTTATCTTCATAAGCTTCCATAATTTGCTCAATATTATTTCTTATACCACTTCCTGGTTTCTTTGGTATTTTAGTAAAAATAATACCCAAATTATCCAATGGATGATTCTGAAAATTCACTCTATAGTTTGATTTTAATCGCTCTATAACTTGCTGTAGAAGATCAACACCTAATAATGAATAAGCATCTGGAGTTACAGGAATCAAATATAAATCACTCGCCAGTAATGCTGTAATCGTATAAAAAGAATATGTTGGAGGACAATCAATTAAAACATAATCGTACTCTCCTTTTATATTATATTCATCAATAAAATTATATAACCTTTGTTCAGCAGCGCCACCTGCTGTTTCTCTTTCCATGAATATTGTACGCAATTCGCCGGGAACAATATGTAGATTATCAGAAAGCTTTAGTATTATTTCTTCAATTTTAGGCTCATCTAATCTTCCTGCTCCAGGTGAAAAAATCTTTTGTATCGAAGGTAGATTTATATCTTTGTTAATTAACTCGCTGTTAATAATATCATACCGTTCCAAAAAAGATTGCGTGCAATTGGCTTGCGGATCAACATCAATTATGAGAATTCTTTTTGCACGCTTTTCCGCCAAATAAAATCCAATTTCTTTACATAACGTTGTTTTACAAACGCCGCCTTTCATGTTCAAAAACGCAATTACGTTTCTCATTCACGCCTACCCCTTCACACATACATTTTTTTTCATCATACTACAAAACGCCCCGTATTTCTACAGGACGTTTGCAAAAAAAATGTATGTAGTTGGGATAGCTTCTCTCGAAGCCGATCGGAACACCAGGACTTGAACCTGGGACACACTGGATATAAGCCAGCTGCTCTACCACTGCGCTATGTTCCGGCAAATCAACCGCCAGGCTGTGACACCTGGCGGCCGTCTTTACGTGAAGGAGTGTGCTTCCGGCCTTATGAGCCTTCGGCTTCATTGTTATTATAAACCGAAAAAACCGAATAAAACGAACTTTTTTTATTTTACGCCTTGATCTTTTAAAAATTTATCCCTGATCATAAGCCTTGGATAGTCTGGGCTCTGTGAAAACCCAGTCTTGGCAGCAATCTTATTCCATGACATCCCATCCCGGTAAAACATCTTGAACACACATCTGGTCTGACCATCTGGGATATCGTCAATCCATTTCTCCACAGCTTCAGCCTGTATCTTTTTCAGATTCAGCGTCCTCTTCCGGCGGTTGTATTTCTCCTGATCGAACCCAACAACCGTTTCCGGCTTCTTGGATCCATTCTTTCCGTTCAGGATCACGCTGTTCCCCATGCCCTTGTCTGTCATCCACAGTTCATGCAGCTCGTACTCAAGAATGGGGATCTCCCTTTTTATTTTTCGGTAGTTGTCCAGGAGCTCCCTGGTTATCCTGACTTCCACTGTTGCCACCTCCTACACGCTGCTCATACTTATGTATCCGCTTCATGATTGCCGGTTCCGATCTGGCATCCTCCAGGAGCTTCCTTGCCTTGTCCGGGTTCATGCTAAATTCTTTGGCAACCTGCAGCACTCTCTTTTCATCAAGCATCCGGCACCTCCACTTCTGGCCATTCAGCCGGATCGTAATCACTCCGATCAAAATATTCTTCGCATACTTCCTGAATAGCACAATCAAGACAATGTCTAGTGCCACAGTACCATTTAATCGTGCCTATTGCCTCGGTAGCTTCCTGATCCGTTACCGGCTTCTGCTCCATCTTAATGATCTCAATCATTTCGTGCTCCTTCCCGTTCCTGGCCGTCCAAGGAACGTCCTCATCATCGCATCCCGCCAGTCACTGTGCCAGCAGTCACAATGATCATCTTCTTCTATCAGCTGTCCTGTACGGTCACATAAACCATTGTCATTGTCTTTACAGGTCTTACAGGTTTTATATTTTTCTGTCATGGCTAACTCCTTATCGTCTCATACAGATTCTTTTTTGCGTTGTATTTCAGTGCGACAGGCATACCGCAGTTTATACAGTTCAGTTCGATCAGATCCGCGGTCTCATTCGTAAAATATTTTAGCCGGCTGCTGCATTCACAGTTGATAAACGCCAGTTTTAAATCCTTTAACTCCGTCTTCTCGCCGCATTCTTTACAGCTGTAATGACTAAGCTGATGTTTGGTGCAGAAGGTCTTTGTCTTTCCGCAGTGTTCGCAGCGGATATGTAAAAATCCGGTATAGCCTCTTAACTCCCGCGTCAGATTTTTATTGATCTCCATAAGCACTACTTCTGTTTCTTCCTGGGTAGGCTCCTGGGGGGGGATCATTTTTTCCGGAATTTCCACCCGCCCCACAATCTCCTTAAAGTCCGGATTCTCCACAGCCGGTATGTCTACTAAATACCGCATGCGCGCAAGCACATCTTCTAACGGCTCCAACTCATAATCCTGGTGGTCCTTATCAATCGACAGGTCTGTCAATGCCAGCACCTTTCTGCCTTTTAAATATTTTTTTATCGCATCCTCAAACTTCATTTCCTGGAACATAACTCATCCTCCTTCAACAGATCCCGTGCTTCCACACATTTTCCATGCAGCCTGTATGGAAAAACAGTTCCGAACCTCTTTTTGTCTTCACATACTGCACATCCGTCAGGTCTTCATCCGAACAGATCTCTTCGCCGCAACCCTGGCATTTTACCTTTCTTACAGCCAGTCTGCCATCCATCCTGCCACAGGACTCTCCTGCGGCCCTTATCTTTGCCGCCAGATTCATCATCGTTTGCCCTCCTTTATCGCCCGTATCCTTGCTTTCAGGCTTTCCATTACCCAGTTCTGTACATCGTCTTTTTTCTCCAGCGCCTGCATCACATCCTCATCACGGGTGCCGCTGCACACCAGATGGTGGATGATCACTTTTTCCGTCTGCCCCTGCCGGTGAAGCCTTTTGTTCGCCTGTGTGTACAGTTCATAGTTCCAGGTAAGCCCGAACCAGATCACGTGGTTTCCGCCCTGCTGCAGGTTCAGTCCGTATGCAGCACTTGCAGGGTGCGCCAGCAGCACATCTATCATTCCGGCATTCCAGTCATCCTCATCCTGGGGCTTTTTCAGTTCCCGGATCCGCAGCTTTGTTTTCCCAAGTGCTTCCAGGATCCGCGCCCGGTCATGCTGGAAATTATAAAAAACCAGTGCCGGCTTCCCCTGCAGGCTTTCGATCAGCTCCATAAAGGCTTCCAGCTTACAGCCGTGTATCTCATGTGCCTGGTGGCCGTCATCATACAGTGCCCCGTTTGCCAGCTGCAGGAGCTTGTTGCTAAGCGCCGCGGCACTGGTAACACTGATCTCCTCCTCGTCTTCCGGAAGCTCCAGGACCATCTTACGCTCCATCTCCTGGTAGGCCTTCATGGCTTTTGTATCCAGGACAACCGGGACTGTGTGGTAGACCAGATCCGGCAGCTGCAGGTAGTCCTCCGCTTTCATGCTGATGCAGATATCTGAGATCCGCTCCAGGATGCTCTGCTCACTCCCCGGTTTGGCTTTGTAGTCGTAGACCATCCCGTCTGCACCTCTGCGCCCCGGGTCAAAATACCGTTCCCGGAACTGTGTGTATCTTTTTCCCAGGCGTTCCCCTCCGTCCAGGAGGAATACCTGTGCCCACAGGTCATCAAGTCCGTTTGGTGACGGGGTTCCGGTCAGCTCCACCAGCCTTGTGATCCGGCTGCTGATGCTGGCCAGTGCCTTGAAGCGTTTTGCCGTGTGGCTCTTGAAGCTGCTGGATTCATCAATGACCACCATGTCAAACGGCCAGTCGTTCCGGTAGTAGTCCACCATCCAGCACACGTTTTCCCGGTTGGTGATGTATATGTCCGCAGGTGTGTTTAATGCCCGGATCCTTTTTGCCTGGCTCCCCAGCACGGGGGACACCCTTAGGATCTTCGTGTGCTCCCACTTGTCCTTTTCCCTTGTCCAGGTCCCCTCCGCCACCTTCTTTGGTGCAATCACCAGCACCTTCCTCACCTGGAACCGGTCGTACATCAGCTGCCGGACGGCGGTCAGGGTGGTGACGGTCTTGCCAAGTCCCATGTCCAGGAAAAGCCCCAGCTTGGGGATCTCCACGACTTTTTCTATGCAGTGCTGCTGGTATGCGTGTGGTTTAAAAATCATCTTCCAGCTCCTTACTCCAGGCTGTATCTTGCCGCGATCCTGGAAGCCGTGTCCGTATAGCCCAGGTCCTGAAAAAACATTTTTACTCCCTGGATGCCTTTCACCACTTCCACCCACTGTCCCAGTTTTTTCAGCCGGTCGATCTGGATCTTCTGCAGGGGGCTCAGCATCCCGGTATCCGTTTTCAGTTCCACAAAGATCACCCTGGTGTCCGGCAGGAACACGATCCTGTCCGGCACCCCGTCATTGCCCGGGCTTGTCCATTTGTATGCCCTGCCCCCCAGACGTTTGACCTCATCCACCAGGATTTTCTCAATCTCTTTTTCCCGCATTCTTACCCCTCCTGTCTGCAACACTCTCACGCGCGTATATGTGTCTATTTTTAGGCGCGCTAGGTGCTATTAGGTATCCTACCTATATCTATTTTTATATTTATATAGAGAGTTTGTTGACATTGTAGACATTTATTAGTTTTTATTGGATTTTCGGGCTTTTCAGCTGTCTACAAACTGTGTCACATGCCGTTGACAATGTTTTTTGCCCCTGTCAACGTCAACAGTCTCAAATTTGCCTTTTTCTGGTTTGTTGACTAAGTTTGTTGACACCTGTGGAAACCCCTCTGTGTCCCGTAAATGCCATGCCGCCCGGAAGATCTTTCTTTCTCCCAGCCGGGGATCCCCATCAGGATGTTGTTGATCTCGGTGCTGTCCCTGCGCTGCATATACCTCGGGTCGCCCCCGAAGCATTCCACCCATATCTCCACCGCACAGACACTCATACGCGGCACAAGGCCTGTTCCCTCCGGCACTTTCATGTTCCCATTTAGGTATGTCCTGCGGTCCATCAGCTTCATGCTGTTCCAGTTTGCCGGCAGTGGTTTTTCCAGGTATTCCAGGATAAGCCCTTCCTTCCCGGAAGACTCCCTGTGTTCCTTCTGTGCCGCCTCTGCCAGGTGTTCGATTTCCTTTGGCAGGAACAGTTTCTCGCCCATCTGCCAGTACATATAGGCCTCTGCCCATATCTGGTCCACCTCTTTCGGGAGATCCTCCCAGATAGATTTCGTGGCCTTGTGGACACCTACGTCAACCGGCCAGAACCTCCGGTTTCCGGTTGCATCCTTCAGGAACTCCGTGTCATTGGACGTCCCGAAGAACACACAGTGCCGGGGGTATTTCTCCGCCCGTTTTCCGTATGCTGCACGGTATATGTCGTCCGTTTTGCTTAAAAACTGTTTGATCACCTGGGTTTCCTGCTTGGTAAAAGCCGTCAGTTCCCCCACCTCGTTGATCCAGGTGCCCTGGATCAGTTCTGCTGCTTCCTTGCCTTCAAAGGTTGTCAGGGAATCAGAGAACCATTCCTTCCCCAGGACGCTTAAAAAGGTGCTCTTGCCGATCCCCTGGGGGCCTACAAAGATAGGCATATAGTCAAACTTCACGCCGCCGGCAGCTGCCCGTGCCACAGCTGCACACAGGGACTTCCGCATGACTGCATGGGTGTATTCGTTGTCCTCTGCCCCAAGGTAGTCCGCCAGGAGACCCTCCAGGCGCTTCCGGCCATCCCATTCCAGCCCCTGCAGATACCTTTTCACATCATTGATCCGGTTCTTGGAACTGACTAAAAGAAGGGCATTGTCAAGCTTGTCCCTGCCGGTCAGGCCATAAAAGGTTTCCATGTACCGGTAGAAGCCTGCATCATCCACATCCTTCCATCTGCGCTTTTCGTCCCTCTCGTCCCAGGGCACCCGTCCAAGGACCATCCCGCAGCTGGCGAACTCGTCCGTCACGATCCGCCCTTTCAGGAGGGGGTCATTTTCCAGTATGATGACCGCATTGTTGATGGTCTTTTCAAAACGCCCGCTGGCATCCTTGGTAAGGCTGTAGACCCAGCTGGTGTCCATATCCCCGTCCGTCTCCTGCCCTGTCTGCGGGGTATTCCCTGCTGCAAAAGCTTCCTTTGCATTCTCGAAGCGTTCCTTTGACATCAGGTCGGATACCGCTTTATCATCCAGGGCAAGCCGGCTCATGGACATGAAAGACGGCAGCTTGTTGTTTGGAGTCCCCTCTTTTGCATCTGCATCCTGGTCCCCGTATTTATGCAGCCTTACCAGGTCAAAGGCATTCACCAGGAGACCGGAACAGGGATCCGTTGCGTGGTGGCTGTAAAGGAACAGGTCCCCGTCATATACCACCGCGCCGCCCTGTGTGGATCCCCCTGTGTAGGTATAGCGCCCCGGCACGTCTGTCTCTTCATAGATCCCCGGGATGAATTTATCCATTGCCTGGGTAACTGTGTAAGTACGGCAGAATGCCCCGATCACGCCCCTTTTGGCTGTCGGGTCCTCCTGCTTTGCCAGGCGCCTTTTTTCTATGGCTTCACTGCCCGGGACCTGGGGCCACTGGGAAACATCTGTCCAGTCCCCATACATGGCCAGCAGGCCGTCCGTGCTGCAGAATGGGCTGTCATACACCTCTGCCACGTATTCTCCGTCAGAGCAGCAGCTCCCCCAGTACATCAGCCTTGACGCCTCAAAGGTGGTGGGGTCGCAGTACTGCATCCCGATCAGGGAGGCCAGCTTCCTGGCTGCCGGTTCGTACTCGTCTGCGGTTGCCGTCCGGTCAAGGGGGATGACCACACGGAGTCTTGGCGCATACCCTGTGTGCTTCCTGGTGCTGTATACCATGGCTGCACAGCCAAGCCCGGACACCCGTTTCAGGATGTCCAGGGTCTGCCCCGCAGGGATGCTGTCCAGGTCCAGGGTGATCAGGTCCCTGCCGGACACGCAGGACGCTTTCCTGCGGCCGCCTGCGAGGGTTCCGCCTACATAGCCGCCCACATCCTTAAGCTCCGCCTGCCGGCTCTTCGGCATGGCAAGGTATTCCTCCATGGTTTCCGTGCTGCGTACCGGCATTTTCAGCTTTTCCGTGAACTCGGACCAGAGGATGGCGTTCTCCTGCCAGTGTGTTGCCTTGCGGCTCCCCGCCGTGCTGATCTTCAGCAATCTGTTATTCTGCATGGTGCCCTCCTAGTCCTTTTTATAGTACTGTCCTTCAAAGCCGGCCCCTTTGAGGATAAGTCCCGGTGCCCACGGGATCGGCTCTGCCATCAGCCCGCAGATCTCATCCACGGTTGTTTCTTCCGGCGCATCTATGATCACCTCGTCATGCACGTGGAAGACCACATGCAGTCCCCTGTCCTCGATCCGCTTCAGTGTTTCTGCCAGGCAGTCCCTTGCGACCGCCTGGACGATGTTTTCAGTCATTTTCCCTCCATACGTGGATTCCACGCCCCACTTCTTGCTGCTCCCGGTGCTGTAGTAATGCAGTGCCAGTTTTCCGAACTGGTTTTCCTGCAGGAACGGCTTCGGGTAGAACAGCTTTCTCCCGGACGGCAGCTGCACAGTCAGGAAGGTCTGCCCATACAGCAGGTCGCCTTCCAGGGAAAACACCAGCCCGTTCACCGCCTGTGGCTGTGCAGTCTGCATTACCATAAGTGCTGCCTGCTCCACCCTGTACCACAGGTCGCAGATCCTCCGGTTGGCGTTCCTCCACCTGGCCACGATATCCGGAAGTTCTTCTTCCGTCAGCCCCATGTCCAGGGCTCCCATGGCGATCAGTGCCGCCGTACCGCCCTGGTAGCCAAGTGCAAGGGTTGCAACCTTACCCTTCTGCCTCAGGGAGTACTCCGGGTTTCCTTTTTTGATCTTCTCAACCGGGACATGGAACATCTGGGAGGCGGTCGCCTCATAGATCTTCCCGTGGGTGGCAAACACCTCATTCACCCACTGTTCCCCTGCCAGCCAGGCGATCACGCGCGCCTCAATGGCGGAAAAGTCAGCCACGACAAATTTGTTCCCTTCAGACGGGATAAAGGCCGTCCGGATCAGCTGGGAAAGTGTGTCCGGCACGTTCCCGTAGATCATCCGCAACCCTTCATAATTCTTCTGTTCCACAAGCTTCCTGGCCTCATCCAGCGTCCCGATATAGTTTCTGGGGAGATTCTGCATCTGCACAAGCCTTCCGGCCCAGCGCCCTGTCCGGTTTGCCCCGTAATACTGGGTAAGCCCCCGGACACGTCCGTCCTCCCCTTTTGCTTTCCGGATCGCCTCATACTTCTTCACGGAAGTCTTCCCAAGCTGCTGGCGGATCTCAAGCATGCGCTTCACGTTATCCGCGGGCTGTCCTGCCAGCAGATCTGTTACAGTTGCCTTACGCAGGTTGTCTGTCTCCGTGCCGTTCTTTTCCAGCCATTCCATCAGCTGTACGGTGCTGTTCGGGTTATCAATGCCTGTGATCCCCATGGCCTCCCCCATCAGGTCCTGCCGGCTGCGTTCATCTATATATAAGGCACCGTCTGTCAGTTCCTCATCCACACGGACACCAAATGCATTCATCCTCACATCCATCTGCCAGAGCCGTTCCTCTTCTTCCGGCATAGGGAACTGCTCCAGGCGCCGCAGGATGTTATGTTCCGCAACCACGTCCTGCCTGCAGTATCCCTTAAACAGCTCCCATTTTTCGGGGGCATGCTTCGGCAGGTTCCACGTCCGGTTCCCGTTGTTCTTTGTAGGTTTACACGGGACACAGAAATACCGGATCAGCGCCTTGCCGGCTGCCAGCTTCTGCTTGTCCTGTGGGAGCTCCACCGCTTTTCCAGTGGCATCCAGCCCTGCCGGATACCCGCAGTACAGGCTGTGTGCCATGGTGCACCTCCACTGCTCCAGCGGTGTCCTGTAGCCTGCCGTATTCAGGCAGTACCACTCAAAGGCCGCATTATATGCGTGCTTGGTAATGCCAGAATCCTGAAGGGCTTCCACAACCTGCCGGGGGATCTCCTCCCCCTGAGCCAGGTCAATGATTTCCACCGGCCCCTCATCCATCTGGTAGGCAAACAGCAGGATCCCGAAATCCGGGGATTGTGCGTACCTGTACAGCCCCGCCTTCCCTATCTCTATGCTTGACTTTGTTTCAATATCGATACTCAAATGTGCCATTTTTCTGCCCCTCCGTTTTCAACAGGGGGCCTGTGCCCCCTCTGTCAGTATGGTAAACCGGTGATCGGGTTGACCCCTGCTGCCTGTGGCTGTGCATAAACCTGTGGCTGGGGATACCCCTGCTGTACGCTCTGTGGCTGTGGCGCCCCAAACGCCTGTGCTGCTGATACATGGCCGCCGCTTAAGGCTTCCCCGTCCCTTAATTTCTGGACAGGGCCAAGGCCACAGCCGATCCCTTTCTTCCCGCCGAACACATAAGGGTAGAAGGTTACATTCACCCTGCCGTACATGCCGCTGTAGACCTCTGACTGGTTGATGATCGGGTTTCCGGTACGGTCTACGATCTCCGGCGGGTAATCTGCCTTTGCGCTGGCGGTAAACACCCAGTGCCCTTTACACTCCGGGCCAAATGCCATGCCGTCAGACGGCCGTACCCCGTCCCCGTCATACACCGGTGTTGGGAGGATCGGCGGGCACTGCCCGCTCCATTTCTCGGAAATCCCCCTCTGTTTGGCAGCTTCAATGGCTGCATTGATCCGTCCCATGGTGTCCATGTCCGTCTTCGGCACCAGCACGGTCACGCTGTATTTTTCCTCCTGTCCCGGCATTGCCACATACGGTTTAAACAGGTGTGCATAACTCATCCTTACTTCCCCGGTTGTTACATTGCATACGTTATCCATTTATATTTCCTCCTTAAAAGCCTCTCCGGCTGTGATCTTGTTTGTAATGGCAGGTCGCTTGTCCTTCTCCTGCACCAGTGCCGGTTTCCCCGGCTTCTTGGTGACGTATTCCCCTACCGTATCCTGAAATTCCTTTTTCCCTACTACCTTTTCCACCTGGGCAAGGGTAAGCGGCCGGCGCTCATACAGCAGTGCCTCGTCAATGCCGCTCCCCTGCAGGGTCTCAAATGCTGCATCCATGTCCGTCCAGTCCCTGGATCCGCGTCCTTCCACGGCTTTCCAACCAGGTACCTCCTTACCGGCCAGGCACTGCCCCAGCGCCCACTCCTGCAGGTCTTTCTGGTATTTTGCGATATCCTCAAGTGCCAGCAGACGTTTCCCAGCTTCCTCTGCAGTGATCGTGGGCGGCATTTCCCCGATCCCAAAGGCAAGTTTCGTGTTATGGTCAGCCCTTGCACGGCAGACGGCCTTTGCCCGGCAGAACCTGCAGGTGTCTGTCCCAGGGTTATACGGCCCTTTCCCCTCCCAGGCGAGTGCCGCCCTCTGCTTTACATACTCCCCGAACTTTAAGAGATCTTCCAGGGAGCACTCCCATTCGGATATACTGTCCAGTCTTGGCTGTACGATGGTGACCTTTACCTTTGTCACAGGGTACAGGATCCGGCAGGCATCATAAGCGCCCAGTGCGTACAGCATCAGCTGCGGGTTATGGTCCGCATCCACCTGCACGCCCTTTCCATACTTCAGGTCTATGACATGGATGGTGTCCCCTCCAACAAGAATGCAGTCCGCAATGCCGCTCCCTTCCACCTGGTTTCCCGGATCCTCATGGGTATACCTGGCGAACCTTACCCTTTCCTCCACACGGACGGACGGGGTGCACTTCATGGCAAGGGCAGCTGTCCTGATGTAGTCCAGGTACTCTTCCGTGTAACGGTCCATCTCGTCCTTCCACTGGGGATCCTTTTTCAGCTTGTTCACGGCAGCTGCGTATTTTCTTCGGGTAAAGTTTGTAGTATCCGCATAGTGTCTTACCTTCAACTCTGCCAGTTCATGGGCCAGTGTCCCCTCACTGGCAGCTTCGGAAGTGGTATCCGGGAACTGTTCTTCCAGCCTTGCGGACGGGGTACACCGCAGCCACCTCCCGGATCCGGAAGCACTTAAAAGTGCGTGCTTCCGTTCCTGATGGGCCGTCATATCTGTGCCCCCATTTCCCGAAGTGCCGTGGCAAACGCACCGTACTGCTCTTTCGGGAGCTGCGGCAGGGCATCCACGCCAAAGCCTTCCTTCAGGAGCTTCTGAAGTTCTGCCTGCTTCCCGCAGTCCATTAAGGACATGCCCGCCCGCGCAAGCTCATCCATGGTATAGGTCACCGTACTTGTCGGAACAGCCGTCTGCACTGGCGTTGTCTGCACGGGGGCAGTCTGGACAGGTGCTGTCTGCACCGGGACTGCCCGAGCGGATACGGTCTGTGCAGGTACGGTCTGAACTGGCGCCGCTTGGACTGAAACAGCTGTGTTATGTACCGCCGGAGCCGGCTGCACAGGTGCCTGTGTGTTGGATGGCTGTGCAGTGGCCTGTCCCACCAACACCATCTCTGTAAATTTCCTTACCTCGTCAAGGCTGTCAAACGTGACTTCAATCTTCATCTTTATTTCTCCTTTCTTTATCCGCCGCAATATCTACCATTGAGTGCATAAAGTCTCGTGGTGTTATGTTTCCTGTCTTTTCAATACTCTCATCGAGCATCTGGTACAGCATATGTAATGCAGTCTGAAATTCTACCACCAGCGTATGCGTACTTCCCTTTAATTCTGCATTTATTGTGCCTTCTTCTTTTTCAATTTTGATCATTGACTTTTCCTTTCTGCACATCTACAATGAAAGTGCTAAACTGTTTATGTCCATTTGGACACCGGATCCTGTTGAGTTCCCAGCTCTTCAGGATCCTTTTTTAGGCTCTGGTTCCATCGCCACCAGGGCGCACCAGGCAACCACCCCTAGCACAATTGCGCCCATCCATCTGGTTCCATCCCACTGCCAGAACGGCAGGTAAGTTGCCAGTGTGCCGATCACACCGGCCGTGATGGTGTCTTTGGTCATTTGCTTCATGGCTTGTCTCCTTTCCGCTGCCTTATCCGGCAGCTTTCTGTCTGTAAAATCGAATTGCATACTTATAAGCTGTATCAACACGTTCCTGGAACTGCTCCTTACTTTCATTCTTTGTAGAATCATTATGGATGTGGATCTTGCCACCACCTTCAAATGAAATTGTCTGTGCTACAGCCATGCAATCACCTCCTGTACTTATGGTATGGATAATGGTTGTACCGGGTTACTTCATTTATAAATATCCTGATCAATGCTTGTTGACTTTATTGATATGCCCTCCTATTCTGTAAATACAGGCACCGCCATGCCTGAATATTATGAAAGGAGAAAATGTATGGAATTATCAAACGAAACTTTAATGGCGTTCAAAATCATTTATTGTGAATGTAAACGGCGCCGTAGTGTTGGCTTTACTAAATCAGATTCTATTAAATTTGAAGATGGCGAAATCTATCAAATCACTGCCTTTAAAAAGTGGCTCCGACCGGACATTAATTATGCAGTTCGTGAATTAGAAAGTGCCAAATACCTAAAGGAAAATATTCTAGGAGATATTCAGCTTACAGAAACAGGCATTGCTTATATGCAAAATAAACCTCATCAGTTCTTTGAAGATCTTTCCAAATTATTTGACCTTGCAAGTATCTTTATCTAATTCTTTTTTGACCCTTGGAAAACCAAGGGTCAATTCCTTTTATATGATCCCTGTTCCTGCAATTTTCCTTTGCCAGAATAATTTGCGAATTCTACTATTGTGTCTATTTCTACCCTGATCTTGAATTCTCCCGGTGCACAACTAATCAGGAATCCTGTGCATCCTTCGCCAAAATCTTCTCCATTAATACGAAAGATTTTCTTTTCTGTGTCTACCTCAATCGTCTTGAGCTCATGTGGTACGAATATCTTACTCATCTTTCTACCCTCCTTTCAGTCACTTCTCCAGAAAATACTCAATTGGCACGTTGAAATAGTCGGACAATTTTTTTAGGCTTTCAATCCCTGGCTCTGATCTTTTAGACTTCCAATTTGAAAACGCAGTTTGACTTATTCCAGTTTCTTTTGATACCTGATAAGTCGTTTTGTTGGATTTGTCTAATAAGGCTTTATATTTTTCGTACAATTTTACACCTCCCATTGAAAGTATATGTCTTGCTTTTACTTTCGTGCTGTGATATACTTTCAATTACAAAACCACTACATTCTATAAAAGAAAGCATATCACATGTGAAAGTATTTTATTTACGCTTGCTTTCGTTTGCGTAAGTACATAATACATCTTTTCTCGTTAGTAGTCAAGTCATTTTACTAACTTTCATGAAAGTATGCTATCTTTGTGAAAGGAGCACAATTTATGTATGAAGTATTTGAACAGCTTCTACAAAAAAATGGTGTTACCCCTTACAAGGTTGCAAAAGAAGCAGGCGTAACACAAACAGCGTTAAGTAATTGGAAATCGGGACGTAGCACGCCCACTACTAAAACATTGCAAAAAATAGCCGATTATTTTGGCGTAACAATTGATTTTTTGATGACTGGAAAAAACACTAACGAAAAAACTTCAGAGCTTACTCCTCGAGATGAAAAAGATATTGAAAAGATTCTCGAACATACTAAAGAGCAGCTTCTCTCTCAGGAAGGGCTGATGTTTGACGGTGACCCTGCTTCTCCGGAAGCAGTTGATTCTATACTGGCAGCTATGCAGATCGGTATGGAAATGGCTAAGAAAAAGAATAAGGAAAAATATACGCCTAAGAAATATAAAAAGGACTGATGCCTATGCGTATAAAAAGACGGGTTGAGCAAATTGTCCGAAAGTATCGGACTCGTGACCCATTTGAAATGATTAAAGGAATGAATGTTATCCTTGTATATTATCCTCTTGAAGGTGTACATGGATTTTATCAATATTTTCAAAGAAACAATATCATTTATTTGGATGAACGTCTTTCTGAAAACGAACAGCGTTTTGTCCTTGCTCACGAATTGGGGCATATGTTCTTACATAAAAAAGCTAATGCCATTTTTATGGATACCCGTACTCAATTCAACACGGACAAATTTGAACTGGAAGCAAATACTTTTGCTATAGACCTATTGCTTCCTGATTCTCTTTTGGAAGAATACAAGGATTTTACTGTTGAGCAGATATCCAGGCTGACTGGATATCATCAGCGATTAATTGAATTACGTATTTAACTTGATATTTTAGCTGAAATCAGACAGGTGAAATAAAATGAATAAATCTAGTATTTTGTTAAACCAACAAATAGAGGAATTACAGAAGCAAATAGAGGGAACCGAATATCATTCCCCGAGTAACCAGCATGATATTTCTGAACCAATATGCCCCAATATATTAAAAGTTGATGCTTATTTTGCAGAAGCAGCAAAGCTGATCATTGAGAAAGAAAGAGCATCCATTGGTATGCTTCAGAAGATGTTCAAGATTGGATTCGGTCGTGCCGCAAAAATTATGGATCAACTTACTGATGCAGGAATAGTAGGAGCCGAAAAAGGTACTGCACCACGAAAAGTTCTCATGTCAATGAATCAGTTTGAAAAATTTTTAAGCAATGTGGAATTAGAAACTATTTCTTATGCATCACCATCTGACAATGTTAGTGATATAAATAAAATAAAAAATCTTTCATCTATTGGTGTAGATTTTGATTACTCCAATAGTGGAAAAAATCTTTTTTTTTACAAAACATTGTAATTACGCATTCCACCCAAGATTACCAAATCAGGTTTATAAACTACTTATTACAAACAAATGCCCCAGAAGATTTAAAGCTTATACTTTGTGACTTAGGTTTATCAGGTTTTGAGGTATACAATGGCATTCCAAATTTATTTATTCCTGTCGTAAATTCTATTGATAAAACCTATAGTGCTTTAGAGTGGCTTTTTGCAGAAATGAAGAGTAGAACTACCTTGCTTCTTGAACAAAAGGCCAAAAATATGGACGCATTTAACAGATGCGCTAATGAAAAAATGCCCAAGATTGTATGTATCATAGATGAAATTTTTTTTCTAAAAAATGATTTTCGCAGTCTTGATCTTCTAATTCCATTGTTACTAAACTGTAATCGTGCGGGGCTGTATATAATTTTCTTTTCCAAATTTGATTTAAAAAACCTTTCTCTTGGAAAAATAGAAGATTTAGTAGCCTTTTATCATGAAGAACTACCTTTGGAATTTAAACTCTTACAGCAGCCAACAATTGAAACTAATATGAATAATTTCGATTCTATGAGCGGAATAGAATTTGAGCTTTTTTGCAAAAACATATTACAATTAAATGGTTTTCAAAATCTAAGAACAACAAAAGGCAGTGGCGACCAGGGTATAGATTTACTAGCAGAGAAAGACGGCATACAATATGGTATACAATGTAAATGCTATAGTTCAGATATCGGAAATAAAGCAGTACAAGAAGCCTTTGCCGGAAAAACCTTTTATAATTGCCATGTGGTCGCCGTACTTACTAACCAATATTTTACAAAAAGTGCTATTGAACTGGCTCAATCGAATAAAGTGCTGTTATGGGATAGAAAAAAATTAATAGCCCTAATCAGCACAGCTCAAAATAAACAGAAAGGAGTTTTATAATGCCACTACCGAAAGAACACATTTATACCATCGATGATATCTATTCGCTCCCAGAGGGCGAACGGGCAGAATTGATTGATGGACAGATCTATATGATGGGTGCTCCTACTTACCTGCATCAGACGCTTTCCATGGAGATCTCCGGAACCATCCGGGAATACATCCGCAGGAAGAAAGGTGCGTGCCAGGTTTTGCATGCTCCGCTGGCGGTCACTCTTTTTGCTGATGATAAAACTTATGTGGAGCCTGATGTGGCTGTGATCTGCGATAAAGGCAAAGTTACAGATAAGGGAATTAATGGTGCCCCGGATTTCATTGCTGAGATCGTATCTCCCAGCAGCCGCCGGATGGATTACAATACGAAAAATGCACTGTATGCAGATGCTGGCGTGCGTGAATACTGGATTGTGGATCCCGACAAGAAACGGACTACCGTATACCGTTATGAAGAAGATGCTGCGCCTATGATCGTATCTTTTGACCAGCCACTTACTGTTGGAATTTATGGCGATCTTAAAATTAATATTTCACAACTGCTTCAGGATCTTGGAATCAACTAAAAAATAATCGAACGTGCCATCATCGCTTGGCAAAATAGTACAAATAATATGTATATGAACATTTTGCTGAGGGTGGCAAAGAATAAATAGTGTTTAGAAAGGAGCTATTATGAAGAAAAAAAATGACACCTCGTTACTCGGACATGTTATAAGAATTACTGACAAATATACTATTATTGTTGATGTTGGAAAATCAAAACTTTCTGTGGGCGATATCGTTCAAATCTATTCTATAGGCGAACCTCTTGTTGGACTAGACGAAAAACCTCTGGGCGATTTTATATATATAAAAGATACATTGGATGTTATAGACGTTCAAGATAATTATTCTGTTTGTAGAAAAAATAAAAAAATAATGCACAAAGTAAATTTAGCCATTCCACTTTCACCAATGCTCGAACAAACTTATACTGAGCGAGAGCCTTTGTTTGTCAATGACGATGAGATAAAACGTATGCCAAATATCGACAAAAAAGTTCATGTAGGTGATTTTATTAAATTTGCTTGACATAACAAAATAATAATGGTAAGATGGAGATCAACAGAAATGGTCGTTGTAGAGATGACTAGCGAAAATCCCTCTTACCGTTATGCGGAAGGAGGGATTTTTTCTCTATTATGGAAAATAATATCATTTTTGATAAACCATTCAAGACCTATGATGAACTTATATCCATTATGGAAGAACGCCATATAGATATTCCAAACAAAGAATTTGCTATTCAAGTACTTCAAAATTATTCTTATTATGGAATTATTAACGGATATAAAAACACCTTTTTGCAAGTTCCAAATTCTGATTCTTTTATTCCCGGCACTAATTTTAACGAATTGTATACTTTACATCTTGTAGATACAGCGCTAAATAATATAATCTTTAAATACATATTGTTTTTGGAAAAAGCTTTAAAATCTCGGCTATCGTATTTAGTAGCCCAAAAATACGGTGTTTACACTGACCCATCAGATTTTCGCTGTTTGCAAGATAATGATTATTTATATAAAAAGAACTATAGTACTTCAGGAGGAAAGCGAACCAACGTATTAAGAAGCTTAAAAGAAAGAATTTCTAGGGATACCAAGAATCCAATTATGCAACACTATTTGAATGATAAGAATCATGTTCCACCTTGGATTTTGACAACTAGCATTCCATACGGTCTCACAATAGAGTGGTACAATATTTTAAAATCAGATGATAAACAGGCTATATGTGATTCGTTCATTACCCCCGGCCTTTTTTCTAATGAGCAGTCAAAAGAATTTGTGAGAAAAGCATTTGAGCTTACAAAAGAATATAGAAACAAAATTGCACATGGCAATAGAACATTTAGTATGATCTCTTTACCTCAGCTTCCCAAAGCCCAAACCCTTGCCTTAACCTTTAATATAATTTCGGAAGAAGAGTATAATAACCGAATGGGGCAAAATGATACTTTTGCAGTTCTACTTGCTCTTATAGTAATGTTGTCCGATAAATACCTTATCAGCAACTTTCAAACAGAATTATATAACACGCTTTCTCCTTATTCATCTATTCTTTTTAATAAGCAGAGCATATTGGATATTTTCAATTTTCCGAACAATTTATTCGAACGCTTAGACAATTTGATTGCTCAAAAATTTAATTAAAATAAAAACCGCCCCAGTGTTACCAGCACCAGAGCGGATAAGGATCTCCGAAGAGATACTCCATAAGCAAAAATATTGTATCATCTTCGGGGCAGTCGCACAAGACAGAACGTCTGTGTGCCTGTTATTTTTGTACCCATTTTCACATAATTTGAATTATCTGTGAGGTGATTGCAATGAACAGTCTCGAAAATGATTGTATCTACCTGCGTAAATCCCGGGCAGACCGGGAAGCTGAAGCCAGGGGCGAAGGTGAAACCCTTGCCAGACATGAGCGGATCCTGCTGGATCTGGCCAAAAGGCGCGGCTGCCATATCGGTGCCATCTACAAAGAAGTTGTCTCCGGCGAAACCATTTCCGCAAGACCTGTGATGCAGCAGCTCCTGCGCGAAGTGGAATCCGGTATGTGGGATGGTGTCCTGGTGGTAGAAGTGGAACGTCTGGCCAGAGGTGACACCATTGACCAGGGTGTTGTGTCCAGGGCATTCCAATACTCTGATACCAAGATCATCACCCCTTCCAAGGTGTATGATCCCAACAATGAATTTGATGAAGAGTATTTCGAGTTCGGGCTTTTCATGAGCAGACGGGAATACAAAACCATCAAACGCAGACTGAATGCCGGACGGATCTCTTCTGTAAAAGAGGGGAAATACTGTGGAAATCGCCCACCCTATGGCTATGAGCGTGTGAAGCTGGAACACGAAAAAGGCTTTTCCTTACGTCCAATCCCCCAGGAAGCTGATGTTGTCCGCCTGATCTTCCACTGGTATGTGGATGGTGCGGATGGGGAACGGCTGGGGATGTCTAAGATCGTCCGGAAATTAAATGGAATGGGGATTCTGACACAACAGGGGCGTGACTGGACTGTAGCCAGTGTATCCGGTATCCTGCAGAATCCAGTATATGCCGGTAAGATCCGCTGGCTTGCCCGTAAGACTGTGCGAAAGGTAGAAAACGGATCTGTGACCGTCTGCCGCCCCCGATCCTCTGATTGCATCCTGGTGGATGGACGCCATCAGCCACTGATCTCCTGGGATCTCTATCAGAAGGCCGTTGCCTTAAGAAAAAAAAATCCACCCAGACCAGTATCCATACATAATACTGTTAAGAATCCCTTATCCGGTATCATCTTCTGTAAAAAGTGCGGGCGTGCTATGGTACGCCGTCCATACGCTGGAAGAGCACAGGAAGATACGCTTTTATGCCCTTATACGTCCTGCAGCACAGTCAGCAGCAAGCTTTCTCTGGTAGAAAAGGCGGTAGTTGCAGCCCTTGCACAGCTTACGGAAAAGTATAAGCTGAACGATACCCTGCAAGATGATTCCGGTACGTATGTAATAGCAGCTAAAGAAACGCTGATCACAGCCAAACAGGAAGAACTGGAACGGCTGAACGCCCAGAAGCTGAAACAGTATGATCTGCTGGAACAGGGTATATACTCACCGGATGTTTTCCTGGAACGCTCTGGAAGAAATGCACAGCAGATAATAGATTGTACACAGAGCATTGAGGATCTTGAAAAGGAACTGGAACATGACAGGCAGCTCCTTGCCCAGAAAAATGTTTTTATCCCTCATTGTGAAAATCTGTTGTCCAATTACTGGGACTGGGATGTAAAAACAAAAAATGATGTGCTGAAAGAGCTGATTGACCGGGTGGAATACACAAAAGATACGAAAAATGCTTTCCGAAAGGGAAATGAAATCACTTTTACCCTGGATCTATACCCGAAAATCCAGTAAATACGGGCTTTTCAAACCACTGATAACCTATATGGGAGCACGAACTGGCCCATTTAGAAATGGTCTCCACCATCGTTCATCAGCTCACTCGAGATCTTACTATGGAAGAAATCGAAAAGTGCGGTTTAGGAGCATATTATATTGATCATACCGTAGGCATATGGCCGCAAGCAGCTGGCGGAATCCCTTTTAATGCTTGCGAATTTCAAAGTAAAGGAGATCCTATCACCGATCTTTTTGAAGACCTTGCAGCGGAACAAAAAGCACGCGCCACATATGACAACATTCTTCGCGTTGTAGGTAACACGCCTGAAATCGCAAATCCGATTCGGTTTCTTCGTGCAAGAGAAGTAGTGCATTTTCAGCGTTTTGGTGAAGCACTTCGTTCCATTCAAGAAAACCTGGATGCAAAAAATTTCTATGCATTTAATCCAAGTTTTGACAACCCTTGTACTGCTTCATGTAAGGAATGCAATTCATAAATCAGGATACTCCGTCATATCTTATTCTTATTTTAAACAGCATCGCACCTGCGGTGCTGTTTGCTTTGATGCACTCATTCTCAAAATTATAGTATACTGTTATATACTACCCGACTTATAAAAATACGGTTTCAAAACCACAGCAACAGTGATATAATAAAGTGGGTATTTTCAAAATATCATATTACATGATACAAATATGGAGGAATTATGCAAATCATTATTGTTGGATGCGGCAAAGTAGGACGCACCCTTGCTGAACAATTACAAGAAGAAGATACAGACCTAACACTGATCGATATTTCTGCTGACAAGATCAACTCAATATCTGATGATATTGATGCATTGTATGTGATTGGTAATGGAGCCAGCATTAATACCCTGATGGAAGCAGGTATTGAAACAGCCGATCTTCTTATCGCTGTTACGGCTTCTGATGAACTGAATCTTCTTTGTTGCCTAATTGCCCAGAAAACCGGACATTGCCACACCATTGCCCGTGTACGTAATCCTATCTACAGTGATGAGATCAGCTTCATTAAAGAACGTCTCGGTGTTACCATGATCATTAATCCGGAATTAGCTGCAGCCCAGGAAATCTACAGACTGCTGCGCTTTCCTTCAGCCATCAAGATTGATACCTTTGCACGTGGCCGCGTAGAACTTCTAAAATTCAAAGTCCTTCCAGAATTTGGACTGGACGGAATGCAGATTTCACGTTTTGCTGATACATTTCGCTGTGATATCCTGATATGTGCTATTGAAAGCCGTTCAGGCATGGCCATTCCCGGAGGTAATCATGTGATTCATGATGGAGACATGGTATCCATACTGGCAACTCCTCAAAATGCAGCCATGTTTTTCAAAAAGATTGGTTTAAAAACACATCAGGTAAAAAATACTATCATTGTAGGTGGTGGCACAATTTCCTATTATTTGGCTAAAGCACTACTTTCTATGAAGATCAATGTAAAAATTATTGAGCAGAACAAAGAACGTTGTGAAGTACTCAGTGATCTTTTACCCAATGCCACGATCATCAATGGAGACGGGACATCAAAGCCACTTCTTATGTCAGAAGGACTTGCTGATGTGGAATCCTTTGTAGCACTTACCAATTTTGATGAAGAAAATGTATTTCTGTCTCTTTTTGCTAAAAGTATTTCTGATGGGAAGCTTGTAGCAAAAGTAAACCGTCTGGCATTTGATGATGTAATAGATTCCCTCGAAATCGGCAGTGTGATCTATCCCAAATATATCACAGCTGATCATATTCTACAGTATGTTCGCGCTATGCGAAATTCCATTGGCAGTAATGTAGAAACTCTTTATCATATTCTGGATGGTAAAGCCGAAGCCCTGGAATTTGTGATCCGTGAAAATTGTCCTGTTTTAGGCAAGACTCTGTCTGAACTGAATCTTAAAAAGAATCTTCTTGTAGGCTGTCTTCATCGAAACGGCATGGTTCGTATTCCAAGAGGTCAAGATACGATCCAGATTGGTGATACTGTAATCATTGTAACAACTAATAAAGGTCTCTGCGATATCAGTGACATCCTGGATCGGTAAAGGAGTACAGCTGTTATGAATTATTCAATCATTGCTTACATTATCGGTTCTATTCTGAAGCTGGAGGCCGTTTTTATGCTGCTTCCCTGCATCACAGCACTGATCTATCAAGAGCAGTCCGGATTTGCATTTCTGATCACAATGGTCATCTGTCTGATCATTGGTTTCTTGCTTACTATAAAAAAGACAGGAAATAGAGTGTTCCATGCAAAAGAAGGCTTTGTTACAGTAGCTCTAAGCTGGCTGATTCTTAGTATTGCAGGTGCCGCTCCCTTTGTTATAAGTGGAAGCATTCCAGATCCTGTAGATGCATTGTTTGAAACAGTTTCCGGCTTTACAACAACAGGATCCAGTATTCTTTCTGATGTGGAAGCTTTATCCCATTGTATGCTTTTCTGGAGAAGTTTTACACACTGGATCGGTGGCATGGGCGTACTTGTATTTATACTATGCCTGCTCCCTTTAACCGGAGGATATCATATGAACCTTATGAAAGCGGAAAGCCCTGGTCCTTCCGTAAACCGTCTGGTTCCCAAAGTACAGTCTACTGCCAAAATCCTTTATACTATTTACCTTGGCATGACACTGTTACAGATTCTTCTTTTACTGATTGGTAAAATGCCATTATTTGATACCTTATGTATTACCTTTGGAACTGCAGGTACAGGAGGTTTTGGCATAAAAAACAGCAGTATAGCTGGCTATAGTACTTACATCCAGGTGATTGTTACCATTTTCATGATCCTGTTTGGTATTAACTTTAATGTGTATTTCTTACTCCTCACACGCAAATTTACGCAGGCTTTCAAACACGAAGAAGTAAGATATTATCTAGGGATCATTGCATTTTCTACTATTATAATTGCCCTGAACACAAAACATCTGTTCCAGAACATAGGCACTGCATTTCAACAGTCAGCTTTCCAAGTGGGTTCAATTATAACCACAACCGGATATGGCACTACTGATTTCAATCAATGGCCTGCCCTGTCGAAAACTATTTTGGTTTTACTTATGTTTATCGGTGCCTGTGCAGGAAGTACCGGTGGTGGCTTCAAGGTATCCCGACTTATCATATTGTGTAAAACTGCCCGTAAAGAATTAACCCTTTGTCTACATCCCAATGCAGTCAAAAAGGTCAAAATGGACGGAAAAGCAATCCCTCATGAAGTGGTACGAACTACCAATATTTTTCTTTTCGTCTATGTGTTAGTTTTTGGATTATCTGTTTTGCTGATCAGCATAGATAATTTTGATCTGACTACGAATTTTACTGCAGTGGCAGCAACCTTTAATAATATCGGTCCAGGCCTGGAAATGGTTGGCCAACGCAGAACTTTGGATTGTTTTCCCATTTTTCCAAATGTGTACTTATTTTTGATATGTTAGCAGGAAGACTTGAGATTTTCCCTCTTCTTATTCTCTTTAAAAAAGATACCTGGAAAAAATTCTGATTAGCTTGTACTACGTGCAGAAATCTACCAAATGACAATACTCAGAAAGAATGACTACGATGGTGATGTGATAAAAAAATTTTTTCATGGTTTTAAAAAATTCTAATTATTCATATTTTGTTCATATTAGCGTCATTATATAGACATATCTTTAATGTATATTGATATTCGTAGAAAGCATTATGTCTTTCTTAATTTAATATTTTTCTTTTTCATACGCGCCGGTACGAAAGTACCGGCCTCCTTCCATTTATAAGATCTTTTTTTATTATACCCCTTCATAATCAAAATCTGGAATAAAGCTTTCTTTTGCTGTATCACCTTCCTGAAAGAATCCATTACTTATTCCCAATTCCAACGCAGCATTTAATACTTTTTCATATTCTCTTACAGTTACTTTTCGATTCAACTCTTTATATTTTTCCTGTTTGAACACGGGTGTATATTGATTCATAATACTGATAAATATATGATCTCCATATGTTTTTTTCAGATACTCCACCACTTTTATGGCATTTTTTGTATGCCCTGGCAATATTAAATGCCTGACCATTGTACCCCGGATCATATACCCATCTCTGTCAAACACGCAGTCACCAGTCTGTCTTACCATCTCTTTTAATGCCAGCTTAGCTGTTGTTGGATATTCTGGTGCATTGGAATAATCTGCTGCAAGTTCTTCCTCTGCATACTTAAAGTCCGGCAGATATACATCCACATACCCTTCCAGACTTCTTATTGTAGAAATACTTTCATATCCGCTGGAATTATATACTACTGGCAAATGAAATCCCTTATCCCTGGCTTTTTCCAATGCCTCTATGACCTGCGGAACATATTGCGTGGCTGTTACAAGATTGATATTTGCTGCACCTTTTTGTTCCAGTTCCAGAAAAATATCAGCTAAACGATTTACTGTAATTATTTTTCCACTTTTTCCAATAGCAATGTTATGATTCTGGCAAAAACAACATCGCAGTCCGCAACCAGTGAAAAATACTGCTCCAGAACCTTTCTTTCCTGAAATACAAGGCTCTTCCCACATATGCAAAGCAGCCCTGGCCACTCTCACTTGACCATCCATCCCACAATATCCGTTTTTCCCATGTATACGATCCACGCCACACTTCCTTGGGCACAACCTGCATGACGTCAATGTTTTGATTCTGTCTTCTACCATATTTTCCTCTTTCTTTATTAAACAGAAGTAACAGGTGAGGGTACTAAACAATTACAAACTAATTAATTTTTATATACAAAAAAAGCAATGAACCAAGTCCACTGCTCAAATGCTTTTGTACCTTCAAAACCACATACATGCTGACATCCTTTGG
>NZ_JBFKZO010000009.1:0-117785 GCF_040929965.1 Blautia sp. 1033sp1_1033st1_G9_1033SCRN_220408 | reverse complement strand
ACGCGCACCTCTGCAATCCTGCCGGAGGCTATATCAGCTGGGGGATTGACTCCCAGCTGATATAAAATACCACCAGGTAACTTTTAGGTTATCCGGTGGTGTTTTTTTATGTTATATTTTCATGTTATATTTTTATGTTCTATATTATTGTATGTTCTACACTTATATATCCTTTACATTTCCCTTTTTGGAACCGGTTCCCCGTTTTTGAAGATGCTGTCACACGGAACGCAGCCACGTACAGAGGAAAGAGGATAAATATTGGTATTTCTGCCGATCACGGAGCCAGGATTCAGCACAGAACCACAGCCTACTTCCACATGATCTCCCAGCATTGCGCCAAACTTCTTAAATCCGGTCTCTACCTGCTCCTGCCCATCTTTAACAATCACCAGCTTTTTGTCGGATTTCACATTGGAACAGATAGAACCAGCTCCCATATGAGACTTATACCCAAGCACAGAATCTCCCACATAATTGTAATGAGGTACCTGCACACAATTAAAAAGTACTACATTCTTAAGCTCTGTAGAATTGCCTACTACACAGCCCTCTCCTACGATCGCCTTGCCTCTGATAAATGCGCAGTGGCGTACTTCTGCATTCTTACCAATGATAGCCGGTCCATGGATGCTGGCAGTAGATGCTACCTGGGCAGATCTGGCGATCCAGATATCTCCCTCCAGATGCTCATACTCTGCCGGATCTAATGTATTTCCCAGCTTTATGATAAAATCCCCGATCTCCGGAAGCACTTCCCAGGGATAAGTCTTTCCTTCAAATAATTCCCCTGCAATCGTTTCATTCAGATCCAGAAGATTAGAAATAGTAAAATCCTTCATCATGATGATTTTCCTCCTTGTTTCCCGGAAGAAGAACTTCTGGTACTTCTCTCCGGCTTTTTATAATACTGTGCCGATGCATCAAAAAATTGCCGCAAAGCATACTGATAATTGCTGGCCTCCACCTGATTGGTGCGGATGCGTACAAAATGTTCCAGCTTATCCATATATTCCTGCTCTGTAATGGAGCCCTCTGCCACATAGGTCAGTCCCTTTTCCCAGCTTGCTGTAAGCTCCGGATTCAGAAGCTGACGGATGGAACAATTCACCACATCATAGATCATCTCACCTAAAAGTGTGGGAGTGATCATCTGTGTTTTCTTGTTCAGGGACAGATACTTGATATTAAACAGCTTTTTCAGGATCTCTGCCCTGGTAGCACTTGTACCAATCCCGCTGCCTTTGATCTGTGCACGCAGCTCCTCGTCTTCAATAAGCTGTCCTGCATTTTCCATGGCAAGGATCATGGATCCTGAATTGTATCTTTTAGGAGGGGATGTTTCCCCTTCTTTAATATTCAAACTGTCCACGGAAAGTATATCATTTTTCTTCAGCTTCTGCAATGCACCAAGAAGCGCCGCATCACAGGCCACATCTTCACTGTCTTCCTCAGCCTTCCCTTCTGCTGCTTTCCCTTCTGTATCAGAAGCCTTCTTCCGTGCAAATGAATTGGCTGCGATCTTCAGGTATCCTTCACTTACCAGCACTTTAAAAGAAGAGAAAAAGGATTCATTCCCCATCCTGGTTACAATGGAAACCTTCTGATACACTGCAGGAGGATAAAAAATACACAGAAAACGTCTCACGATAGTCTCATAAACCCGCTGAGAAGTAAGGGACAGGCCTTTTAAGTTGCCAAGTCCCTGTCCTGTAGGTATAATGGCATAATGGTCTGTGATCTGCTTGTCATTTACATATCGTGTCTTGGCTATGGTTTGCCAGGTTCCCATAGAAAGAGCTTCTTTTGCAGCATCTGCAGCAGGCCCGTAATTCTGCAGCCCGGATATATTCTTAGAGATTACCTTTGCCACTGCTGTTGACAGTACCCTTGCATCTGTCCTGGGGTAGGTTACCAGCTTTTTCTCATATAATTCCTGCACTACTGCCAACGTTTCATCCGGGCTGATCTTAAATAGCTTGGAGCACACATTCTGCAGCTCTGCCAGGTTAAACAAAAGCGGTGGATTCTTATTTTCCTTTTTCCGCTCCACCTTCTCTACTGTACAGGACAAAGGATGCACAGATGACAGGCTTTTGATCAGCCCTCTGGCATCTTCTTTTTTCTTAAAACCGTTTTCTTTATATAATACAGGGGACCGGAAATAAGAGCTGCCTTCTACTGCCCTCCATTCACCCTCGAATTTTTCTCCTTCAAGTACAATACTACTGACCACACGGTAAAATGGTGTTTTCACAAAAGAACGGATCTCCCGTTCCCTGCGTACTACCATCCCAAGCACACAGGTCATTACTCTTCCTACAGAAATAGCCTGATATTTGGAACTTAGATAATTAGATACACTGTTCCCATAACGCAAAGTCAGTACACGCGAAAAATTGATCCCCATCAGATAATCTTCTTTTGCACGAAGGTAAGCAGAAGCTGCAAGATTGTCATATTCTGAAATATCCTTTGCTTCACGGATCCCTCGCATAATTTCTTCTTCTGTCTGAGAATCAATCCAAACTCTTTTTTCTTTTTTTCCTTTTACACCAGCCATCTGTGCCACCAGCCGATAGATATATTCTCCCTCCCGTCCAGAGTCCGTACACACATAGATGGTCTCTATATCCGGCCTGTTTAAAAGGCCCTTTACAATCTGAAACTGTTTCTGAACGCCTGGAATCACTTCGTATTTAAAGTCACGGGGCAAAAAAGGCAGGGTATCAAAACTCCACCTTTTGTATTTCATATCATATTTTTCAGGATAGCTCATAGTGACCAGGTGCCCTACACACCAGGTCACTACAGAAGTATCAGACTCCAGATAACCATCCCTTCTTTGTCCGTTGATCTTTAAAGCTTTTGCAAATTCCTGAGCCACACTGGGCTTCTCGGCTATGTATAAAGCTTTTGACATTATTTATCTGCACTCATCTTTCTCAGCGGCCATGCAAGCAGCAAAGCACCGCCTACCATATTTCCAAGTGTTACAATCAGAAGATTCTTCAGCATCAGTCCGATGGAAAGCCCATCTACCAGACAATAGGAAGTAACAAAAATTCCCATATTGGCAATGCTGTGCTCAAATCCGCTTACAACAAATCCTGAAATACACATAACGATCATCAGGAATTTTCCTGTTTCGCTTTTTAACTTAATTCCGCAAAGCACGCCAAGGCATACAAAGAAGTTACAAAGCACTGCCCTGAAGAACATCTGGCCTGCTGGCATTGTCAGCTTGTTGTTGATAAATCCTCCGAAATAATCTGCTGTACCGGATGCCCCTGCCCATACAAAGATCAGAGCCAGGATCAGACATCCTACAAAATTACCGATATAGCTTACCAGCCATACCTTTCCGGCATCCTTCCATGACACGCTCTTATCATAAGCGCCAAATGCCATGACCATATTATTGCCGGTAAATAACTCTCCACCTACCAGGCAGATCAAAAGCACTGCAATAGAGAAAACCAAAGCCCCCAGAAATTTCCCCCATTCAGGTGCATTCGCTGAAAATACATTTCCCACCACATTACTGTAGATCATGGCCATGTCAATAAAAAATCCTGCCATGACAGCCCGAAGAAAGTATTTCAGGAAATTGCCGTTTAAAAGACCGATCTTGGCTTTTGCGGCGTTAGCAAGTTTCTGTACATCCTCGTAGTTCATAAAAAACACCTCCGCTGGTTTATGAAATTTGTGCAACTGCAACAGTATTTTTACAGTCGCTAATTTTTACTACCGGTATATTATAACACTTTGATGTTTTTTTCACAATAGACTTTGAGAAATAATTGCCAATAACCTATTCAGGGCTTTTATAGTTTATAATAATACCTGTTATTATTCTCTCATAAACAGCAAATCAGCATCTTTCCTGGGAATTGCCTTGCCAATTATCGTGCCTGGGAATTGAAGAGTTGATAATCTTTTCACAGCTTCCAAAGAATCCTTCTCAGATACTGCAAGAAGAAGTCCACCGGATGTTTGGGGATCGCAAAGCACATCTATAAGCTCAGGAGCAGTATCTCCCCAGCTGCATTTGTCCTCGGTAAACTCTTTATTCCTGTAGGCACCGGCAGGTACCATTCCCATGGAAGCATATTCCAGGGCTCCTTTCTGTATAGGCACTGAAAGCGGATCGATGCACAGACTCACACCACTGCCCTGGGCCATTTCAAGACAATGACCTGCAAGACCAAATCCGGTAATATCCGTACATGCATGGATCTCCAGATCTGCCACCGCATCCCTGGCATATTTGTTCAGCCAGCTCATTACCCGGATCACTTCCTGCCCCTCATCCCTGCTTAAGAAATCAGCCTTCAGGGCGGTAGTCAAAATCCCTGTACCAACAGGTTTCGTAAGGATCAGACGATCCCCTGGCAAAGCCCCTATATTTTTCCATAGATGATCCGGATGTACAAAACCGGTAACACATAATCCGTACTTAGGCTCATCATCCTGGATCGTATGTCCGCCTGCAAGAACGGCGCCTGCTTCTTTTACCTTGTCTGCTCCTCCCCTCATAATATCCCCAAGGATATCCGGAGAAAGGCAGTTTGGAAAAGCAGCAATATTCAAAGCCAGCTTCGGCTCTCCACCCATGGCATACACATCGCTTAATGCATTGGCTGCAGCGATCTGTCCAAAGGTATAAGGATCGTCCACGACAGGTGTAAAAAAATCTACAGTCTGTATCATGGCCAGATCCTGGTTGATCTGGTAGACAGCAGCATCATCTGATGTTTCTGTGCCTACCAGAAGATTTGAATCGTAAAATTTTGGCAGCTTGCTCAGAACCTGAGCAAGGGTCCCCGGACCTAATTTGGCCGCTCACCCGGATGTATGGGAAAGAGTGGTCAGCCGGATCTTCTCTCTCTGGTCCAAATCGCCACCTCCTTTTTATTTCGCCTGGATATAACCCTTTGCTTTCAAAGTCTCAGCACAAAGAACAGCACCGCCAGCTGCACCTCTTACTGTATTATGGGACAGTCCGATAAACTTCCAGTCATATACCGTATCCTCACGAAGACGTCCTACAGAAACGCCCATACCATGTTCAAAATCAACATCTGCTGTAACCTGTGGACGATTGTCCTCTTCCAGATACTGGATAAACTGCTTCGGCGCACTTGGAAGCTGAAGCTCCTGGGGAATGCCTTTAAACTCTCTTAATGCATTAACCAGCTGCTCTTTGGTTGGTTTCTTTCTGAATTTTACAAAAACAGCTGCTGTATGTCCATTCAGGATCGGCACACGTACACACTGACAGGTAATAACCGGCTCTTTTGCAGGTACGATCTCACCATTCTGGATCGTGCCCCAGATACGAAGAGGCTCTTTCTCACTCTTCTCCTCCTCACCGCCGATATATGGAATAATATTGTGTTCCATCTCCGGCCAGTCTTTGAAGGTCTTGCCTGCACCGGAAATAGCCTGATAAGTAGTAGCAACTACTTCATATGGCTCAAATTCCTTCCATGCAGTGAGAACAGGTGCATAGCTCTGAATAGAACAGTTCGGTTTAACTGCAATAAATCCTCTCTTTGTGCCAAGACGTTCTTTCTGATGTTTGATCACTTCAAAATGCTCAGGATTGATCTCCGGAATAACCATGGGAACATCCGGTGTCCATCTGTGTGCACTGTTATTGGAAACAACTGGTGTCTCTGTCTTTGCATATTCTTCTTCGATTGCCTTGATCTCTTCTTTTGTCATATCAACAGCAGAAAATACAAAGTCTACAGTAGAAGCAACCTTCTCAACCTCATTAACATTCATAACGATCAGGTCCTTTACAGCCTCCGGCATAGGAGTATCCATTTTCCAACGGCCGCCAACGGCCTCCTGGTATGTCTTTCCTGCGCTTCTTGGGCTTGCAGCTACTGTTACTACCTGAAACCATGGATGATTCTCAAGCAGAGAAATAAATCTCTGACCTACCATGCCGGTTGCTCCTAAAATACCAACTTTTAATTTTTCACTCATAATATGATCTCCTCAGTGTTTTTTGCACGCATACATCCTATTAGCATGTCTTTATTTCACGTACATTTGTCTTTTCATCAAATACTATAACAATCTTACCAAAAAAGCAAGCCTTTTTTTGTTATTTATGCTGTTATTAATTCTCTTCCAGATATTTTTTGTTTTCCTGGATCACCTGACGCATAACCTCCGGTCCCGGAGCTCCGTAAGTAGTACGCTTTTCCACACAAGTCTTCATACTTACAGCCTGGTAAATATCTTCCTGGAAAACGGGGCTGATCGCCTGATATTCGGCAAGAGGAAGATGATCCAGGGAAGTACCAAGTTCAATACACTTCAATACAAGCTGGCCTACGATCCCGTGGGCATCCCTGAAAGGCACACCATGGTTCACCAGATAATCTGCCGCATCTGTAGCATTGGTAAAGCCATTCTTTGCACTGGCTTCCATATTGTCCTTCTTAAACTCCATGGTAGATACCATACCTGTAAATAATGCCAAGCAGCCTTTAACTGTATCGATGGCATCAAAGGTTAGTTCCTTATCTTCCTGCATGTCTTTATTATATGCCAGTGGAATCCCCTTCATAGTTGTAAGAATAGACATAAGAGCACCATATACACGACCAGTCTTACCACGTACCAGCTCTGCAATATCCGGATTCTTCTTCTGTGGCATAATACTGCTGCCTGTACTGTAGGCATCATCAATCTCCACAAACTGGTATTCATTGGAATTCCACATAATGATTTCCTCAGAAAAACGGCTGAGATGCATCATGATCGTAGAAAGGGCTGATAAAAGTTCGATCACATAATCTCTGTCAGAAACAGAATCCATACTGTTCCTGGTAGGCTCATCAAATCCCAGAAGCTGTGCTGTATACGCCCTGTCCAGCGGATATGTAGTACCTGCAAGTGCACCGGCTCCCAAAGGACAAGTATTCATCCTTTTGCGGATATCCATAAGACGCCCTCTGTCTCTTCGGAACATCTCAAAATATGCACCAATATGATGGGCAAGTGTAACCGGCTGTGCTTTCTGAAGATGGGTAAAACCAGGCATCCAGGTCTGTACATTGCCTTCCATGATCTTAAGAAGAGCCTTCAGAAGATCCTTTACCTCACCGTCAATCGCATCAATCTCATCACGCACATAAAGCTTCATATCCAGGGCTACCTGATCATTACGGCTCCTGCCGGTATGCAGCTTCTTACCTGCATCGCCTACACGTTGGATCAGGTTGGCCTCCACAAAGCTGTGGATGTCTTCATACTCGGAAGTTATGGCAAGTCTTCCTTCCTTTACATCCTCCATAATGCTGCCAAGCCCTTCCATGATCTTGTCCTTTTCTTCCGCTGTAAGAATCCCCTGCTTTGCCAGCATCTCCACATGGGCCATACTGCCTCTGATGTCCTGCTCGTAAAACTTCTGGTCAAAAGAAATTGATGCATTAAAATTGTATACAAGTTTATCTGTTTCTTTTGTGAAACGTCCGCCCCAAAGCTGTGCCATGTTTCTTCCTCATTTCTTTTATTTTTTTGCAAACAGTTCAGCAGCCATATCCTTAAAGTCTGCTGCACCATTACATTTTTCTATGACAGTTTATCACAGATTATCCAGTTTGGAAAGTTCTTCCTTCCTGTCTCTCCTGGAAAACACACATCCGCAGTAATTCTGCCTGTACAGTCCATATTCCCTGGAAAGCTGGATAGACCGCTTATATCCATCCTTTTTCTTAAAGTCTGACGGCAGATGAGATACCTGATAAATCTCTCCTAGTTCTTCTCCGATCTCATTGATCTTTACCGCATTTTTCAGGGGACTGATCGACAACGTAGTTGTAAAGTAATCATACCCGCCTTCTTTGGCCAGGCGGGCTGCCTGCTCCATCCGAAGCCGATAGCAGCCAAAACACCGTTCTCCTCCTTCAGGAACATTCTCAAGTCCTTTCGCCATATCATAAAAATCCTGCGGACAATATTCTCCTTCGAGAAGATCCACAGGATGTTCAAATTTCATCTCTTGTATCAACCTGCGAATCTCTGCCACACGTTTGGCATACTCTTCTGCAGGTGCTATATTAGGATTATAGAAAAAAACTGTGATCCTGAAATACTGTGAAAGGTATTCCAGCACATAACTGCTGCATGGAGCACAGCAGGCATGTAAAAAAAGCCTTGGTACATGCCCCTGCTCCTGTTCTTTTTTAATCAGATTTTCCAGTTCTTTTTGATAATTTACATTCGCCAATTCTCTCGCCCATCCTTACAATCGTCTCATATCCAGCTTCTGTATTCTCCAGCAGGTCACTGTCCAGCCGCACCTTTCCATGCTGTAAAAACAGAATAATCGTGGAGCCTCCAAATTCAAAATAGCCTTTTTCTGCTCCCTTTTTCACATGGCAGGAATCCTTTTCCAGGTTTGTGATCTTTCCAACCATCATGGCACCTACTTCCATCATCATTATGGTGCCAAACTTCTCTGTACGGATCAAAGTATATTCTCTTGCATTCTCACGGTAAATAGGAAACGCATCATTAGCTGCCGGATTAACAGTATGATAGATCCCGGGCAGCGTAACATTTTTTGATTTCTGTCCATCTGCCACATAACAGTAATGATGGTAATCATCCACCGTCAGGCGAAGGATCACAGCATATCCACCCTTATAATGGTCTGCCAGTCTTTCGTTTCTAAGGAGCTGTGCAGCAGTATACAAAGTGTCCTTTATATAGAACCTGGTATCTGCCCCGATCCTGCATACAGTAGCCTTACCGTCACAGGGACTGATCAGCAGATTCTCTCCCTGGGCAATCATACGTTCCCCGGGTCTGATCCTTCTGGTAAAAAAATCATTGTAAGAGCGAAATCTCTGCTTTGTATACACAGACAGGTCAATCTGATTTTTTTTCACAAAACCAGGAACCATCCCTGCTGATAGCGGGCTATTCAGGAAAACACCGGCTGCCTTTGAGACAAATGGACGTACCAGCAGTTTCAGGCAAAGTCTTCCTCCCCGGTCATTGTACAGAAAGTGGAGAAGCTTGTCCTGTCCGTTTTCTTCAATTGTGATATTTCCTTTTCTGTCTATATAGTTCATTTGTATTCAACACCTTTATAATAAAATGATGGTACCAGAGCCAAAATAAAAATAATGATACCAGGATCAAAAGGTTTGGGCTGTGATACCTGCGGATTTTATCTTTATAACAAATGGAACATAAATGCAAGTGCAATGCCTACCAGTGCAACCAGCAGAATGATCATTGGATTCTGTGGTTTCTTTACTTTAATGTCGCTGATAAACAGTACTCCTACAACCACCACTGCCACATTGATCACAAAAAGGAAGTACCTGCCACAATATTTTCTTAACAGATACAGGAAAGGTAAAATGATCGCCATGGATGTGATGGGCAGCCCCTGATAATATTTCCTGGTTTCTGCAGTTTCATTCTGACGCTTTTCTTCCATTACATTAAAAAAAGCAAGACGGATCACAGAGGCCATTCCGTAAAGAGCAAGGATGAACACACTGAATGCTCCCCGCATCCCCAGGCAATAGCAGATCATAATGGGAAAAACTCCAAAACAGACCACATCACACAAGGAATCGATCTGAATGCCGAATCTCTTCTCATCTTCTGTACGATTCTTCTTGGTACGGGCGATCTTCCCGTCAAACATATCGCAAAGCCCGGACAGGGCAAGACACAGAATAGCTACCCGAAAATCCCCTTCCAATGCCCGTGTCATACCCACAATGGAAAACCCCAGACTTATATAAGTCAAAACAACTGTATAATCATAAAAACCTAACATACGCTTTTCTCCTTTTTTTCTGTTTGTGTATCATCCCGTATCACAAAATATGCAACACAGGTCATTATGGCACTGATCAGCATCTGTCCATAATAAGACAATCCTCTGCTAAGAAGCATGGACGGCAGAAGCAGATCGCCAAACACCGGCTCAAACATGCGGATGTAAAGAGTCTCACTGATACCCATACCGCCAGGCAGCGGAAGCATATCCACTGATACGGAAATCATGGACTGCAGCAGTGTAATGGCAAAAAAGCCCACTGAATGAAGTCCCAGCGAACGGTACACCCAATAGGTGATGGTGAACAAAATACATCGTTGAACCAGAGTAATAAGAAATACATTCAGGATGATCCTTTTATGGCCTGCCCAAAAAGCTGCAGTGGCATGGTACTGATCCATAGACTCTTCCAGCTTTTTCAAACGGCTTTCCTTTTTCTTCAGGAACTTTACATGCTCCAGAAGCTTCAGTCCCTTTACCATCAGCCATTTTGCAAGACCAGGAGCAAATACCAGAGTCAGCATCAGGGTAACGCAAAAAATATTAAGTCCCAATCCCAGATAAAAGACCCACATGTAATCTCCAAGATATCCTCTGAGAAAACCACTGCCAAATATAGCTGCTACCACACCGATCAGTACAAGCACAGCCTTATATGTAATGGTAACGATCATCAATACCAGCGTGGTCACAGGGACAGGCATCTTGTCCTTTTTCATGAAATAGATCTGCATTGGCTGTCCTCCGGACGCAGATGGAGTAATGCAGCTAAAAAAAAAGCCTACAAAGGAATACAGGGCGCAGTGTCCCATCTTTACCTTTGCTCCCAAAGTACGCATCATATAGAAAATGATCGTTGATTCTCCCAAAATAAAAAGTATCACACAGACCAATCCCAGCAGCAGATACCGCCAGTCAGCATCCCTCACTGCCTGAAGAATATCACCGATATCCTCTCCTCGAAATACAAAATGGATGGTCAGTACAAAAACAACAACCAGAAATACTAGATTAAAAATCGTTTTTCTTTTGCTTGACATTGGATTATCTCTTTCATTTAAAATTCCTTTTCTCAGCATTATATCATAATTTCTTACAAAAGCATATGATAAAATATATTAAATTGGAGGCAAAATATATGAAGCCACTACTGGAAGTCAGAGATGTAAGCCTCTCCTACCACAGCCTTTCCGGGGAAACACCAGCCCTTTCTAATATATCCTTTGACCTGATGCCTGGCGAGTTTCTTGCCATTGCCGGTCCATCCGGATGTGGGAAGTCTACGCTCCTGAACCTGATCAGCGGACTTTTAACTCCTGAAAAAGGCTCCATCTATATGGGAGATCAGCCTGTAGGAACCCCAAACACACGTATAGGATATATGCTGCAGAAAGACCATCTGCTGGAATGGAGATCCATATACAGAAATATTATCCTGGGGCTGGAGATCCGTCATCAGCTTACTCCCGCCAAAAAAGAGCTGGCAGATCAGATGCTGGCCACTTATGGTCTGGATAAATTCAGAAATGCCAGACCGTCCCAGTTGTCTGGAGGCATGCGGCAGCGTGCTGCCCTAATCCGTACCCTGCTGCTGAAGCCGGAGCTTCTACTCCTTGATGAGCCCTTTTCTGCCCTTGATTATCAGACACGTCTGAATGTAAGCGATGATATTGGAAAAATCCTGAAGAAAGAAAATAAACCTGCAATTCTGGTGACTCATGATATCGGAGAAGCCATTAGTATGGCTGACCGTGTAGTGATCCTGTCAAAACGTCCTGCTGTTGTGAAAAAGATCGTCCCCATTGAGCTTGGCCTAAAAGACAGAACACCTATGTCCTCCAGAAATGCCTCGCTTTTTAAATATTATTTTAATCTAATATGGAAGGAGCTAAATCAGAATGAATAATCACTCTTTCAGACAACAGCAATATCTTTTCAGGTTAAAAAGAGACAGAATCCTGATCCATGCATTCAGGCTCCTGCTTCTAGCTTTTTTCCTGTTTTTCTGGGAAACCGCTTCCAGGAAACAATGGATCGATTCCTTTATTTTTTCCAGTCCTTCCCTGGTCCTGGAAACCTTTGTAAAAATGCTGAAAGAACAATCTCTTACCTTGCATATCCGCATCACACTGTCAGAAACCCTGATCAGCTTTTTTCTTGTAATGAGTCTTGGTATCTTAAGTGCAGTGATCCTATGGCTTTTCCCAAAAATCTCCAGAATCCTGGAGCCCTACCTGGTGGTTCTGAACAGCCTGCCAAAATCCGCACTTGCTCCACTTCTTATTGTCTGGCTGGGTGCCAGCGAGAAAACTATTATTGTATCCGGCATATCCGTCGCCATCTTCGGCTGTATTCTCAACCTGTATACAGGCTTTACCGAAATCAGCCAGGAAAAGCTGAAACTGATACGAACCCTTGGGGGTGGCAGGATAGATGAATTATTTAAGATCGTCCTTCCCTCTTCTGTACCTACCATACTAAGCAACATGAAGGTAAACATAGGTCTTTGTCTGGTTGGCGTGATCATTGGGGAATTCATTGGTGCCAGACAAGGACTGGGATACCTGATCATCTATGGAAGCCAGACCTTTAAGCTTACCTGGGTACTGATGTCCATTGTGATCCTGATGATCATTGCCATGCTTTTATATGGAATCCTGAATCTTATTGAAAGAAAAGTGAGAAAGCACTAATTGTCGGAGTCTTTCTCCGGCCTACATAAGCAGCTGCTTCAGCCACTTTGAAGCCGCTTCCGTATTCTGGGCATTTACAAGCACGGCCACACATACCGGCTCATATTCAACTCCAAACTGTTCTTTCAGATTTTGATTTAAAACCAGAATGTGATTTCCCTGTACCTTTTGTCCTGCTGCCTGAAGGGTATCCTGATCTAACAGCTGATCAAGATCCATAAAATAACCTTCCTTTTCAAAGGAACTGCAAAGTGTTTCCGGCATTAATACCACATCGAAAGCCTGCGCCTGAACCTTTGTCACAAAAGCCACCTGGCTGTATGTATCCAACTGGGTACCATCTTCATTTGATACCAATGTTTCTGTAATATCAACCTTCTGGTATGGGTCCTGGTCAATCCCCAATAATTCTTTCAGGTTTTCTTGGACAGTTTCATAATCAGCACCTGCAGAATCTACCACAGCAATGGATAAGGAAGTTTTGATCCTGGCATTTTCTATCCAGCTTCGTATTCCAAAAGCCAGGAACACTATCCCTATTGCCGCAAAAATCCATACCTTATAATACATCCAGATATACTGCAGTTTTCCTTTCCAATCCATTACTTTTAATTTTTCTTTTTCCAGAAGCCTTTTTTCTTTTTTAGTAAGATCTGATTCATGTTTCTGACTCAGCTGCTGACAGGTATGTTCCTCCTGCTGTTTTTTTTTATTTTCATCTTCCAGTTCAATTCTCATAAAATCCCTCATTTTCATTTCATAATATTTATATATGATACCATACTTTCTCAGAAATAAACATACATATTCTTGTTCTGTCACAGAATTCCATTTATAATATGATTACAGCGTCAAAAGGTCTGAGCCCATCTGTGCCAGCCATATGTGGGGGAATGCCTTAAGACACGCCCTGAATATAAGGAGGCACTTTTCCCATGAAAAAAAACGGCTACTATTCTTCCGGTGAATTTGCAAGGATGGCCCACGTTACCCTTCGCACCATCCGTTATTACGATAAACAGGACATCCTGAAACCCTCATATGTATCCCCTGCAGGAGCACGTTTTTATACAGATGAGGATTTTGCCCGTCTGCAGCAGATCCTTCTTTTAAAATACTTAGGTTTTTCTCTGGACGATATCCGTAAAATGACCATTGATGATTCAGATTATCACTTCATGCTTAATTCCCTGGATGTGCAGCTAAAGCTTGTACGGGACCGGATTGAACAAATGGAAATGGTAGAACAGGCTATACTGGATACTGCAGACATGATCCGAAAGGAGCACACAGTAAACTGGAGCCAGATGCTGAACCTGATTCATCTTACAGGCATGGAAAACAGCCTGAAGAACCAATACCAGGATGCCTCCAATATTTCTGCCAGAATCAATCTGCACAGCCTTTATTCTGTGAACCACCAGGGATGGTTCCCCTGGTTTTACCAGCATTGTCATCTGACAGATGGTATGAAAGTGCTTGAGATTGGATGTGGCGACGGTACTTTATGGACAGAGAATCTTTCCTGCCTTCCCAGGAATATTTCCGTAACCCTTTCCGACACTTCAAGCGGTATTCTCCGTGATGCCCGAAGAGCCATAGGAGGAGTGGATCCCCGTTTTTCCTATACTGCCTTTGACTGCCATCAGATACCTTTCCCAGATGAAAGCTTTGACCTGGTGATCGCAGGCCACGTACTTTTTTACTGTGACAGAATCGGGGATGTATGTCAGGAAGTAAGCCGTGTATTAAAGCCTGGCGGTTTGTTCCTGTGTTCCACATACAGCAGCAGCCATATGCGAGAGGTAAGTCAGCTTGTTCAGGATTTTGATGACCGGATCGTTCTTTCCGCAGAAAAGCTTTATGAGAAATTTGGCAGAGAAAACGGAGCCGGGATTCTGTCCAGGTATTTTTCCTCAGTAACCTGGGAATCCTATCCTGATCACCTTGTGGTTCCTGATGCCCAGCCTCTGATCTCCTATATCCTTTCCTGCCACGGCAATCAGAATCAATATATTCTGGATCATTACAAGGAATTCCGCTCCTTTGTGGAGAAAAAAACAGAGCATGGGTTTCACATTACTAAAGATGCAGGACTTTTTCTTTGTGAAAAAGTAACAAATTTAAAAAAATTGTAAAAAAGTCCTTGAAAGTGACCTTACGTTATCTTTTATACTGAAATTATCATAAATAACGCACCATTTACAAAACAAAGGAGAAGATATTACTATGAAGGGAATTATTCTTGCCGGAGGCTCCGGTACCCGTCTTTATCCGCTTACCATGGTAACATCCAAACAGCTGTTACCGATTTATGACAAACCTATGATCTACTATCCCATGTCCGTATTGATGAACGCAGGGATCCGTGATATCCTGATCATTTCCACACCTCAGGATACCCCAAGATTCCATGAGCTTCTGGGGGATGGACATCAGTTCGGTGTACATCTTACCTATGCTGTACAGCCAAGCCCGGACGGACTTGCACAGGCCTTTATCATTGGTGCCGACTTTATCGGCAATGATACCGTTGCAATGGTTCTTGGTGATAATATTTTCGCTGGACATGGCCTGAAAAAAAGGTTAAAAGCAGCTGTTGAAAACGCAGAATCCGGCAAAGGAGCCACTGTTTTCGGTTACTATGTAGATGATCCGGAGCGTTTCGGTATCGTAGAGTTCGACAAAGACGGAAAAGCAGTTTCCATCGAGGAAAAGCCAGAGCATCCAAAGAGCAACTACTGTGTAACAGGCCTTTATTTCTATGACAACCGGGTGGTTGAATATGCCAAAAACCTGAAGCCAAGTGCCAGAGGAGAGCTGGAAATCACAGATCTGAACCGTATCTACCTTGAGAATAATACATTAAATGTAGAGCTTCTGGGACAGGGCTTTACCTGGCTGGATACCGGTACACATGAAAGTCTGGTGGAGGCAACCAACTTTGTAAAAACTATGGAAAGCCATCAGCACAGAAAGATCGCCTGCCTGGAGGAGATTGCCTACTTAAATGGCTGGATCACAAAGGAAGACGTTTTAAAGGTATACGAAGTTCTGAAAAAGAATCAGTATGGACAGTATTTAAAAGACGTTCTGGATGGTAAATATCTGGATGTTCTGCACTGAAAGGAGAATATATAAAATGAAGATCATTGTTACCGGCGGTGCCGGATTTATCGGAAGCAACTTTATTTTTCACATGTTAAAAAAATATCCGGATTACCGGATCATCTGTCTGGACTGCCTGACATATGCAGGTAATCTTTCCACTCTTGCACCTGTAATGGACAATCCAAATTTCCGTTTTGTAAAAGAAAGCATTACAGATAGAGAAGCTGTATACAAACTTTTTGAAGAAGAGCATCCGGATATGGTTGTAAACTTTGCAGCAGAAAGCCATGTAGACCGTTCTATCGAAAACCCTGAGGTTTTCCTGAACACCAATATTATCGGCACTGCTGTTCTGATGGATGCATGCCGCAAATACGGAATCCAGCGTTACCATCAGGTTTCCACTGACGAAGTTTATGGAGATCTGCCTCTGGACCGCCCGGACCTGTTCTTTACTGAGGAAACTCCCATCCATACAAGCAGCCCTTACAGTTCTTCCAAAGCAGGCGCTGACCTTCTGGTACTTGCTTACCACAGAACTTACGGCCTGCCTGTAACCATCAGCCGTTGCTCCAACAACTATGGTCCATACCACTTCCCTGAGAAGCTGATTCCTCTTATGATCGCAAATGCGCTGAATGACAAGCCTCTTCCGGTTTATGGAAAGGGCGAAAATGTACGTGACTGGTTGTATGTAGAAGATCACTGCAAGGCAATCGACCTGATCATTCATAAAGGCCGCGTAGGCGAAGTTTACAACATCGGCGGACATAACGAGATGAAGAACATCGATATTGTAAAAATCATCTGTAAAGAACTAGGCAAACCGGAAAGCCTTATTACTTATGTAGCAGACCGTAAGGGGCATGACATGCGTTATGCCATCGATCCTACCAAGATCCATAATGAGCTTGGCTGGCTTCCGGAAACAAAATTCGCAGACGGAATCAAAAAAACCATCCGCTGGTATCTTGACAATAAGGAATGGTGGGAAACCATTATTTCCGGTGAGTATCAGAATTACTACGAAAAAATGTACGGCAATCGCTGATATAAGGATCG
The DNA here is from genome assembly GCF_040929965.1 of Blautia sp. 1033sp1_1033st1_G9_1033SCRN_220408. NCBI lineage: Bacteria > Bacillati > Bacillota > Clostridia > Lachnospirales > Lachnospiraceae > Blautia > Blautia sp. 1033sp1_1033st1_G9_1033SCRN_220408. The sequence goes on along the minus strand of NZ_JBFKZO010000009.1, from coordinate 101,090 downwards.
TAAGGAGGACGCTATGAAGTTTTTTGTAACAGGTGTGGCAGGACAGCTTGGCCATGATGTGATGAATGAGCTGCACAAGCGGGGCTTTGAAGGCGTTGGGTCTGATATTGCACCGGTCTACAGCGGTATACAGGATCATTCCCCGGTTACTGAAATGCCTTATGTTTCCATGGACATTACAGATGCCAGGGCCGTAGAAAATATCCTGACACAGATCAAACCGGATGCTGTGATCCATTGTGCTGCATGGACAGCTGTTGATGCTGCCGAAGATGAGGATAAACAGGAAAAGGTTCGCCTGGTAAACGTAACAGGCACAGAAAATATTGCAAAGGTATGCCAGAAGCTGGACATTAAAATGATGTACCTTTCTACCGACTATGTATTTGACGGACAAGGAGAGTCGCCTTGGGATCCGGACTGCAAGGATTACAAGCCATTAAATGTTTACGGACAGACCAAACTGGACGGTGAACTTGCTGTTTCCGGTCTTGTTTCCAAATTCTTCATTATCCGTATTGCCTGGGTGTTTGGAAAAAACGGAAAGAATTTTATCAAAACCATGCTAAGTCTTGGTAAAACACACGATACCCTTCGTGTGGTAAATGACCAGATTGGCACCCCTACCTACACCTTTGACCTGGCCCGTCTGATGGTAGATATGATTTTGACCGACAAATACGGATATTATCATGCTACCAATGAGGGGGGCTACATCAGCTGGTATGACTTCACAAAGGAGATCTTCCGTCAGGCGGAAGCCCTTGGACATCCAGAATATGCTCCTGATCACTGCCACGTATATCCGGTGACTACTGCTGAATATGGTGCTTCAAAAGCAGCAAGACCATTTAACAGCCGTCTGGATAAAAGCAAGTTGGCCAAATGCGGATTTACTCCTCTTCCCACCTGGCAGGATGCACTTGCTAGATACTTAAAAGAACTGGATTTCTGATAATTAAAAACAATTTCAGGTTGGTTTATCCCTGACAGCAAAAGACCTGCAAAGTACGAAAAATACTTTTGCAGGTCTTTTTTAACATATTCGTTTTACCCAAATTTATGCAGCACTATCTGCTGTTGTAGTGTCTGCTGCAGTATCTGCAGCTGTACCTTCCTGTGCATCTGAACTGCCCTCCTGCCCCGGAACAGGGGATGGAGTGATAGGACCGTCCTCCGGGATTCCCATATCCTGGGTAGATGTATCAGAAGCAGCCTCATCCTGAGTGATGGTCTGTCCGTCACGTACCTTTGCCATCAGCTCTTTGGCCTTATCTACTGTAGTCTCATCCGGGATCATAACGTAAGCAGGCTGACTTAAGGAGTATGGCTTTTCCTTTGCACCAGTACCATTCACGCTGTAAGTAACCACATTCCAGGTGCCCCCATTCTTCAGCTGATCCTGGAGGATCTCTGCAATCTCCTCATAAGTAATATTCGTGCCAAAGCAGCCATCCAGGCCTTCGATCACACTGGAATAATTCTTCAGGATGTCCGGAGACATTGCCTTTGCGATCACTGCTTTGATCACAGCCATCTGGTTCTTGCCCCTCTGTCTGTCACCTTCAGAAAATGCATATCTCTCTCTTGCAAATACAAGAGCAGACTCTCCATCCAGATGATTGACGCCTTTGTTGTAATGCCATCCCAGAATGTTTCTGGAATCAAATTCATAATCAGAATCCACATCAATGCCGCCAAGTGCATCAATGATCTTTGTAAATCCTCCAAAGTTCACGCGGAAATAATAATGAATATCTTCATCGTAAAGCATACCCAATGTATCCATACATACATCAATACCATAGATACCGGCATGGGTCAGCTTATCCTTTGCTCCATTGGAAATAGAAAGAGGAACAAAATAATCTCGTGGTGTGGACACAAGCAGGATCTGCTTTGTCTCTGTATTGATGGTGGCCACGATATTCACATCACTTCGGCTGGAAGCAGTCATCTCGCCTCTTGTATCAATACCGCTAATATAAATGGTATAGATCTTGCCGCCGCCAGCAGTCTCTACCGGCTTCACCGGCTCTTCATCCTTCTCGGCGATCACATTCTCCACATCTACTGTACCAACTTCTTTGATCTTTGACTGGATATCTGTATATCCTTCCATCTCGGACAAGACTTCCACATAAGCCTGGTTCAGGATCAGTGCCTGTACCTGACCGTTCAGAAGACCATCTGCCAGTTCTGTAAGCCCTGGGAACTCTACTGTATTCACATCTGTATCAAACTGGCTTTTCAGATGGGCAACAGCTCCGTCTGTGTTGGTACGGTCAAGAGCCTGAAGGATACCATAAGTGTCCCCCTTGGTGGCGTCCACAGAATCTGCTGTATCCTCAGTCTTTACATAAACAGATATCTTGGTGATCTCAGTCTTTTCTCCGGAAATCCTGGTGATGGCTTTCCTTGTCTGATTCACGTAAGCACCGCCAATGGCAAGAATTGCAATAAATACAAAACCAAGCAAAGCCCCGACAGTAAACCGGATCTTATTGCTCATTCGCCATACAAGGGCTGCAGTGAGGACCACGAACAAAAACAGGATCACACCGGCAACAATCATGTAGGTATCTGGAATCATCTTTGTTCTGGCAAGCATAACCATAAAGATCACGGAAACCACCAGTAAAAGCACAGTGATCACCAGACCTGGCACCCTGTCAAACTTTTTCTTCCAATTCATCCTTGCATTCTCCTTTTCATCACATATGTATTCAAAATCACCCCATATTTTATACGCTGGATACATGAAAATCAAGAGGAGAATCCTTATACAGCTTAAATTTAAGATTCTTTTTATAAATTATGGGATTAAAATGGATATTTTTCAACGTGTATGCTATAATTCTAACCAAATTGCGGAAAATCTCACATTATAGGAGGCATTATACATGACCAAAGATACTTTTTTACAGCTTGCAGACCAAATCCTGCTTCTTGACGGCGCCACAGGCTCCAATCTGATGGCAGCAGGAATGCCAAGAGGCGTATGCACCGAAGAATGGGTGCTCAGCCACAAAGATGTGATTCAGAAACTGCAGAAAGAATATATCGAAGCAGGAAGCCAGATCATCTACGCTCCTACCTTTGGCGGCAATCGGTGCAGTCTTAGCCTGCACAATCTTCAGGATCAAGCCAGCCAGATCAATCATACACTAGTCAGCTATTCGAAAGAGATTGCCAAGGGCAGGGCTTATGTAGCCGGTGATATTACCACCTCCGGCAAGATGATGGTTCCGGCAGGCGAAATGACGTATGAAAACGCCTATGAAATGTACAAAGAACAGGCTGGATACCTGGTAGATGCCGGTGTGGATCTTTTTGCAGCAGAAACCATGATCAATATCGAAGAAACACTGGCAGCTGTAGATGCTGTCTCCAGTATATGCGATCTTCCTATCCTTTGCACCATGACTGTAGAAGCAGATGGCAGTATTTTCAGCGGCGGCAATGCAGTTGAAGCAGCACTTGCCTTGGAGGCAGCCGGTGCATCAGCTGTAGGAGTGAACTGCTCTGTGGGACCAGATCAGTTGGTATCTGTGATACGGAATATACACGAAAACGTATCCATACCTGTAGTTGTCAAGCCCAATGCAGGTATGCCTTCCATTGATGACCAGGGACATGCTGTATACAATATGACCGCAGAAGATTTTGCCAGACATATGAAAGTACTGATAGAAAATGGTGCCTCTGTGATAGGAGGCTGCTGCGGCACCACACCGGAATTTATCCGTCAGACCGCACAACTGATCCGCAGCCTTTGATTCCCCTTCTGTTATCTTACTTTAATTGCCTTTTTAGGACACATTTCCTGACAGCAAAAACACCGGATACATTTTTTATAATCATAAACAGGCGGCTGGTCTTTCCCCTTACGGAAGTCCACCGCCTTTTCCGGCACAGGACAGCTATTCACACAGATACCACATTTAACACACAAATCCGCCTGAATATAGGGCTTTTTCTGGAACAGATTCAATGCTTTAGCCATCCTGGTCCACAGGTTCTGCCGGAGTTTTTTCCGATCCACATGAAAATCTGGTTTGCCAAACAGTTTCACAGCATCTGAAATGGAAATCTCTTTTCCTTCAGGAAGGAGAACTAAGATTTCCTCTTCCTTCCATGTACCAAGCCCCATCTTTTCTCCATGATAATTTGTCGGAACCAATGCAGGATCCAGATAGACAAGTCTTGCAAACATACTATCAAGGGCCACAGGATCTGTGGACATAAGCAGTACATTCATAGGCACAGGATCACCTGCTCCCGGACCATTGCCCTCCATGGCAACAATGCCGTCCATCAGATACAGCCTGGGCTTTACCATCTTGTTCAAATCAACCAGCATTCTGGCAAAGCTATCCGCACTGGGATACCTGGTATGTCCAATGGCTTTTTGTCTTCCATATATAAATCCATAACTGTTTTTTACTGCCCCTGTGATCCGCTCCAGTGCATGTGTTTTCATTTTTGACACAGAAATCACACAATCCGCCTCTGTAAGCTCCTTAGGCAATATAAATTCCTTTGCCTGGATCCCCTGAGGATAGGAAACCATTACTGGTTCTTTATAATCAACAGCAGGGATGTGATACTTTTCCAAATAAGCATCCATCCCTGTTCCTTGTATCACCTTACTGGTAGTTCCATTTCCGCAAGAATCTGCCAGCATGATCCGGTTATAACCTTCTTCCCGCAGGATCCTTGCCAGCGCACCGACCACAATAGGATGAGTGATCACAGCCTTTTCTATTTCTGCTTTTTTCAGAAGATTTGGTTTTAAAAGGATTTGTTCTTCTTTTCCGATCAGGCTTTCAACACCTCCAAGCAGTGCAAGCCCTTTTTTAAGAAGAGAATAAATTTCTTCTTCCTCATATTCCTTACAAGGAAGAAGAATCACTCTACTTTTTTGCTCCATAAATCAGTCCTTCCCTTCTGTAAGATCTGTATTTCTCACTGCCCGGCGTACCGGAAGGATACAGGCAGGAACTACAGACAGGCCATCTACTCCCATTTGTATAAATGTATGTGTAAGCTTTGTATCTGCAGCTATCTCGCCACAGATGTATACTTTACGTCCATTTTTATGTCCTGCATCCACCACCATCTGGATCATCTTCAATACAGCCGGATGATGATCATTATACTTGTTACGAAGTAAAGGATTCTGCCTGTCCATGGCAAGGGTATACTGGGTCAGATCATTGGTGCCAAGGCTTAAGAAATCCACTCTTTTAGCCAATTCTTCACTAATCATTACTGCAGCCGGTGTCTCGATCATAATAGCCTTTGGAATCTCCTGGTATGGCTGTCTTTTTTCGTCCAACTCTGCTCTTACTTCAGCAAGAATCTGCTCTATAGCATCCATCTCCTCCATGGAATCGATCATTGGATACATCAGTGCCAGACGGCCATACGCGGAAGCACGGTAAATAGCACGCAGCTGAACCTTAAACATTTCCCTTCTGTCAAGGCAGAGACGAATTCCCCGATTCCCCATGATAGGATTGATTTCCTCGGGGATCTTCAAGTATTTCGCCTGTTTATCAGCTCCCAGGTCTACTGTACGGATCACTGCCCTTTTCCTGCCCATCGTCTGGGCTACTCTTTTGTAAGCAGCAAATAATTCCTCTTCGCTGGGATAATTCTCTCTTCCCAGATACTGAAATTCACTTCGTAAAAGACCAATACCGGCCGCCTCATAATAAAGCACACTGTTTAGGTCATCTAAATTGCCAATATTGGCATAGATCGGCACTATACGTCCATCTACTGTTTCGTCCTTCTGATGCCTTAGTTTCAGAAGGTCTTCCCGTTCTTCTATATCTGCGATCCTGCGAATCTCATATTCTTTCAAAAATTCTCCGTCCGGCTGGATATACAATGTACCTGTATATCCATCGACAATGGCATTTGATCCATTCCACTCTTCTTTGGGAGAAATCCCCACCAGAGAAGGGACTGCCATGGTGCGGGCCAAGATCGCAGCGTGGGATACCTGCGATCCCTGCTGGGTCACAACCGCAAGCAGCTGTCCCTTATCCATTTCCATGATCTCTGTTGGGGAAAGGCTGTCTGATACAAGGATCACCGGTTCCTTTCCCAGATCGATCCTGGGAAGTACTCCGCCAAGAACTGTGATCAGATGGTCAGCATTTTGACGGACACATCGGATCTGCTCCTTCACAGCTGGATCTTCCAGACTGGCGAAGGTGGCTGACAATTCCTCTTTTGTAGTCATCACAGCATAAACTGCACTGACTTTTTCCGCTTTTATCATACTTTCCACTGCTTTTTCAAAGCTTCCCATGGAAAGTACGCTGATCTGATGCTGAAGATCTTCTTTTTGTTCTTCCTGATCTGCCATCTTAAGCTGATGTTGCAGGTCTTTTAAAACCTGGTCTTTTGCCTGTTCAAATCTGGTCAATTCATACTTTACATTATTGATCAGATACTGGCTTAGCTGATACTCTGCCCGGTTATAATAAAAGATCTTCCCAATGGCGATCCCTGCAAATGTAGACATGCCTTTATAAATTTCCATAATAAAATGATCCCCTTAATCGCAGGCTGCTTTAAACTCCGTCCAATTCTTATTGTACTGCTCGTCAGCCTCTGCGCTTACATTCTGAATAATCTCGCCCTTTGTTACATCCTCCGGTACTACCAGGTTAGGATCTACAAACTCATCTGCTGCTTTATTGGTGCAGTAGTAACCGATATAGTCAAAGCACTTAGCAGATACTTCCGGCTGCAGGATATAGTTTACAAACTGATAAGCTGCATCCTTGTCCGGTGCTTCACTTGGAATAAACATACCCATAATACCAAATCCAAGACCCTCTTTCGGATATACTACCTTCAGATCCGGATTTTCTGCAAGTACAGAAGTAACCTGTGAAGTATAAAGGAATGCTACGGATGCTTCCCCATTAAGAAGTGCATCCTGGGTATTATCATCCTGGATCATACGTACATTGGGAGCCAGTTCCAGAAGTTTCTTTCCGGTTTCTTTAATAGAATCCACATCCTCTTCATTCATGCTCTTTCCAAGTGCAAGGTTTGTGATACCATTGATAACCCTGTAGTTGGCTGTCAAGGCAATACTGTCTTCCAGAGACGGATCCCAAAGGTCATTATAGCCTTCAATGTCAATGTCCACTTCGTCCGGATCATAGACGATCAGCGGAATACCTGCACCATAAGGTACGGTATACTCATCTGTAGGATCGTAGAACTGTCCCTGATACAGAGAATTGATATTTTCAAAATTAGAAAGCTTATCTTTATCAAGTTTTTCAGCAAGGCCTTCCTGGATCACTTTTTCCAGAATATAGTCATCTGCGATCACCACATCATAGTCTCCGCCCTTTGCCATGGAAACCTTCTCCAGCATGGTCTCGTCTGTATCAAAGTTGGAATATGTGATCTTAATCCCTGTCTCACTTTCAAAATCATCCAGTACTTCCTGTGGAAACATGCCCTGCCAGGTATAAAGCACAAGCTCGGAATCATCTGCATAAGCAGGAGTAACAGATGCTGCAACAGATGCTGCACATAAAACAGCTGCAAAAATCTTTTTTTTCATAATAGTTTCTCCTCTTCTACTTATTTATAATCACCGAAGCCTTTTATCTTCGATAACTACCATGTTGTACCGGCCTACTCGGCCTTGATCTTTGTCCAAAGCTCTGCATACTTTTGTTTGATCTTTGGCTTCTGATAACGGAAGATCTCATTATCCGGATTATCAATATCCGGAATATAAGAAGAAATCCCTTCATATGTACCCTGGATCATTTCGTCATATGCACTCTTTACAGAAGAAGTATAACCTACTTCCTCAGTATTGGAAAGAGCAGATTCATCATCCAGCATAAAATTAATAAACTGATGTGCCAGCTCTACCTCATTACAGTCTTTGGTGATCACCATTGCATCATACCACAGGTTGGTACCCTGATCCGGTGTAAAATAATCCAGTTCCGGATTTTCACTGATAATATACGAAGCATCACCAGAATATACCACAGCCAAAGCTTTATTTCCCGAAATCATATTGTCGATCACATCATCGCCTGCATAGATTGGTTCCATGGTATTTCTCTGATCGATCAGCCACTGGAATGCCTCCTGGATCTGTGCATCCTCTGTTGTGTTCATGGAATAACCAAGCGCTTTCAGTGCAATCATAAAGGAATCCCTTTCTGAATCATACATATACAGGTTTCCTTTATATTTCGGATTCCGAAGCAGTTCCCAGCCTTCTTGCAAATCTTCCTTGGATACTACATTTTTATTATAAAGAATTCCTACCGTTCCCCAGAAATAAGGACAGGAATACCGGTTTCCCGGATCATAACTTCTGTTCTTGACTTCTGTCAGAAGGTTTTTCCCATTTGGGATCAGATCCCAGTCAAGATACTGAAGGTACTCCTCCTTGATCAGACGTTCGATCATATAATCTGAAGGAATCAGTACATCATAAGATTCACCGCCTGAAAGCTTGGTATACATCATCTCATTGGATTCAAAGGTTTCGTATACCACTGTACAGTTATACTCTTTTTCAAATTCCTGAAGCAGCTCCAGATCCATGTACTCTCCAGCATTATATACCTTCAGTACATGAGTTCCTCCTGCCGTCTGTCCCATACGGACCAATCCGGCAAAAAGAGCCAATGCAACCAGCACAGTGACCAGCCGTACAACCTTCCTGCTGCGCTTTCCCTGAAACTTTTCCAGCAATTTAGGAATATGTCTTCCCCCAATCAGTACCACTGCAATCACTGCGATCACAATGGCAGACAAGGCATTAATCGTAGGATTGATCCTCTTTGTCATATTATATACAACAATAGAAATATTTTTCACACCATTTCCGGACACAAAATACGAAATCACAAAATCATCAAAGGACATGGTAAATGCAAGAAGCACACCTGCAAAAATCCCATCCTTTATCATCGGAACGATTACCTTAATAAGTGCCTGTGCCGGCGTTGCCCCCAGATCCATAGCCGCATTGGCCAGATTTGGGTCAAGGCTTCTGACTTTGGGATATACGCTGGTGATCACGTAGGGAGTACAAAAAGCAATGTGTGCCAGCAGCATGGTCAGATAACCCTTCCGAAAGCCAAGGGACGAAAACAAAAGCATCAGTCCGATAGCTGTTACAATATCCGGATTCAGAATCGGCAGATTATTAATATTTAAAAGCAGTTCTTTTACCACTTTCCTTGACTTTGAAAGCCCAATGGCTGTGATCGTACCTAGAACGGTAGAGATCACAGTGGCCAAAATTGCAATGGTCAGAGAAACATATACCGCCTTTATCACTTCCCCATTGTGTAAAAGTTCACCATACCACCTAAGAGAAAAGCCAGTAAACTTTGTCAGTGATTTTGATGAATTAAAGGAAAAAATCATAGTGACAAGAATGGGCAGGTAAAAGAAGATCAGGCATAATGCAATGTAAAATCTTGAAAATATTCCGTTTTTTCTTTTCATCTGTCCCCTCCTATTCATCCTGTTTATCCATACGCTTCATCAGTCCCATAAATATCAGGATGATCACAGCAAGAATCAGTGAAATCGCACTTCCGAAATTCCAGTCCCCTACAGAGATAAACTGGGATTCGATCAGATTACCGATCAGCATATACTGTCCTCCTCCAAGAAGCTTTGGAATAACGAAAGAGGAAATAGCCAGAAGAAATACCATCATGATCCCATTTACCACGCCTGGAAGGGAAAGCTTCCAGATTACTTTCCAGAAAGTCTGAATCTTGTTGGCGCCCAGATCATAAGCAGCCTCGATCAGTGATTTATCCATTTTGGTCAGAGATGTATGGATAGGAATGATCATAAATGGCATAAAGTTACATACCAGACCTACCATAACGGAAAAATCTGTGTACATCATAGACACCGGCCCAAGCCCTATCATAGAAAGCAGATGATTGATGATCCCGTTGTCGGAAAGCAGATTCATCCATGCATAGGTGCGAAGAAGCATATTGATCCACATAGGAATGGTTACAAGGAGGATCAGCATACTCTGTACTTTTTCCGGGAATTTTGAAATCATATAAGCCAGTGGATATCCCAGCACCAGGCAAATAACTGTAGTTAGTAAACCAAGCCAGAAGGATTTCAGGATCACATTCAGGTATGTTGCTTCCAGAAATTTTGCAAAGTTTCCCCAGGTAAAAGTAACAGTAAGGACTTCATTTCCTTCTTTTGTGACAGCGTACAGGGCAATCAAAAAAAGCGGTATCAGCAAAATGACCACTGCCCAGATAAAATACGGTATGATCAATCTTTTAAACTGTTTCATCAGTATGCCCCCATCCTGTACATGACATGAATATCCTCAGGACCGAATTTCAGCCCTACTTCCCGTCCTGCTTCTGCGTAATCAGTTGTCTGCACCTTGTAGATCCTATTCTCAGTTTCTACCAGAATCTCATAATGCACACCTTTAAATGTAATATTTTTCACTACTCCTGTGATCTTTGCATCCTGTGGTTCCACAATATCCAGATCCTCCGGACGAAGGACTACTTCGATCTCTTCATTGTCTTCAAACCCTTTATCTACACACTCAAACTGGAATCCATCAAATTCCACCAGATAATCACGGATCATAATTCCTTCAATAATGTTTGATTCACCAATAAAGCCTGCAACGAAACGGTTTTCCGGCTCATTGTAAATGTCTGTAGGAGAGCCGATCTGCTGGATCTCTCCATTATTCATAACTACCACTGTATCTGACATAGAAAGAGCCTCTTCCTGATCATGGGTGACATAGATAAAAGTAATCCCTACTTCCTGCTGGATCTTTTTCAGCTCGATCTGCATCTGCTTGCGGATCTTCGCATCAAGAGCACCTAAGGGCTCATCCAGAAGCAGCACCTTAGGTTCATTTACCAGTGCCCTGGCAATGGCCACCCTTTGCTGCTGACCGCCGGACAGAAGGGTTACATCCCTTTTTTCAAATCCTTCCAGACCTACCATTTTCAGCATTTTGCCTACTTTCTGATCGATCACGGATTTTTCCACCTTTTTCAGGTTTAATCCAAAGGCTATATTTTCAGCTACATTGAGATGGGGAAACAGGGCATACTTCTGGAAAACTGTATTTACCTCCCTTTTGTAGGGCGGAAGCTTGGAAATCTCAATTCCGTCAAACAGTACTTCCCCTCCACTTGGTTCCTCAAACCCTGCTATGATACGCAAAGTGGTTGTTTTTCCACACCCGCTGGGTCCTAAAAGGGTGAGAAACTCATTTTCATAAATATCCAGGTTGATGCCTCGCAGTACCTGCTGGTCATCAAAATTTTTCGTAAGATTCTTAAGCTGGATCAGTTTGTTCATACTCTTTTCTCCTCAGTAAATGTAAATACTTGGTTCCATAGCAGGAATTCCTGCTGAAAAAATTTTTTACCGGTTCTTTTTCCTACGTATGCTGCGGATCAGGCTGTACAGAAGCAGCACGATCACAGTAAAAGCAAGCATAATGGTACAAAGGGCATTTATCTCTGGTGTAACCCCTGTTTTTATCTGGGTATACACCTTGATAGGCAAAGTAGACAGCTTAGGACCATTAATAAAAATACTGATAACTACATCATCCATGGACATGGCAAATGCAAGCAAAGATCCGGATACGACTGCCGGCATGATCAAAGGCAGTGTAATATCAAAGAATGCACGCATGGAGGATGCCCCCAGATCCCTGGCAGCCTCTTCAAGGGACGGATCCATCCCCACAAGCCTTGCTTTCACCTCCATTAGTATATAAGGCACGCAAAATACAGTATGGCCGATCAAAAGGGTAAGCATGCCAAATGGCAGGTTCAGCATGTAAAAGAATGCCATCAGGACCATACCAAGAATGATCTCAGGGATCATCAGCGGCAAAATGGAAATGTATTCCAGAATGCCTTTTGACTTCAGATGCAGTCTGGACAGCCCCACAGCCCCAAATGTACCGATCACTGCAGATACAAAACAGCTGGCCGCACCAAGGATCAAGCTGTTCACAAGCGCCTGAAGCATGGCACTGTCCCCCATCAGTTCCTGATACCACTTCAGGGAGAATCCGGTAAATCTTACCGGAAGCTTTGCCTCATTAAATGAAAAAACGATCACTACCCCAATAGGCAGATACATCAGCAAAAATATAATAACAAGATAAAGATTTGCAAATTTTGAATTCTTTTTCATCCTACTCCCTCCAAATCCTTTGCATTTGTAAGCTTTCGGTATAGCCAGATCATCAAAGTTGTAAGAATCATCATGACTACTGCCAGTGTTGCTGCAAACGGCCAGTTATTCCCTCTTGTCATCTGATCCTGGATCAGGCTTCCTACAAGCACGATCTTATTTCCACCCAAAATGTCTGCTATAAAGAACAGTCCCATGGACGGCACGAAAGTAAGGATCACACCGGATAACAGGCCTGGCAGGGTAAGCCTCCAGGTGATCGTCCAGAATGCTTTGATCCTTCCTGCGCCCAGATCTCTGGCTGCCTCTACCAATGACCAATCCATCTTTTCTGCACTGGAATACACAGACAGGATCATAAAAGGAAGAAGCACGTATACCATACCTACTACAATGGCGGGATAACTGTACAGCAGCTTTAATGACTTATCAATGATCCCCAGCTTTTTCAGTACAAAATTCAAAATTCCTTTTTTCTGAAGGATAATGATCCATCCGTACAGACGGATCAAAGAATTCACCCAGAAAGGAAGCATCAGGATCAGCATGGCCTTTTTCTTTTTTCCTGCAGGCAGCTTTGCCATAAAATAACCAAAGGGATAGCCTACCAGTCCAATGATCAGAGTACTTGTCACAGCCAGCTTAAAAGACTGTACAAAGGTATTCAGATATACCGGTTCCAGGATCTTTTTATAATTATCAAGGGTAAATATCCATTCTACCCCATGTACGGCTCCAGGTGTAGCAAAGCTTAGCGCAACCATATAGATCAAGGGACATGCTACAAACAGGATGGTAAAAATATATAATGGCAGGATCATGCCTACAGAGTGGCTTTTCACCTTGTGTTTCTTTTTCTCAGTATTATAATTGCTCATCCTGATCCTCCCTGTCTACGATCACTCCGTCTCCAGGTTCAAAGCTCCAGCCAACCTTCTGGCCGATCTTAACATTTGCATCAATCCCGTATCTGCTGGCTGTTATCTCACTGCCATCTGGCAATTCCAAAAGCATACGCAGCTGACCGCCAGCAAAAGACTTTTCTTTCACAGTAGCTGTCAGGCTTCCTGTGCCGCTTTCATCCACATGAATACTTTCGCTGCGAAGTGCAAATGTAACCTTTTCGCCTTTTTCCAGGGATATGCCTTCTGCTGCCACCAGCAGTTTCTGTTCTCCTGTAAGAAGAACCGCCTGTGTTCCTTCCATTCCCTGGCAAATCCCTTCTAGGATATTGGCGTTTCCTACAAAATCTGCTACATAACTGGTTTTGGGATGATTATAGATCTGATCCGGTGTACCGATCTGCTCAAAGTGTCCTTCACGCATCACAGCGATCCGGTCAGACATGTTAATAGCCTCTTCCTGGTCATGGGTAATATAGATAAACGTTATACCCAGCTTTTTCTGAAGACGCTTCAGTTCTGTCTGCATAGCCCGACGAAGCTTCAGATCCAATGCCCCTAAAGGCTCATCCAAAAGCAGTACCTGGGGATTATTGATCAGCGCCCTGGCGATTGCCACCCTTTGTCTCTGCCCGCCGGAAAGCTGATCCGGTTTTCGTTTTTCAAATCCGGAAAGCTGTACCAGCTCCAGCATTTCTGATACTCGTTTCTTTATTTCCTGCTTTGGTACTTTTTTCAGTTTCAGTCCATAGCCTACATTATCTGCTACAGTCATGTGAGGAAATAGGGCATAGTTCTGGAAAATGGTGTTTACACCTCTCTGGTTTGGTTCCAGGTCTGTAACATCTTTGCCATCCAGATATACATTTCCGCTATCCGGCGCTTCCAGTCCTGCTATGATCCTTAATGTGGTAGTCTTTCCACATCCAGATGCTCCAAGTAGTGTGATAAACTCACCTTTTTCAATGGAAAGGCTGATCCCTCTTAACACATCTTCGTCCTTGCCGAAGCTTTTGGTAATATTTTTTAATTCCAGAGAATAAACTGACATGTAACTCTTCCTTTCTCATATAGTAAGCTGTCCATCTTTGCAGACAAGTCTTTTTAGACAAAAAAAGATACGGCACCTGCTGCCAGTTATGAAACAGCTATGGTATCCGTATACTTTCTGCATCTATATTTAATTGTATGCCAAGCGAGAGCAGGTCCGTCCTGCTCCATCCAGTCTGCACGTACGCCAGTGCTTCCAAGACATGTATCAATTGCAGATTCCAGGGTACGCAAAAAAGCCGCTGCTTTTGCTGCGGTTCTCTCGTCATAATAAAAAGCGTATCCTGCTGCGTACTGATTCATCTCTTTTATCACCTTTCATTGCGGCGTAACTGCTCATGTGTAACCTGTGCCTTTTGTTCTTAACCGGCACATGCTGCGTAATTTTCATAAAACTATCACAGTTTTATCTTTTTGGGAATATGTTTTATAAAAAAATCCTGCATCGTCATCATCGACGCAGGATCTTCCTATAAGCTGGAAATGAGACTCGAACTCACGACCCCTTCATTACGAGTGAAGTGCTCTACCGACTGAGCTATTCCAGCATGTTGTTCTTAGAACTCTTGTAATTACTGGGATTCCAGTATATATGCTGTGTTCCAGCATACTATAACTTTCATCCCAAACTGTTGTTTAGTTTAAATGCTTTTGTCTTGTTTGTCAAGTTGTTTTTTTATTATAAGGAAGCGGACAGAAATAATTTTGATGTTAAAGCACCGAAATCCTGATTACGCGGAATGTTCCAAACTTTGTTCCGTGCTTTGCACACACAGTTGACTTTTTTCTTTATTCTCAATATAATCCAATTACAGAATATCATGCATATTGTTTGACAATACCATGAAATATTCACCACCAAATTAATCAAACAACGAGGTACCTTATGAAAAAGAAATCATCAATACCCCACGCTTCTAAAAAGAAACTGTCCAAATGGGTCAAGATCCCTCTTGGCATCCTGGCTGCGATCCTGGTCATTCTTCTGGCTTATGTGATCTATCTTTACGCAGCCTACCACAGGATCCCTGACAACCAGGAACTGGCTGTTGAAGCCCCAACAGAACAGGCACAGACAGCATCTCTGACCACAGACCAGACCTATTCTGCCCTTACCTACAATGTTGGCTTTGGAGCTTATTCCCCTGACTTCAGCTTTTTTATGGATGGCGGTAAGTCCTCCTGGGCTAAAAGCAAAGAAAATGTCCAGTCAAACATCAACGGTGCCGGAAATTTTGCCGCATCCCAAAATCCTGACTTTATCCTCTTCCAGGAAGTAGATCTTAATTCTACAAGAAGCTATCATGTAAACCAATATGATATCCTGAAAGACACATTTGCTGATTATTATTCCGTGTTCGCCCAGAATTATGATTCACCCTTTCTTTTTTACCCGCTGACTCAGCCCCATGGCAAAAGCCGATCCGGTATCACCCTGTTTTCCAGATACCCGGTGACTTCCTCTTTAAGAAGAAGCTTTCCCATTGCTACAACCTTTAAAAAATTTTTTGATCTTGACAGGTGCTACAGCATTTCCAGGGTTCCGGTAGACAATGACAAGGAACTGGTGGTCTTCAACCTGCACATGTCTGCCTATGGAAACGACGACCAGATCCGTCAGGGACAGATCCGGATGCTGTGCCAGGACATGGAAAAAGAATATCAGGCCGGCAATTATGTACTATGCGGCGGGGATTTCAATCATGACCTGAAAGCCTCAGAGGACGATACAAGTGAGCACCATTCCTGGGCCTACCCTTTCCCAAGAAAAGAACTGCCGGAGCATTTTACCTTTGGTATGGATCTTTTATCTCAGCAGGAAAAAGCTGACCTGTGGAACACTTCCAGAAACACGGACATTCCATACGACCCGGATGCCAGCTATACAGTTACTCTGGATGGGTTTATTTTCTCAGATAATATCACCATGGGCTCTTATGAGGATCTGAATACAGGTTATTCCTATTCTGACCATGATCCTGTTTATATGGAATTTTCACTGAATTAATTTTCCGGTTTTAACAGCAACACCCCCGCTATTATAAGGATCAAAAGTGAAAACCAGAAAAATCTTCTTCCCCATTTAAGAAACCCTGCTGTAGATTCCTGCTCCTTTTGGATATGCATTTAAAAATATATATTCACATTATAGCTTCCGGCTATCGTAAAACAGCGTCATAAAAAAGGCATTACAATTACAAAACCTGTAACTGTAATGCCTTCTGTATTTTAACTTATAAATCCCTTATGATAATTTTTTCTTTATTGCTGTTGTCTTCTTTGCAGCCGTAGTCTTTGTTGCAGTTTTCTTTACCGCAATTTTCTTTACCGCAGTTTTCTTTACAGCTGCCTTCTTTGCTTGAGTTGCTTTCACAGGCTTCTTTTCTTCTTCAGGCGTGCAGGTCATGATCACTACACCAAGGGCTGGAAGGGTAAGCTTGATAGAATAATCCCTTTCATCACATTCCTCTTTTTTGGCACGTTTCATCCTAGGATTTGTTTTGCCCTCTCCACCGTACTTCTTGTCATCGCTGTTAAAGATCTCTTTATATTTTCCGGCAAAGGGAACACCTGTCTGATAATCCTTATATGGGATTCCTGCAAAATTGCATACAGCCAGCAATGTTTCCTCCGGCTTGTCAGTTTTGCGGATAAAGGTGATCACATTCTCATCATATTTCATCAGCTGGATCCACTCAAATCCATCATAATCATTGTCCATACGATACAGAGCAGGATGCTGTGTATAAACCTGATTCAGATCCCTGACACATGCCTGAAGTGCAGATGACATATCCGGATCCGGAGCATTCATCTTGCATCCCGGATGAAGCATCATATAAGCATAGGCCTCTCGGACCTGTGCTTCCTTCTCCTGGTCAGACCCTGGCAAACGGTTCTTAAATTCCTCCAGATCTCCCACATCCCGCAGGCCAAGAGTAAGGATATAATGCTCAGAATATGCATAAACACTGGAAAGGGTCAGCTGATCATGACAGTTCTTCCTGCCTACCGGCGGTACAGCCAGATAATACAGGAAATCCCTTGTCCATCCACCGCTCCATTTATAATCAAATCCAAGATGGTCATTCTCCACACTGTCCGTCAGCTCAGGCCATAATCCGTCCTCCTGGGCAATAAGCAGCACACCCGGATTTCTCTTTCTTGTAATAGAATTCAAATGCTTCAGAAACTCAATTGCAGCCAGGTTCTCATTAGAACCATACATATTCGGCTGCCACTCTCCTGCCTTCCGGCCAAAATCCAGATACAGCATAGCGTCCACATCGTCCAGGCGAAGCCCATCCACATGATAAACTTCCATCCAGAAGCATGCATTGGAGATCAGGAAATCCTTCACCATAGGGCTTTCGTAATTGTAAAGCAGCGTGCCCCATATAGGATGGACTGCTGCAGCAGGATCCTTTAATTCGTAAAGAGGTGTGCCATCAAAATTCTCCAGTCCGCCCTCATATCTGGGGAACTGGGCAGGAGTCCAGTCCAGGATCACACCAATGCCTTTCTGATGCAAAGCATCCACCAGCTTCTGGAAATCCTCAGGAGTGCCAAACCTGGAAGTAGGTGCAAAATAGGAAGAGGTTGAATACCCGTCTGTCTGATCCTCCATATATTCCATAACCGGATGAAGTTCTACATGGGTATAGCCAAGATCTGATACAAAATCCACCAGCTCTCCAGCTGTTTTCCATTTGGTCAGGCTTGTCTCATAAATAGAAACCGGCTGATCACGATCTGCATATTTCTTTCTGTCTGCCATCCATGCCTGATCATTCCATACAAAATCATCTACTTTTGCTACCACAGATCCGCAGGCTCTTGGCTGTTCTGCCCTGTTGGCATATGGATCTGCCTTCAAATGTGTCCCTTTACCCTTTACCAGAATCTCATATTTATAGATATCTCCGGGCTGAACTCCTGGAACAAACAATTCAAAAATACCAGACATGGGCATCCTGTGCATAGGAAGCCTGCGGCCATCCCATTGATTAAAATCTCCTACTACGCTGACACGCACAGCATTAGGTGCCCATACTGCAAAGCTGGTGCCCTCTATGCCATCCTTTATCACCGGATGCGCTCCTAATTTCTCATAAGCATTGTAATATACGCCTGCTACAAAAGCCTTTTCGTCCTCTTCTGTAAGCATTCCTGGAAAAGCATACGCATCATAGAAAACTTCTGTTTTTCCCCCTGTCTTTACACGGAACTGATAAGCAGGGATCTTCCGTCCTGGGATCATTGCAGCAAAATATCCTGCCTCATCCTCTTGTTCCATAGGATATTCTTTATTTCCAACAAGAACGGCGGCTTCCTCTGCCCCCGGGAAAAAGCCCTGGATAAGTATTCCATCCGGTGTAAGTCTTGGACTCATCACATCCTTTGGGGATGCCTCCTCTGCATATACAATCGCCTCGATCCTGGGCCAGTCCATATAACTATATGCTTTCTCGTTCATATTTTTCGCTCCTTCGCTGTATTCTTTTCTGTGTATTATTCTACAGGGATATCTCCCTGCACGAAAATCTGTTTCTGTACATAATTTTACCATCTTTATCACTAAAAATAAAGGAAGAAAAAAGAAGGAATTTATTTGACAAAAAAACACCTCTGGGATACACTGTTTACAGCTTGTAACTGTTCAGTACCCTTGTGGGATACTTTCTATTGAGCAGTTACTACAGTTTCCCAAATGGCTGAAACTGACTATTTTGAACTTAGGAGGTCCTTTATGGAAAACAGACTTTATGATGTAACATCTTTAGGAGAGCTGCTGATCGATTTCACAGAAAACGGCATCAGCCCCCAGGGGAATCCTCTTCTGGAAGCCAACCCAGGTGGTGCTCCCTGTAATGTACTTGCCATGCTGGAACGCCTTGGCAAGAAAACAGCCTTCATTGGAAAAGTAGGAAAAGACATGTTTGGTGACCAGCTTCGCAAGGCCGTGGAAGAAGTTGGCATTAATACTGATAATCTTATAACCGATGAAGAAGTACATACCACACTGGCATTTGTTCACACCTATCCGGATGGAGACAGGGATTTCTCTTTTTACCGTAATCCAGGTGCAGACATGATGTTGAAAAAAGAGGAGATTTCCAGTGATCTGATCGCAAACTCCCGTATTTTTCATTTTGGCACCCTTTCCTCCACTCATGAAGGTGTAAGGGAAGCCACACGATATGCCATCGATCTTGCAAAAAAAGCTGGCTGTATCATTTCTTTTGACCCTAACCTGCGTCCACCTCTGTGGAAATCCCTGGATGATGCAAAGCGTGAGATCGAGTATGGTCTGACCAAGTGCGATGTGCTGAAGATTTCTGATAATGAAGTTGAATTTCTTTTTGGCACTACCGATTATGACAAAGGTGCAGCCCTGATCCGTGAGAAATACAATATTCCTCTTGTATGTATCACCCTTGGCAAGGAAGGCAGCCGTGTTTATTACAAAGACCTTCGTGTAGAAGTGGCTCCTTTCCTTCAGGAGAACACCATTGAGACTACAGGTGCCGGAGATACTTTCTGTGCAAGTATGCTGAATTACGTGCTGGATCATGGACTTACAGACCTTACAGAAGAGAATCTTACGGAAATGCTTACCTTTGCCAACGGAGCAGCATCTCTCATTACCACCAAAAAAGGAGCTTTAAGAGTGATGCCCAGCCGTGAAGAAGTGCTGGAATTTATTGCTTCATCAGGCCGTTAAGCTTTTAAATTCCAATTATAGCCGTCAAAAGGGCGCGTGAAAATGGTATCTCATTTTCACACGCCCTTATTTTAAATCCTGTCCTGATATTCATCAAATAAAATATTCAATGGTTTTTTCAGGTGTAAGCTCTGTTTCTGAATTAAAAAGAAGAACTGCCTCCCTGTCAGCTTTCGGACCCAGTGCATAGGTAGAACATCCCTGACAATTAAAGTACTTTGCTGGTACCAAACGGTTATATTCACAAGGATGATCATCCACCATCAGGATATCATCCTCTTCATATGTATTTTCATCCTCATAATAAGGATCAAACATATAGATCAGACCGTCTTTTTCTCCTGTAAGAAGTACGTAATGCTCCACTTCATAAAACAAACGCAATACTACTACCCCTCCTCTGTGAAGGGCATCATTGATTCTGCTTTCCGGTCCGATATAAACACAGCTGCCGGAAAGGTATCTGGTACGGATGGAAAGATTCCCGATCCGTCCGAACTGGCAGATCCAATTGCTTAAAAAAAGCATAGCCATCCTAGAGGTACCGCTTTTCCCAGGTTCACCTCCTTCTCCATAACAATCCAGACAATACAGCATAATATTTCTTGCGATTTCCGGCGGAATATCCTCTCTGTCAAAAAGACAGCTGATGGCATTCATCATTGTGGTTGGCCCGCAATCATATTCAGTCATTTGATAACGAAGAGGTGTTTTCATAACTCTGTTTCCCTTTCTGACACAAGGGCAGCTACCAGTGCAGCACCCGTCTTAAGATCTTTCTCATACGTATATTCCAAAGTGGAATGACACTGGTACATGCCACAGGAAATCACAATCCCCGAAATTCCGTGTAAAGCAAAATTATTATTGTCGCTGCCGCCAAAGGTTTCGGTCAATGTGCACGGCAGAGACAGCCTTTCGCAGGCTCTTTCAAACCGTTTCACAACCGGCGCTTCTCTGTCAGTTTCATAAGCATGAAGGTTTACTTCATGCTCCATAGAAAAGCTTCCTCCCTTTTCCCTGACTGCTTTTTCAAAGGAAGCCCTTATCTTTTCCAACAATTCCAAGGCTTTTTGATGGCTGTAACTGCGGATCTCCCCTTTACAGGTACATTCCTCAGGCACAATATTCACAAGTTTTCCACCTGCTACTGTACCAATGTTAAAAGTGGTATCATCTCCAACATGTCCCATAGGAAGACCAGCGATCACCTGGCTCATGATCTGAATGGCATGTATTCCTTTTTCCGGATTAAAACCTGCATGTGCTGCTTTTCCCTTTACTGTAACAGAAAAAGAAATAAGGGAAGGGGCACGCAGGGCTGCTGCTCCAGGGGCGCCGCTTAAATCCAGCACATAAGCCTCTTTTGCCCTTAACTTTGTAAAATCAAGCAGATCGGTTCCCTTAATGAATACCTCTTCAGCAATAGGAAAAACCACCTCTATATCCCTGTGAGGAATCTGTTTTTCCTTAAGGATCCGCACAGCTTCCAGGATCTCCACAAGTCCGCATACATCATCTGCCCCCAGAATGGTGTCTCCGGAAGAAGTGATCTTGCCATTCTCATGAAATACAGCATGCTTTCCAAGTCCTGGTTCCACAGTATCCATGTGCGCACAAAGGAGAATCGCCCCACCAGGCAGACTCCCCTTTAAAAATCCATATAAATTCCCGGTACTGCTTCCATAAGCAGTACCGGCCTGATCCTCCTGTACTTCAAACCCAAGCTGCAGCAGCTTTTCTTTCAGTACATCTGCGATTTTTCTTTCCCGGTAGCTGACTGCATCAATCTGAGTGAGTTCAATAAATTCATCTACTATCCGGGATCTGCATTCTTTTGTATTCATGGATTATTTTACAACCCTTACTTTTGAAACACCTTCAATACTTTCCAGTGCTTCCAGTGATTCCTGGGAAGCTGCACTTTCCAGATCGATGAGAGTGTATGCATACTCACCTTTGCTCTTATTGGTCATATCTGCAATATTCAATCCTTCACTTCCAAGGATCTTAGTTACCTGACTGATCATATTTGGGATATTTTTATGGGTAATCGCAATTCTGCCAACTGCCACACAGGTGCCCATATCACAATTGGGGAAGTTCACAGAGTTTTTGATGTTTCCGTTTTCAAGGAAATCACGCACTTCCTTCACTGCCATCACTGCACAGTTCTCCTCGGACTCCTCTGTGGAAGCTCCCAGGTGAGGAGTAACCAGGATGCCTTCGTGGCCTGCTACTGTATGATTTGCAAAGTCTGTCACATATTTCTTTACTTTTCCACTGTCAAGAGCTGCGATCAATGCATCCTCATCTACTAACAGGTCTCTTGCAAAGTTCAGGATCACAACTCCGTCTTTCATCTTTGCAAGTGCTTCCTGGTTGATCATTCTGGTAGTTGCATCCAGAAGTGGAACATGAATGGTAATATAATCACACTGGCTGTAGATCTCATCCAGTGTTTTGCTGTGATGAATGGTTCTGGACAGATTCCAAGCTGCATCAATAGACAGATAAGGATCATATCCATAAACCTCCATGCCAAGACCTGTGGCTGCATTTGCAACCATGCTGCCAATCGCTCCAAGTCCTATGATACCCAGCTTTTTGCCCATGATCTCACAGCCTGCAAACTGTTTTTTCTGCTTCTCAGCCAGCTTATCGATATCTTCTTTATCTTTTTCCTTCTGAACCCACTCAATACCGCCTACAATGTCACGGGATGCAAGCAGCATACCTGCCAGAACCAGTTCTTTTACACCGTTTGCATTGGCGCCTGGTGTATTGAAAACAACGATTCCTTTTTCTGCACATTCCTTTACCGGGATATTATTAACTCCGGCTCCGGCTCTTGCGATCACGGAAACTGTGGAAGGAAGCTGCATATCATGCATTTTGGCACTGCGGACCAGAATTGCATTGCAGTCCTCCATTGTATCGGATTTACGGTAATTCTCATCAAAAATATCCAGACCTTTACTGGCAATCGGATTCAGACAATGAAACTGATACATTATTTATTTTCCTCCTCAAACTTCTTCATGAACGCAACCAGAGCCTCTACCCCAGCCTTAGGCATTGCATTATAAATGCTGGCACGCATACCGCCTACGGTTCTGTGGCCTTTTAAGTTTACCAGGCCTGCGGCTGTAGCCTCTTTTACAAATTTTGCATCCATTTCCTTATCTCCGGTAACAAAAGGAACATTCATAAGGGAACGGTCCTCTGGCACAACTGTGCCTTTAAACAGAGAACTGCTGTCAAGGAAGTCATAAAGGATCTTTGCTTTTTCCTCGTTACGTCTCTTCATTTCCTCAAGTCCGCCCATGGATTTCAACCATTTGAATACTTTTCCGCATACATAAATGCAGTAAGCATTAGGAGTATTATATAAAGAGCCTGCATCTGCATGTGTTTTGTATGTAAGCATGGTAGGTGTTCCCGGAAGTACATCCTCTGAGATCAGATCCTCACGGATGATCACGATCACCATGCCTGCAGGTCCGATATTTTTCTGTACACCACCATAGATCAGTCCGTATTTGCTTACATCTACCGGCTCTGACAAGAAGCAGGAGGAAACATCTGCCACCAGTGTTTTCCCTTTTGTATTTGGAAGCTTTTT
Organism: Blautia sp. 1033sp1_1033st1_G9_1033SCRN_220408; assembly: GCF_040929965.1. NCBI lineage: Bacteria > Bacillati > Bacillota > Clostridia > Lachnospirales > Lachnospiraceae > Blautia > Blautia sp. 1033sp1_1033st1_G9_1033SCRN_220408. The sequence continues at coordinate 77,539 of NZ_JBFKZO010000009.1, read as the reverse complement.
GTATTTTGTTCCATAGATGGTATTGTTTTCGCAAATATATACATAATCTGCATCCGGACTGATAGGAAGATCACTACAATCCGGGATGTAGGAAAAGGTTTTATCCTCGGAAGATGCAATCTTATTGGCCTTTCCATATTTCTGTGCTTCCTGATATGCTTTTTTAGCCCACTGTCCTGTAACAATATAATCTGCTACTTTGTTTTTCATCAGGTTCATAGGAATCATGGCAAACTGCTGGGAAGCACCTCCCTGAAGAAACAGCACCTTATAATTATCAGGAATATTCATCAAATCCCGTAAGTCTTTTTCTGCTGTATCAATGATCTCCTGAAAGGCAGCACTCCTGTGACTCATTTCCATAACGGACATGCCAGTTCCATTATAGTCTAACATCTCATCAGCAACTTCTTTCAGAACCTCTTCTGGAAGAACTGCCGGACCAGCTGAAAAATTAAATACTCTGCTCATTTTCTTTCATATCCTCCTCGTCAAATACATCATCCAGGCTTGCACCTGCGGGAACCATTGGATATACACTTAAATTCTGGTCGATCCAGCAGTCAAGAACCACTGTTCCCTTGCTGGAAAGAGCTTCTTTAAGTGCCGGTTCCACTTCTTCTGTCCTGGTAACCCTGATTGCCTTTGCCCCCATTGCTTCTGAAAGCTTTACGAAATCCACCGCATCATCCAGAATGGTCTGGGAATATCTTTGTCCATAAAACAGTGTCTGCCACTGGCGCACCATTCCAAGAACATGGTTATTTAACACAATCTGTACCAGTGGCTTTTTGCACCGTACAGCTGTGGCAATCTCATTCATATTCATGCGGAAGCATCCATCTCCCGCAATATTCACAACAGTTTTATCCGGACATCCCATACGGGCACCAATGGCTGCCCCAAGGCCATAGCCCATAGTCCCAAGGCCTCCGGATGTAAGGAATGTCCTTGGCTCTTTAAACTTGAAATATTGTGCTGCCCACATCTGATGCTGTCCAACATCAGTGGAAATAATTGCATCTCCACCAGTCAGCTCGTAAAGCTTCTGAATCACATAAGGGCCTGTCAGCTGGGTATGATCATAATTCAGCGGATACTTTTCTTTCATTTCCATGATATGTGCCACCCACTGGGAATGATCCATTTTTTCCTGCTTTTCAAGGATCTGCTTAAGAACCATTTTCAGGTCTCCTGTTACACAGGCATCCACCTGAACATTCTTGTTGATCTCTGCTGCATCAATATCGATCTGAAGGATCTTTGCATTTGGTGCAAAGGTCTGTGTATTTCCGGTTACACGATCACTGAATCTTGTGCCAAGAGCAATCAAAAGATCGCATTCACACATAGCATAATTGGATGTTTTGGTGCCATGCATTCCAACTGGTCCTGTGTAAAGATCGTCCTCGCCTGAAAAAGCACCCTTTCCCATCAGACTATCGCATACAGGTGCCTGGATCCTGTGGGCAAGCTCTCTTACTTCCTGCCATGCATCAGAGATCACAGCACCGCCGCCAACAAATAGAAATGGCTTCTTAGACTGGCTGATCATCTGAACGGCCTGCTCTACATCCTCTTTGCGAATGGTATCTGTCACTGGTTCCGGTTTTGTGATCTTATGCTGGATATATTCGCAGGATGCTGCTGTTACATCCTTTGGAACGTCCACAAGGACAGGTCCCGGACGCCCGCTGCCTGCAATCACAAAAGCTTTACGGATGGTATCCGCAAGTTTTGTCACATCTTTGACAATGTAGCTGTGTTTTGTTACCGGCATAACAATCCCGGCTATATCCACCTCCTGGAAAGAATCCTTTCCAAGGAGGGCTGTCCCTACGTTGCATGTAATGGCTACCACCGGCACAGAATCCATCTGCGCAGTTGCAATACCTGTCACAAGATTGGTAGCTCCTGGTCCGGATGTAGCCAGGCATACACCTACCTTGCCGGTAGCACGGGCATAACCATCTGCTGCATGGGACGCTCCCTGCTCATGGGAGGTAAGTACGTGTCTGATCTTATGGCTGTATTTGTACAAGGCGTCATATACATTCAGGATGGCTCCGCCCGGATAACCGAACACAGTGTCCACACCCTGTTCCAAAAGACATTCTATAATGATCTCAGCACCTGTAAGCTGCATGTTTGTTCCTCCTGCTGCCTTATCGTATTTCTTTTATTTTGCCTTTGGCACTTCCAGAATGGCTCCTCTGTTGCCGGATGTTACCATTGCTGCATATCTTGCAAGATATCCGGTTGTAACCTTTGGCTCTCTTGGCTGCCATTTTGCTTTTCTTGCTTCCAGTTCCTCCTCTGATACTTTCAGACTCAGGGAAAGCTCCGGAATATTGATGGAGATCATATCACCCTCTTCTACAAGAGCAATCGGTCCGCCTACTGCTGCTTCCGGTGATACATGTCCAATAGATGCACCTCTTGACGCACCGCTGAACCGTCCGTCTGTAATAAGTGCTACAGATGAGCCAAGTCCCATACCTGCAATTGCAGAAGTAGGATTCAGCATCTCACGCATGCCCGGACCGCCTTTTGGTCCTTCATAACGGATCACAACCACATCACCTGCATTGATCTTTCCGCCTTTGATAGCAACAATAGCATCTTCTTCACAGTCAAATACTCTTGCCGGACCTTCGTGTACCATCATCTCGGGTGCAACTGCAGAACGCTTTACAACACTGCCATCCGGTGCAAGATTTCCCTTTAGTACAGCAAGTCCTCCGGTCTGACTGTAAGGATTGTCAATTGGGCGGATCACCTGCGGATTCAGATTGATGCAGTCCTTAATATTTTCCCCTACCGTCTTTCCTGTAACAGTCATACATTCTGTGTGGAGAAGTCCTTTTTTATTCAGTTCGTTCATCACAGCATATACGCCGCCAGCTTCATTCAGGTCTTCCATATAGGTGGGACCTGCAGGAGCCAGATGGCACAGGTTTGGAGTTTTTTCACTGATCTCATTTGCAAAACTGATATCAAAATCCCAACCAATCTCATGGGCAATAGCTGGCAGATGCAGCATGCTGTTTGTAGAGCATCCCAGTGCCATATCTACAGTCAAAGCATTCAGTAATGCCTCTTTTGTCATAATATCTCTGGGGCGGATATTTTTCCTGTACATTTCCATAACCTGCATACCAGCATGCTTTGCAAGACGGATACGCTCAGAATATACAGCAGGGATGGTACCGTTGCCCTTAAGTCCCATGCCAAGAACCTCTGTCAGGCAGTTCATGCTGTTGGCAGTATACATACCGGAACAGGAACCACAGGTAGGACATGTTTTGTTCTCATATTCTGTAAGGCCTTCCTCGTCCAGCTTGCCTGCTGCATATGCGCCTACAGCCTCAAACATGCTGGAAAGGCTTGTTTTGTGTCCATTGATATGACCGGCCAGCATAGGCCCTCCGCTGACAAATACAGTAGGAACATTGATCCTGGCTGCTGCCATGAGAAGTCCCGGTACATTCTTATCACAGTTAGGCACCATAACCAGTGCATCAAACTGATGTGCAAGAGCCATGGACTCTGTAGAATCTGCGATCAGGTCCCTTGTCACAAGGGAATATTTCATCCCTATATGTCCCATAGCAATCCCATCACAGACAGCAATTGCCGGGAAAACAACCGGTGTACCGCCAGCCATTGCTACTCCCTGCTTTACAGCAGCTACGATCTTATCAAGATTCATATGTCCCGGAACGATCTCATTGTAGGAACTAACAATACCTACCAATGGTCTTTCCATTTCTTCCTTAGTCATTCCAAGTGCATTAAACAGTGAACGGTGAGGTGCCTGCTGGGACCCCTTCTTTACTGCATCGCTTCTCATATCTGTTCTCTCCTTTATCTTAACGGATCACCGGATCTCTTTTGCGATCAGGTTGCCCATTTCTTTTGTTCCAACAAGGGTACAGCCCTTTGACATAATATCTCCTGTACGATATCCGTCTGTAAGTACCTTCTGTACTGCCGCCTCTACTGCATCTGCTTCTTTGTCCAGATCCAGGGAATAGCGCAGCATCATAGCTGCAGACAGGATCGTTGCAATAGGATTGGCTTTATTTTGGCCTGCAATGTCAGGCGCTGAACCATGGCTGGGCTCATAAAGACCAAACTTTGTCTCATTTAAGCTGGCTGAAGAAAGCATTCCGATGGAGCCTGTCACCATACTGGCTTCATCTGAAAGGATATCTCCAAACATATTCTCTGTAAGGATCACATCAAACTGCTTAGGATCACGTACCAGCTGCATTGCACAGTTGTCTACCAGCATATGCTCCAGCGTTACCTCCGGATAATCCCTGGCAACCTCCTCCACAACACTTCTCCACAATCTGGAAGAATCCAGTACATTTGCCTTATCTACGCTTGTTACTTTTTTGCGGCGTTTCATAGCAATATCAAAAGCTTTGATAGCAATCCTGCGGATCTCATTTTCATTGTAGGAAAGAGTATCTACTGCTGTCTTTACCCCATTTTCTTCGGTAGTTTTTCTTGCTCCAAAATAAAGGCCTCCTGTCAGTTCCCTTACAATGATCATATCAAATCCGTCCCCGATGATCTGCTCTTTAAGTGGGCAGGCATCTTTTAATTCATTGTAAAGATATGCAGGTCTTAAATTGGCAAACAGATTCAGTGCCTTACGGATAGCCAGAAGTCCGGCCTCCGGCCGTTTGGATGGTTCGAGTTTGTACCAGGGTGATGTTTTTGCATCTCCGCCAATAGAACCCATAAGTACTGCGTCTGATGCTTTTGCTGTTGCAATGGCTTCTTCTGTAAGAGGCACACCATGTACATCAATGGATGCTCCCCCAAGAAGCACCTTGGAATACGAAAAAGTATGTCCGTAAACTTCGCATACTTTGTCCAGAACTTTTCTTGCCTCAGAGACGATTTCCGGTCCTATCCCATCTCCCGGAATCAGCGAAATGTTATAATTCATAATAATTTCCTCTCTTACTCTCCTGCCTTGGACAGGTAATTGTCATTATAATAACGCACTTTTCAACAGATTTCAACCTATTAAAGCATAAAAGACAACAGACTGTTAAAGTGTAAAAGTCAACCGACTCAAATATCTAAAACGCAACAGAGTGTTGTAGAACAAAAGGCGACAGACTCACCAGGAGCTGCCGCCTTCTAATTTCATACTTATTCTGCCTGCTCGGCCTTTTCAACCTCAGCAATAGCCTGCTTTCTCATTGGAATACGACAGTTCTTGTTATTACCGAATTCTACGATCACATCCTCGTCTGTCATATCAATGATCACGCCATAAAAGCCACCAGTTGTTACCACACTGTCTCCTACTGCCATGTCATTGAGCATAGCCTGGATTCTCTTCTGCTCCTTTTTCTGTGGTCTTACCATCAGAAAATACATAATTCCGAAAAGGACTACCAGCCATACGATAGTAAAACCAAGTCCCATTCCACTGCTCTGGTCCATTTAAAAATACCTCCTGTGCGTTTGTTATAACGGGTCCCAAACCCCGGCACCCTGCTTCTTCTTTATTCATACCGAAGCCTAAAGTATATCATACACAAAATACATAATTTCATCAAGTTATTTTTTTAATATAACTAAATCATCCTTTAAAAATAACTAAATCATCCTCTTTTACAGTTGATCCTGCCCTCTTCAAAGCCTTCCAGACGCATTTTCTTATATTCTGCAAAGTTTCCGGCATCCAGTGCGTCCCTGATTTCTTCCATGAGATGGTTATAAAAATAAAGATTGTGCAGTACGCAAAGCCGCATGCCAAGCATCTCTTTTGCTTTCAGAAGATGGCGGATATAAGCTCTGCTGTAATGACGGCAGGCCGGACACTGACATCCTTCTTCAATTGGCCGTGGATCCATCTCGTATTTTGAATTAAACATATTCATCTTGCCATGGTTGGTATATACATGACCATGACGGCCGTTCCTGCTGGGATATACACAGTCAAAGAAATCAATGCCTCTTTCCACGCCCTCCAAGATATTGGCAGGCGTTCCTACGCCCATAAGATAAGTAGGCTTATCCTGTGGAAGATGGGGAACCACTTCGTCCAGAATATGATACATCTGCTCATGGGTTTCTCCTACGGCCAGTCCGCCTACTGCATAACCGTCCAGATTCATCTGTGAAATGGCATCTGCATGATTCTTACGGATATCTTCATAAATAGCACCCTGGTTGATACCAAATAACAGCTGTTCTTTATTGATCGTGTCCTCAAGACTGTTCAAACGCTGCATTTCTTCTTTGCATCTTGCAAGCCATCTGGTGGTCCGGTCTACAGAACGCTGTACATAACCTCTGTCTGCTACGCTGCTTGGACACTCGTCAAAGGCCATGGCAATAGTAGACCCCAGATTGGACTGGATCTGCATGCTTTCTTCAGGTCCCATAAAAATCTTATGTCCGTCAATATGAGACTGGAAATATACCCCTTCTTCTTTGATCTTACGCAGTCCTGCCAGGGAAAACACCTGGAATCCACCGGAGTCTGTAAGGATAGGCCGATCCCAGACCATAAACTTATGAAGGCCTCCAAATTCTTTGATCAGCTTGTCTCCTGTACGTACATGAAGGTGATAAGTATTGGACAGCTCTACCTGTGTGCCGATCTCTTTCAGGTCCATGGTGGATACAGCCCCTTTGATCGCCCCTACCGTACCTACATTCATAAAGACCGGCGTCTGGATGGTACCATGAACAGTTTTAAATTCTGCTCTCTTAGCCCGGCCTTCTGTTTTTAAGATTTTGTATTCAGCCATATGCTGCTCCCTTTTTTCTAATATTGTTAGGGACAAAAGTCCCACCTATCTGGCAATTATATCCTGAATACATAAAAAAAACAAGAATTACTTATTTTCCTCCAGCCTGTTCTGTAATTGCTTGCACCTGGCCTTTCAAAAAGGTATAATAGCCTGCAGAAAATTTACCAAAAAAGAGGTCAGATATATGCAGATTACAGCACCTGATTTTTATAAGAAGTTTTCCTGTATCGCAGGAGAATGTCCGGCTACCTGTTGTGCCGGATGGCAGATTGTGATTGATAAAAAAAGCCTGAAACGGTATTCCCACCATAAAGGTCCCTTCGCAAACCGGTTGAAAAATGATATTAACTGGAACGAACAGGTCTTCCGCCAATACCATCACAGATGTGCTTTTTTAAATGAAGAAAACCTGTGTGACATTTACGCCGAAGCGGGTCCGCACATGCTGTGTGATACCTGCCGCAAGTATCCCAGACATATCGAAGAATTTGAAGGGCTTCGTGAATTATCTCTTTCCCTCTCCTGTCCAGAGGCCGCCAGGCTGCTTCTTTCCAGGCAGGAGCCTATAGCCTTTATCACAAAAGAAAAACCATCTTCAGAAGAAACTTATGATTCTTTTGATTATCTTCTCTTTACTGAGCTGATGGATACCCGTGAGCAGATGTTATCCATTTTGCAGGACAGAAGTATATCTTTGAATGCCCGCCTTCTGAAGCTTCTGGCCATGGGACATGATTTTCAGCTATGCCTTGATAGAAATGAATTGTACCGCTGGGAAGACATACGCAGAAAGCATATCCAAACCGGAACCGGTCCAGATTTTCTGGAAAAAGTTAAACAGTGGTCAGACGATAGCAAATCCACCCCGGAACTGATCCGTGATTTCTGGAGCATTCTGATACCTGAGATGGAAGTTCTGTCACCTTCCTGGCACAGCTTTTTAAAAGAAAACCTGATCTTTCATACAAAATACAATGACCAGGAAATCCTGCAATTATATAAGGATTTTAAGAAAACCATGCCAAAATGGCAGATTCAGGCTGAACAGCTGGTACTTTACTGGCTATATACCTATTTTTGTGGTGCAGTATACGATGACCAGATTTTTGCCAAAGTAAAGCTTGCCCTTGTGTGTACTCTGATGATCCAGGACTTAAGTGTAGGTATGTACCAGAAATCCAGGCAGCCCCTTGCTCTTAAGGATCAGATCCGGATTTGTTATCTTTTTTCCAGAGAACTGGAGCATTCAGACCCAAACCTGAACAAAATGGAAGAACTTTTGGACCAGCACCCTGCTTTTTCCTTTGGAAAACTTTTAAAAATTCTTTGCTGATCCATGATTTCCATTACCATATTTCCACCTTTCCCTGCCACTGTTTTTGTGAAAGTTGTCCGTTGCGTATTTTTTACCCATATCGTATAATAATATGAAACGCATTTTTACAAAGCAAACGTATGATCACACAGATTCCGCTGATGAGGGATATCCCGTTCATCAGCCTTTGATATTTTTTACGAAAAACGAGGAGGCTTATATTAATTTTATGAGTAAATACACCTTGGGAATTGACATTGGATCTACCACTGTCAAGATTGCGATCCTTGATGAAAACGAAACCTTGTTATTTGCAGATTATGAACGTCATTTTGCCAATATCCAGGAAACACTTGCAGACCTTTTACAGAAGGCTTATGACAAACTTGGAGAGCTGACTCTCCATCCGGTGATCACTGGTTCCGGCGGTCTCACACTGGCCAACCATCTGGAGATTCCATTTGTCCAGGAGGTCATTGCAGTTTCCACTGCTCTTCAGAAGATTGCGCCTCAGACAGATGTTGCCATTGAGCTTGGCGGCGAGGATGCCAAGATCATTTATTTTGAAGGTGGCAATATTGAACAGCGTATGAACGGGATCTGTGCAGGAGGTACAGGCTCCTTTATTGACCAAATGGCTTCCCTTCTGCAGACAGATGCTACAGGCCTGAATGAATATGCTAAGAATTACAAAGCCCTCTATCCTATCGCTGCCAGATGCGGAGTTTTTGCAAAAACAGACATCCAGCCGCTGATCAACGAAGGTGCTACCAAAGAAGACCTTTCTGCTTCCATTTTTCAGGCAGTGGTAAACCAGACCATTTCCGGCCTGGCCTGCGGAAAGCCGATCCGTGGACATGTAGCTTTCCTTGGCGGCCCTCTCCATTTTCTTTCCGAACTGCGGGCGGCCTTTATCCGTACTCTGAAGCTGGATGATGAACATGCCATCCTGCCTGAGAACTCCCACCTTTTCGCAGCCATGGGATCTGCCATGAATGCAAAGGAAGAGACTTCCGTATCCCTTACCCAGTTAAAGGACCGGCTCCACGGATCCATACATATGGACTTTGAGGTAGAACGTATGGAGCCTCTTTTTGCCACACAGAATGACTATGATACCTTCAATCAGCGTCAAAGTGCTTATCAGGTCAAAAAAAGCGATCTGTCCTCTTACAAAGGCAATTGTTACCTGGGCATTGATGCAGGATCTACCACCACTAAGACTGCACTTGTAGGCGAGGATGGCACCCTTCTTTATTCTTTCTACAGCAATAATAACGGCAGCCCGTTAAAAACAGCCATACGCTCTATCCAGGAGATTTATTCTCTTTTGCCAAAGGATGCACACATTGCCTACTCCTGCTCCACCGGTTATGGTGAAGCACTTATTAAGGCAGCCCTGATTCTGGATGAAGGTGAAGTAGAAACTGTTTCCCATTATTATGCAGCTGCTTTCTTTGATCCAGATGTTGACTGTATCTTGGATATCGGCGGGCAGGACATGAAATGTATCAAGATCCGCAACCATACTGTGGACAGCGTACAGTTGAATGAAGCATGCTCCTCAGGCTGCGGCTCTTTTATTGAAACCTTTGCCAAATCCCTAAACTATTCTGTACAGGATTTTGCAAAAGCCGCTCTTTTTGCAGAACATCCCATTGACCTTGGTACAAGATGTACTGTTTTCATGAATTCAAAAGTAAAACAGGCTCAGAAGGAAGGGGCATCTGTTGCTGATATTTCCGCAGGTCTTGCCTACTCTGTTATCAAAAACGCCCTTTATAAGGTTATCAAGGTTTCCGATGCAACAGAACTTGGACGCCATATCGTAGTACAGGGAGGTACCTTCTATAACGATGCAGTACTTCGCAGCTTTGAACGTATTGCAGACTGTGAAGCTATCCGACCGGATATCGCTGGTATTATGGGTGCCTTTGGTGCTGCCCTTATTGCCAGGGAACGTTATCAGGAAGGCAAAGAAACCACCATGCTTTCCATCCAGAAGATCAACGAATTAAAATATACTACAGCTATGGCTAACTGCCATGGGTGTACCAACAACTGCCGACTTACTATCAACAAATTCAGTGGTGGCCGTCAGTTCGTAAGCGGCAACCGCTGTGAACGTGGTATCGGCAAAGAAAAGAACAAGGACCACATTCCAAACCTTTATGAATATAAATACAAACGGATCTTTTCCTATGCGCCATTATCTGCAGACAAGGCAGAGCGTGGCCAGGTAGGTATTCCCCGTGTGCTGAATATGTTTGAGAATTATCCTTTCTGGTTTACCTTCTTTACACAGCTGAAGTACCAGGTAGTGCTTTCTCCAACTTCCACGCGTAAGATTTATGAGCTTGGTATCGAATCTATCCCTAGTGAATCAGAATGCTATCCAGCCAAGTTAGCTCATGGTCACGTAAGCTGGTTACTGAAAAATGGCGTGAAATTCATTTTCTACCCATGTATCCCCTACGAGAGGAACGAATTCCCGGATGCAGTCAACCACTACAACTGTCCCATCGTTACCTCTTACGCAGAAAATATCAAAAACAATGTGGATGAGCTTCATGATCCTTCCATTAAGTTCATGAACCCGTTCCTTTCCCTAACCTCTGAAGAGATCGTTACCAAACGTCTGACAGAGATCTTCAAGGATATTCCTGCAAATGAAATAAAAGCCGCAGCCCATGCAGCCTGGGCGGAAATGGCTGCTGTCCGTGAAGATGTACGCCGCAAAGGGGAAGAAACACTGAAATATATGGAAGAAACAGGCCACAGAGGCATTGTTCTTGCAGGCCGTCCATACCATATCGACCCGGAGATCCACCATGGCATCCCGGATCTGATCAACAGCTATGGTGTAGCTGTACTGACGGAAGACTCTGTATCCCACCTGGTTCCTGTAGAACGTCCTATCCGTGTGAACGACCAGTGGATGTATCACTCACGTCTGTATGCAGCTGCCAACTTTGTTAAGACAAGAGATGACCTGGATCTGATCCAGCTGAATTCCTTTGGGTGCGGACTGGATGCAGTTACCACTGATGAAGTATATGAGATTCTTGATAAGAATGACAAGATCTACACCTGTCTGAAGATCGATGAGGTCAATAATCTGGGAGCAGCAAGGATCCGTGTCCGCTCTCTTCTGGCAGCACTTCGTGCAAAGGATGCACAGAAAAAACCTCGCCAGATTCAGCCTTCCTCTATCGAAAAGGTAGTATTTACAAAAGAAATGCGCAAGGATTACACCATTCTTTGCCCGCAGATGTCACCGGTACATTTTTCACTTCTTCAGGCTGCCTTTAATGCTAACGGCTATCATCTGGAGATCCTTCCGAATGACAATAAGCATGCTGTAGATGTAGGCCTGAAATATGTAAATAATGATGCCTGCTACCCTTCCCTGATCGTAGTAGGCCAGATCATGGATGCCCTTCTTTCCGGTAAATATGACCTGAATAAAACAGCCGTAGTCATGACTCAGACCGGTGGTGGCTGCCGTGCTTCCAATTACATTGCCTTCATCCGCAGGGCACTGAAAAAAGCCGGCATGGAACAGATTCCGGTTATTTCCCTGAACTTAAGCGGTCTGGAAAGCAATCCTGGCTTTAAGCTTACATATCCCCTTGTAAAAGCCGTCGTTTATGCAGCTGTATTTGGTGATATCCTGATGAAATGCATTTACAGGATGCGTCCATATGAGCTTGAAAAGGGAATCGTAAACAGAAAGCACAAAATCTGGGAGCAGAGAGTGATTGCCTTTGTATCCGGAAGTTCTTTAAGTCACAGTCAGTTCAAGAAAATGTGCAGGGAAATGGTTCATGATTTTGATACCATCCCTATCAGTGATGAAAAGAAACCAAGAGTAGGTATTGTAGGCGAGATTCTGGTTAAATTCCTTCCTGCTGCCAATAATCATCTGGCAGACCTTCTGGAGTCTGAAGGTGCGGAGCCGGTTGTTCCGGATCTGATCGACTTTATGAGCTACTGCTTCTATAACCAGAATTTCAAAGCAGACAACCTTGGCTTTAAGAAATCCAAAGCTTTCTGGGGCAATGTAGGAATAAAGGCTATCGACTGGATGCGTAAAGCCGCTAATGAAGCCCTTGCCCAGAGCCGGCACTTCCATCCTACCGCAGATATCCGTGATCTTGCCCGGATGGCAGAGCCTATCGTTTCTGCCGGTAACCAGACCGGTGAAGGCTGGTTCCTTACAGGAGAGATGATGGAGTTGATCCACGGTGATGTTCCAAATATTGTCTGCATCCAGCCTTTCGGCTGTCTGCCTAACCATATCGTAGGAAAGGGTGTCATTAAAGAGATCCGTAGGGAACATCCGGAAGCAAATATTGTTGCCATTGACTATGATCCTGGAGCCAGCGAAGTAAACCAGCTGAACCGTATCAAGCTGATGCTTTCCACAGCCCAGAAAAACCTGAAAAAACAACAGGATAAAGAAGCCTGAAGCAAAAAACCAGGAATCGCCCTGCAGGTGATTCCTGGTTTTTTCTGCTATTCTTTATTGCCTGTCTTTCTTTATCTTGTTTCTTTTATACCAGTCTGAATTTCACAGCCATCTTTTTCAGATAACGTCCTCCCGGCATCATGGCAAACTCTGCATCAGAAGGATGACTTACTTTCAGATAGAATACAAAATACACTGCCATACCTGCAAGCACGCCCAGCCCAAGACTGATCACATTAGAATGAACTACTGCATATACCAGATAGTAAACCCCACCGGCTGTGACTGCCATAGGTACGCTTGCCAGCAGCGGATACAGATAGGCTTTTCTCCATGGATTCTTATAACCCATGTACTGCTTCATCGCCCGTTCATTTAAAATACACATTACAATGGCATACACGATCATTGCGATCACAATGGTATATACACCAAGATTTGTAACAAACATCAGCACAGCCATCACGATCACATCTGCCACAAGAGCAATGGCTGCATGGAACATAGGAATATTCGGCTTTCCGATTCCCTGAAGCACGCCATTGGAAATATTGGAATTGCCATTCAGGATGATTGTGATCACGCCAAGGATCATCAACTCCCCAGCCACACCATTGGTTCTTGGGAACAAAAGTCTTGTGATAGGCCCTGCAAGCACTGCCAGCCCAACAGAACAGGGAATAGAAATAAACATACTCAGCCAGGTGGCCTTATCAATCTTCTCTCTTGCTCCATTCATATCACGCATTGCATAATGAGCGGATACCTCAGGGATCATGGAAGTCGGTGCTGTACTTGCCAGAGTAAGAGGAATATTGATCAAAGTCATGTAAAAGCTGTACTCTGCATACATAGTCTGAATAGTATGGTCGTCCAATCCCTTCAGTCCTTCAATACCAGAATACATATAACTGTTAATGGTTCCGTTTACATTGTAAATAAACGCACTGAGCACAATAGGCATTACCACAAGGATAATATTCCGCATCACATCCCCTGTGCTGCTGCTTTCAGAAACATGATCCTTCTGGATCCTTTTGTTGATGGTTCTCCGATTAAGCTGATAAACAAGAAGCATAAAAATCAGTGCAGAAAGCACACCTGCACCTGTACCCATTGTAGCGCCTGCAGCTCCCCAGGACTGAACAACCGCCTCACTTTGTCCGCTGAAATGGCTGATCATAACTCTTGACATCGCAAGCGCCATCACAGCCACAAAAATCTGTTCAATGATCTGTGAAAGGGAGGTAGGCATCATATTTCGGTAGGCCTGGAAATATCCTCTGAATACTCCAAGGATCCCGGACAGGAAAATAGTCGGCGCCAGCATGCGAAGAGGAAGTCTTGCACCGGACATGGAATCCGGCACCAGTATAGGTGCCCCAAAGTAACATAATAGTGCAACCGCTCCGCCGGCCAAAGATACATAGATCAAAGCACATTTAAATACCTTCTGTGCATCCCTGTATCGTTTAAATGCGATCTTTTCAGCCATGATCTTTGATACAGCCTGCGGAATGCTAAAAGATGCAATCATCAGCAGAATAAAATAAATATTCTGTGCATAGGAAAACATTGCATAGCTGTTGCTTCCCAGAGTACTGGACAAAGGGCTTTTATACAGCATTCCAATAATCTTGGAGATCAGCGCTGCCACCATAAGAAAAGATGCATTTTTTACAAGTGTATTATCGTTCTTTTTACTCATAGTATCTATATTCCTTTAAATTTATTCCCCGGCAGAAACGTTCTCGATCTGCCAGTCAATGGGGGGAAGTCCGTTTTTCTCAAGAAATTCATTTGTCTTGCTGAAATGGCCGCACCCGAAAAAGCCTCTGGATGCAGACAGAGGACTGGGATGGGGAGCAGTCAAAACCAGCTGCTTTGGATTGTCAAGCATAGACTGCTTGGTCTGTGCAGGTCTGCCCCATAACAGGTACACAATGGGTCTGTCCTGCTCATTCAGTGTACGGATCACCGCATCCGTAAATTGCTCCCATCCGATCCCTCTGTGGGAATTAGCCTGATGAGCGCGTACTGTAAGTACTGTGTTCAAAAGCAACACCCCTTGTCTGGCCCATTTTTCCAAACATCCATTATCCGGAATATAGCATCCGCAGTCGTTGTGCAGTTCTTTATAAATGTTGACCAGAGACGGAGGGATATCTACGTCCTTACGCACAGAAAAACAAAGGCCATTGGCCTGACCATCATTATGATATGGATCCTGTCCCAGGATCACCACCTTTACCTGATCCAGTGGTGTAAAGTCAAAAGCATTAAACATATCCTGCGGCGGTGGAAATATTTTTCTTGTCTGATATTCATTCATTACAGTCTTATACAGTTTAGCATAATACGGCTGATGAAATTCATCTTTCAGTGCTTCCAGCCATGCGCCTGAAATTGCCCCCATTTTCCTACCTCTCTCTCATAGTTTTTCACAAAAATCTTTTTCTATAAGTTTGTTCATGTTTATTTAATTCGTTTATTTAACTGTTTATTTAATTCGTCTTTTTTCCTTCTGTCTGTTTACCGTCTCACGGAAATCCCACGATCTGCCAGATAATCCTTTACCTGACGGATCTCCAGTTCTTTATAATGGAACAGCGAAGCAGCAAGTGCTGCGTCTGCACCGCCTTCAGTTAAAGCATCATAAAAATGCTCCAGTGTACCTGCACCACCTGATGCAATCACAGGGATAGATACGGCCTGTGATATAGCTTTTGTAAGCTCTATATCGTATCCTGCCTTTGTACCATCACAATCCATGCTGGTAAGAAGAATCTCCCCTGCTCCCAGTTCCTGAGCTTTTTTCGCCCACCATACAGCATCGATCCCTGTATCCAGCCTGCCGCCATGCTTATAAATATTCCATCCTCCATCCGGACGGCGCTTTGCATCTATGGCAAGCACTACACACTGGCTGCCAAACTTCTGTGCTGCTTCCCGGATCAGTTCCGGACGGTCAATGGCAGCGGAATTAACTGAAATCTTATCTGCGCCTTCCCGAAGAAGCTTCCGAAAATCCTCAACTGTACGAATACCGCCTCCTACAGTAAAAGGAATAAATACGCTTGCTGCTACCTGACGTACCATGTCTACCACTGTATCACGATCCTCACAGGAGGCTGTAATATCAAGAAATACCAATTCATCTGCTCCTG
The DNA here is from genome assembly GCF_040929965.1 of Blautia sp. 1033sp1_1033st1_G9_1033SCRN_220408. Taxonomy (NCBI): domain Bacteria; kingdom Bacillati; phylum Bacillota; class Clostridia; order Lachnospirales; family Lachnospiraceae; genus Blautia; species Blautia sp. 1033sp1_1033st1_G9_1033SCRN_220408. The sequence goes on along the minus strand of NZ_JBFKZO010000009.1, from coordinate 61,795 downwards.
CCGCATCATAGGCTTTTGCAATCTCCACCGGATCTCCTGCATCCCGAAGATCTACAAAATTTACTCCTTTTACAACACGGCCTTTATTTACATCCAGACAGGGAATAATTCTTTTTGTAAACATACGTCAGTCCTCCCTTCCAATCTGTGCAAAATTCTTAAGGATCTCCAGTCCAAAGCGGCTGCTTTTCTCCGGATGGAACTGGCATGCAAATACATTATCCTTCTCTACAGAAGCATGGATACAGGTACTGTAATCCGTTACAGCCTTTACAATCTCCGGCTCATCAGCCTGCAGATAATAGGAATGAACAAAGTATACGTATGTATCCTCCGGGATTCCTTTAAAAAGCCGTCCTTCATGCTGAAGATGAAGGGAATTCCATCCCATGTGCGGGATCTTCAGTCCCGGACATGGTGGGATATGTAGAATCTTCCCTTTCAGGATCCCAAGACCTGGCACCCCCGGTGTCTCCTCACTGCTTTCAAATAGAAGCTGCAGTCCAAGACAGATTCCAAGGAAAGGGGTCTTCTCCTGTACAATCTGTCGGATCACAGGAACTAGTTCATAACGGTTAAGATTCTCCATTGCATCTCCAAAGCTGCCCACTCCTGGCAGTATCACTTTATCAGCATTCAATAATGTATCCGGATCTCTGGATACCACCGTTTCCTGTCCCAGATAATGCAGTGCTTTTTCTACGCTGCGTATGTTGCCAGCGTCATAATCAATAATACCAATCATAATATTTTCTCCTCGATTTCAGTCAATTCTGTTACAAGCCACCGTCGGTTATTATCAAAAAATTAACTGTTCCGTATCTTCACAGCTATAAGAACCATTTATTCGTTAAATATCATAACACATGAAAAACACTTTGTCGATATTATCCACGCAATGCAAATACTTAGATATTGTACCAGCTGTGCAATTAATTTCGGTGAATTCTTGGCGAAAGGTATCTGCAACAAATAAAAAACTATATATATGTAGTAATTTCAAATGATTCCATATCTTACTGTAAGATTATCGGTTAATAACAGTTCTGATAATGTCTGCAAACTTTGCATGGGAAGACTGCCGATCTGCAATAGCTTCTTCCAGGGTCTTTTTGCTATACACGTCCTTCACCTGTTCCACTGTCCAAATGTCCCCAAACTCTTCCATTGTTTCAATAATCAGCCGATAAACTTCATCCCTCCTTTGTTGAACATCCTCAGTATATATCACCCTTTTTCACATTTGGATTTTTGATTGCAACATCACCTGTGGATTCATATTCCAGTATCTATACACATTCCGTAGTATTCGTCCATATGTCTCCGGCTCAATAAAAAAGGGCATCGCCCAATCATCAAATCAAATGATCGAACGATACCCTGTATCACTACAGTCAAACGGTTATATTTACATCATAACTAATGAAAAGCTCTCATAAAGCGGACTCTCAACATATCCGCCAAAGAAATATCCCACATAATCAGAGCTTGGTTTCCGATAATACTTTGGTTTCACGGTAGTATGATAATCTACATTCAATGACATGGCATTTTTCAGAGAAACTTTTGCCCCATTCTTAATCTTTTTAGATGTATATTTATCACCTTTTCTATAAGTAACAGTGATAGAATCAATCTTATAATTCTTCATTGTCTGAATCTGAACTTTCACTTTGCCTTTTTTGGGGATCTTGTTATAACGTAACATCCAATATCCACTTGTAAGAGAAGTCAGATCTTTGGAACCCAGCTTAAATTTTCTTTTTATAAATCTGATTTTCCCATCTATATCCGAAAGTCCCCCTGTATAACCATGATGTAAAATAAAATCATCCAAAGCCACATCAAAAGTTCTGAAGGACTGTACAACATGAATCAGTTTCTCTTTGTAATCGCTATCCTCCGGCGAGATTTTCTGCCCCTGTCCTGCAAGGGATCGTGCATATTTGTCCATATACTTATCCTCTTCCTTCTCCATGTGAATATGTAATTGTTTAGCAGCTGTTTCGTACCTTCACAGTTATCTTCTGAATAGTTACATTGTTTACAATACAAATTCCTTTGCTCCTGGTATCCTGAGTATTTTAACCCTGCAATTGATCCCTTTCGTGTCCCAGATCATCAGGTAAACATGGAAATCCACATCATCCTGGGCAGTAGTAAATGGCTCTTCCCGCAATATATCCACCTGGATATCCTGATCCCTGATGCTCATATTCCTTTTTATTTGTTCAGCTTTTTCCAGCAATTCTTTTAGTTTATTATCTGCCTCTACCCCAAAAGAGCGGTCAGGATAAGTACCGGCCGCATGCTTTATTTTCTCTGTAAGAAGCCGTACCACTGCCTGATGCTTTCTTTTATGAAGCGCCCCAGCTACCATCCTGGCCATAAAAGGATAAGGCAAGCGTTTATACAACTTGAGAAGCCTGAGCAGGGAGGCATCCTGTGTTTCCTTTGACAGGTTATCCATCACTTTAAATGCAGCCTCTGATGGCATCCAGGGATTTTCTCCCGGAACAATGTATTGCTCCGGTACAGCTGGATAGCAGCAATAATTCAAAGGAGGGAAGTTGGCCAGATGTGCCAGACAGATTTCTTCCTCTGTGCAAAATTCTTCTCCCAGATACTCCAGCTTATCCCTGATAATGGCAATCCTGTACTCCAGCTGCCTGAGATATTCATATCCCTTCACCCAGAAATGCCCAATCTCTCCGTAATCATACAAATGTACTTCCAGTTCCAGCTTACGGAAAAACAGGGTAACTACGTTCTTTCCCTGCCATACTGACAATACATATCCCTGGCCTTCCCTGCTCAGAGAATAATCCAGTTCTCCTTCATAGTCTTTCTGATATAAGCCTGTAATTCCTGCATTCACAAAAACAAGAAAGCTTTCTACTGCATCATTCATCAGGTAAACCAGCCGAAGCCGATCTGTATTTTCATTTTCCGGAATCAGAAGTTCGAATTGATGCTGTTCCAACAGATCCTGAAGCAATTCAATTGTATCCTTCATAAATATCGCCTTCCCCTTTTTTCATGAGGAAATTCCTGTAGATTTACACAAGAATGCCCCGTCATAAAAGCGGCCAGCATTCAATTATGCCGACCGCCTTGAGTCCATAACTGTTCAGGCTCTCCTCACATACTGCCTGCTAAACAGCTACATTAATTCATAAACTTCTTAAGTTCATCCAGGAAGGTACTTACATCCTTAAATTCCCTGTATACAGAAGCAAAACGCACGTATGCTACTGCATCCAGATCCTTCAAATGCTCCATAACGATCTCACCGATCCTGGTACTGGAAATCTCCTTATCCTCTGTATTAAAAATAGCAGCCTCAATGGAATCCATCATAGCTTCTATCTTGCCAATAGGGATGGGCCGCTTATAACAGGCACGTAATACCCCTCCCTGGATCTTGGCTCTGCTGTACTGCTCCCTGTTCTGATCCTTCTTGATCACAGTCAGTGGTATATTCTCCACCTTTTCATAGGTGGTGAATCTTCTGCCGCAGGAATCACAAAGACGGCGGCGGCGAATGCCATTAATATCCTCTACAGGTCTGGAATCAACTACTCTGGTATTATCCTGATTACAATATGGACATCTCACAGGTGCTCCCCCTCTCTCCTCTGATATGTAATTTTCTTTCGTTATTTACATATATTACGTACATATTAAACAATAACACTTTTTTCTGTTCTTTCCTGAATTATACTTTATTTTCAAGAATTCTGTCAATATATATCCGTACCTGATGATTAGGTTCATAACCCTTTCATTTATGCATATATTGTAAGAAAAAGTGATTTTATATGCGTATCTGTGAATTAAAGCAAAAGGAGATCATCAACACCTGTACCTGTAAAAGCCTGGGCTGTGCCACAGATGTGGAATTTGACTGCTGCTGCAGCCGGCTGACTGCACTTGTAGTGCCTGGTCCCTGCAGATTCTGTAGTTTTTTTGGTCATGAAAGCGAATATGTGATCCCCTGGGAATGTATCCGCCAGATTGGCGAAGACATTATCCTGGTGGAAATACAGGAGGACAAATGCCTGCGTAAACAGTAATTCTTACTCTGCCTTGCCCTCTTTTGTCAAGGTCTTATATTTTTTATATTTTTCCGGAAAAAGTATATTTATCCTCCTTGGTGGAATCATCTGTAGTAACCAAAGACAATAAGGAGGATGCATAAATGGCACTTAACAAAGTAGAAATTTGCGGGGTCAATACAGCGAAGCTTCCGGTACTTACGTCAGAAGAAAAAGAAGAGCTTTTTCATCGGATCAAGGATGGGGATGCTGCTGCCAGAGATCGTTACATCAAAGGCAACCTGCGCCTTGTACTCAGTGTGATCCGCAGATTCCAGAACAGCAACGAAAATCCTGATGACCTTTTTCAGATTGGCTGCATTGGTCTGATCAAAGCCATTGACAACTTTGACACCTCCCTGCAGGTAAAATTCTCCACTTATGCAGTGCCTATGATCGTAGGGGAAATCCGCAGATATCTTCGTGATAACAACAGCATCCGGGTCAGCCGTTCCCTTCGTGATATTGCCTACAAGGCTATCTATGCCAAAGAAAATTATGTGAAACAGAATTTGAAGGAGCCTACCATTACAGAAATCGCCAAAGAGATCGGAATAGATAAAGAAACCATTGTCTATGCGCTGGATGCCATCCAGAATCCGGTAAGCCTGTTTGAGCCTGTTTATACGGAAGGCGGAGATACTCTTTACGTTATGGATCAGATCAGTGATAAAAAGAATAAAGAAGAGCACTGGGTAGAAAATCTGGCTCTTCAGGAAGCCATGGATCATCTGGGAACTAGAGAACGGCATATTATCAACCTTCGTTTTTTTGAAGGAAAAACCCAGATGGAGGTAGCTGAAGAAGTGGGCATTTCCCAGGCGCAGGTCAGCCGCCTGGAAAAAAGTGCCTTAAAAATGATGAGAAATTATTTAAGATAAAATATGCATTTCCAGGGTATCCGGGCCTGCAGTTTTACGATCTGTCTTGTATAGGGGTGTATGAAGCATAGCTCTCCTGCATGAAGCATCAGCCGCTTGGCCCCATCTTCTTTACCATAAACTTTATCGCCAAGCAGCGGATGTGCTGTTGCAGAAAAATGCACACGGATCTGGTGGGTGCGTCCTGTTTTCAGATGACAGCTTACACAAGAGATATATTCTTCTGAAAGCTTTTTCTCCCAGAGCAGGGAATATAAGGTTTCTGCTGACAGCCCTTCCCCTTTTGGAAGTACACACATCTGATTTTTGCAGCCTGGTTTCTTTCCTAAAGGCAAAGTAATCTGTCCTGATTCCTGTTCCATCCTGCCGTGCACAAGAGCATAATAAGTCTTTACCAGCTGCCCTTCCTGCCTTTGCTTCCAAAGTCTCTGGGCAGTTACAGGATCAAGGGCAAAAAGAACGATCCCGGAAGTATCCAGATCCAGTCTGCCGATCTGACGCACAGTAATATTTCTTCCTTTTTGAAGAAAATACCGAACCACCTGATTTCCCAGATGATCCGTATAATGTCCCCTGCCCTTGTGGCAGGCAAGCCCTGACGGTTTGTTCACTGCCAGCAGATATTCATCCTCATAAAGGATCTCCAAATCCGGAAAATCCATAAATTCCTTATTCCGTTCTTTCTCAAAGGGTTCTGCTGCAACAATTTCTCTTGCAGCTTCTTCTCCTGCTGAAGCCTGTTCCGGACTGTGTGCTTCCCTGAAATTTACCTCCAGAAGCTGCCCCGGCTTACCCGAATCCGTAACACGGCACTTTTCTCCATCCAGGCAGATCCCGGATGGCAGGAACTTCTGTCTGCTGATCTGCTTCTTTGTAAAGCCTGCTTCTTTTAAAAGCTGACCTGCACTTTTCCCGGCATCCCCTTCCGTAAGCACATAAGACCATCCGCTCAAAGGGTTTCTACCCCAAACAGGCGGCAGATCTCCCCCAGCGGATCTGACTTTGTATCTGCTGCAGGCACATATGCCTTGAACTGCTTCCAATAAAATCCTGCTACAGGCAGAAGATACAGGATATTACGTACATATTCATCCAGAACAATTGCATCCTTCAAAAATAATCGATAGCTTTGTGCACAGGGACCAAAAAGATAGATCCTGCCCTTTACTTTGTTAAGCTTCTCTTTTACCGCTTCATCCGGAGCAAGATCTGCATTCACCAAGATGCTTCCATCTTCCGGGTAAAGCATAAGCTTAACATCCATACTGTTATTCTTATCTTTCACACTGTCACATACCAGATATTTCCTGCCATCCAGTTCTACCAGCTCTCCATTTGTCTGCTGCTGTTGGATCATTACAGGAAGAGGCCTTACCTTTCCCTGATTCTCCATTCCATAACCGCCTGTGCCTGGAATGACAGCCGGATAAAAAATCTGGTCAAATAAAGACAGGCCTTTGATCCATTTGCCTGAATCCTTTTCTTTTAATACAGGCAGAAAATCCAGATCCACCAGGATCTTTTCTTTTGCAGGGCAGGTCATTGCCATATAATACTGCTGATATCCCTGACTTCCCAGTACCAGGCAGGTATCAAAGGTCTGGCTTCCCCAGATCCTGTGCCATTCCCGTTCCATCAGCAGATCCATATGTTCCTTCGCAGGAGCACAGCTTTTGTACACATCCGGATTCTTTTCCATACATCGGTAAAAAAGGAAATCCTCTTCGTCCATGGTCATACGGCCTCTGTACATCACCCGGACAAGGGCATCTTCTCCGGAAACAAAATCCCTGAATTCTTCTTCGTCTGCTGTCCAAGAAGAAAGGATCACAGTATCCATATCTTTTTCCTGAAGCCTATTAAGCAATTGTCTGGTTATAAATTTATGTTCTCTGCTATCCTTCCAGCTGGTAAGCACCAGAAGCTTTTTTCTCGCTCTTTCACGAAGAGACAGCACAGACACTTTCTGTGAGCCATCTTCTTTTCCAAGCAAAAGCTCTGTCAGTTCTCCTACTGCATGTTCCGGATCCTGGCAGACCAGAACTTTTCCTTCATAAATACCTGCAAGCCTGGTATCCTCTTTCAGCCCTTTTACAGCTGTTTTTTCATCCTGTGCAAGGATATAATCTGCTTTTAATATTTCCCTTGCAAGCATAGATACCCCTTCCACATCCATCCGGTTATCCTTTTCCCAAAGCTGGGAGCCTGTATAAAAATATTTCTGTCCTTTTCTTTTTACAAAAGCAACAGGAAATGGAATGCTGCTTACGATATATGCGGCACTGGCTGCCGCTTCCCAGAATCCAGGAGAATCATGTTTTACACTATTCCCCCCGGAAGTAAGCTTCATGGAGCCTTTCTGACAGCAAATGCAGTCATACTGCTTTCCGTATGTGCGCTCCACATATTGAAACATCTTATAAGGCAGTTCTCCTGATCTGCTTGCCTTACTGTCCCACACAAAAAGAATTCGGTTTTCCTGTATATCCTTTTCCAGTTCTTTGCTGTAAGGATAACGTTTTTTCAGTTCTTCCCCGTTTTCCTTAATATATTTCAGGGCAGACCTTTTTACAGATTCATAATCCTCTATATTTTCTTTCAGATATCTATCCATCTCTCTCATAGGATCGCCCTCTCAAACTCTGCGTAAACATTCTGATTATATGCCTGCGGCTCAAACTCTGAATAAGCTTCTTCCCTGAAATTCCCATCCAGCATGGGAAGCTTTAAAGCCTTTGCCTCCAGGACAGGAAGTGAATCAGCCCCCTGTGTATGTGTATGCACAAAAGCTGTGCACAACTTCAGAAATCCAAATGGCTCCGCCACATAGCCGGTCATGGTAACACACTTGGTAAGCCCCTCTTCCAGAAGCAGCTTTTCCAAATCCTTTCTTTCGTTACCATCACCCAGGATATAAAGATGACTATTTTCATTTTCATGGACATACGCTTTAAAATTACGGATCAGTCCCTGAAAATCCTGCTCTTTTTTCAGACTCCCCATAGCAGCATAATTCTTTTTCCCAGGATCCGGTACCAGAAGCAATTTTAAAGCCGGTCCTGCCTCCCCGGTCTTTTGTCTTTCTGCTATATAAAAGTCCTGGCCCTGGTAATGGATCTGCTGTTGTTTTCCAAGATCCTGGCTGATCCTGGTAATGTCCACAAAGCTTGTCCCATATTCTGCGTAAACTGCATGCTCTACAAACGGAAGCATTGCAGTGATCACATTTTTTTCACTGGATAAATTGATCACATAATCAAACCTGGCATCTCCAAAAAGCCGTTTTTCCTCCCTTTTATAAAAGGCAGCAAGAGAAGGATCCTTTCCTTTAGAAAAAGCATAAAGACCTTTCTCTTCACAGGTTCCGTTTTCCGGTTGTCCCCGATATAACACACGGACTCTTTGATCCAGACTGCAGATCCGCTGTTCCGGCTCATCTCCGGAACCTCCGGTAAGCACGGTTACATCATATTTGTTGTAATCCAGAAGCTGCAATAGCTCCATAAAGGAAAATGTATCATGATTTTCCTCCATCTCTCCCGGGTAAAGCAACAGCCGTTTTTTATTAATTTTCCCGCAGGAAATGGCATGCGCAGAGCTTTTTCCCCGAAATACCACATCCACAATACGGCTGCACACATCCCCGTCATCCCTTGGACATGCCCATGCAGCTTCCCTTCGGTACTTATCCATATAAGGCTCCATCGCCTTGTCCACATCATGGATCATTTCCCCCAGCTGCCTGTGATTCCTTGCAATCGGGCCCGGCAGTTTGTCAATCCCAAAATAAAGGCCCCGATAGCCCAAATACTCATCCAGATCCGGGATAAAGAAAAGCACAGGACGTCCGGAAACAAGAAAATCAAAATAAATACTGGAATAATCAGAGATCAGAATATCCACTGCTGATAACAGTTCATTGGTGTCAATGGTTGCCGGGATAAACTGCCCGGTGATCCCCTGGTTTTTCTTAATATGGTAATATACGATCTGATGAGGCTTTACTAGCACCTGATATTTACTGGTATCAATATTTGCCTCTACTGTATGGATCAGTTCAAAATAAGCATCCAGACTGGTATCCGGACTGCTGTATTTGCTCCCCTTCCAGGTAGGTGCATACAAGATCAGCTTTTTGGATGGATCGATCTTTACACCGCTTTTTGACAATTTGTCCATAATGGTCTTACGGTCTGTATGGAAAAAGCGGTCATTTCTGGGCTGTCCCTCTTCCAGGATCTTTCCCTGATAAAGCCCTTCCATCTTGAAAGCCTGCTGATAGATCTGAGTCATAAATGGATTGGGTGAGATCAGATAATCCGCTGCCAGCAGATTCCTGGCTGTATTCCCTGCGCTTACCTTACCTGCAGGTATGTCAAAGCCAAGAGTCTTTAACGGGATCCCATGCCAGGTATCAAGGTAGATCTGTCCTTCTCTTTTTGTAAAAAATCCAGGAAAGCTTACATTATTGATCAGATATTTGGCAGTTGCCAGATATTCTCTGTATTCTACAGACTGGCGGGAAATGAATTTTACATTTTCATACTCTTTGTAAAGCTCCATCTGGTACTGATTATCCTGAAAATCGTCAATGACCCAGACATGGACATACTCTGATAAGTCCGCCTGGGTCAATAAATACCGAAACAAAGCATAAGGGCTGCAGGTCATGCCCCTGCCCCCAAATGCCTCATATAAAATACATTTTTCTTTGATCGGGCTGTTTTGCCAAAAATCCACATAAACTGCACGCATTTCCTCGTTCAGGTTCAGCCTGCCCTCTTCCCTTGCATCTTCGATCGCCTGCTCAAGCCCTGATGTTTTATCCTCTTTCTTTGCTTCTTTAACACTGTTTTTCCCAAAGCCTAACAGTTTCTTTAATTGTCCAAACCCCTTCATCTGCTACGCTCCTACTCTTTCATCAACCGGTTAAACAGATCGTTCCATGCTGCCACAGCTTTATCAATATTAAAATCTGCGGATTTTTCAATAGCATTCCTATGCATCTGATGGCGCAGTTCATCATCATGAGCCAGCTTCAGCATTGCCTCTGTAAACTTGTGGGTATCAAAGGCTTCCGGAAGAAAGCCTGTCTTCTGGTCATCAATGATCAGATCCATTGCCCCCATATGATAAGCGATCACAGGAAGACCAAATTCAAAGGCTTCCATGATCACCATAGGCCAGCCTTCCCATCTGGATGGAAGCAGAAATACAGAAGAATTCAGATAGTATTTCTCCGGCTCATTGGTATAGCCGATAAAATGAACCCTTTTATCTACATGGCGTTTCCTGGCCTCTGCCAGGATCTCATCCCACAGCTCCCCATCTCCGATAATATCCAGCTCCCATTCATCATCCTGCTTACAGAATTCTTCAAAAGACTGCATCATCAGATCAAGCCCTTTTGCATATACAAAACGGGTAGCCATCAGAAAACGCTTGGCATCCGGATTACATTTCTTTTCGCTGACAAAGCTTCTTGGATTGATCTTAACTTCTGTATCGATCCCAAGGAATTTCTGGTAATCCCGTTTATCATAGTCGCTAAGCACAATATAACGGTCAAGCTGTGGCAGATATTCCTGAAGCAAGCACTCCTGTTTCCAGAAAACAACCTTCGGTACATCCACATATCCGCTGTAGCAATTGTGCTGCCAGCCAATGGTCTTTGCGTTCAGCCTTGGCGCGATCATCCCCAAACGGAGACTTAATGCAGCAGTGGTGATAATGATGTCATAATCCTGCTGGTTTAAGTATTCTACCCATCTATCCCTTGTTTTTTTGGGAAAAAGTGCATCTCCCAGAATATGATTGAAGCATTTTTTATTAAAAATACCGTAATTCTCGTTTAATTTCTTGATCACAAACCTGGCACCAAATGCAGGGGTCCAGTGTCTGTCCACAAAAGCATCATTGTCAATAAAATCCACTTTAATGTCTTCGCTCATATGGTACATGGTGCGGTCTTCTCTGAAGCGGTCCTGATAAACCATAATCGTCACGTCATGTTCCTTTACAAGCTCATTGGCAAGAAGCGTAACTACACGCTTGGTGCCTCCCAGATCAAAAATTTTTGTCACCCAGATACAGATCTTCATTTACCCCTCCTATTTTGTGATATGGAAATAATCCAGTACACGCTGACAGTAATTATCACACATATTATGAGTCTTCTCTCGTACTGCCTTTCTTTTTGCAGCATATTCATCTCTGCCATCCTTCACATCCAGAAGGAACTGCTCAAACTGCTTTACATCATAAATATGCTCTCCTGGCATATACTCCAGAGGATCCTCAAAAACCCAGCCTCTTGATTGTGTATATTCTTTATAATCATCCAGTGTAAAGCCAAGCGGCCGGTCAAGGAGCAGATAATCAATGGCAACCGATGAATAATCAGATACCAATGCATCTGCACAATGGATAAATTCATAAAGCTGAAGGCCTTCTTTTTCCAGGTCACTGTTCTCCAGATATACAATATTGGTAAGCACATTTTCCCCGAAATCATAAGGGATTTGAAGATAATGACGCTTGATCACCACCAGGATATGGTTCTCCTTACAGAACTTATTCAGATCCAGAAGCTTCTCTCTGTCATCAATAATAGGAATATTAAATTCATTGTTCAATGTTTCTTCATTCAGTCTCTCGCTGGTGGCATGACGATAGGTAGGCATCCACAGCACCAGTTTATCACTTCCGGAGTCCTTCAAAAGTCTCTCTTTAAATCTGTCTGCCCTAGCACTTCCTTTCAGCATCAGATCATACCGGGGATACCCAAGGGGCAGGATCTTTTTGGAACTGCAGGCAAAGAACTCTTTCTTGGTCTCAATAAAAACGTCTCCCGGAACGAGACAATAATCAAAAAACACTTTTCGATTATTCTTATTTGCCTTATAACCGCAGCCATGCCACAGATCGATAAACAGCTGATTCTTTCTTGACATACCGATCCAGTTAAATGCCTGGGTATAAAAAATATAACCTGAAGTAAGGGCATAACGATAGGCAATTGCCCTTCGGATCGTAGAGCCTTTCTTAAAGCTTTGAACAAACTTTACATTGGGAGCCTGGTACTTTTCATATTTCTTCGGATCATGGACAAGCCATACCAGCTCATATTTCTGATTGTATCCATTCTCTACCAGATAATCGAATAAAGCACGTCCATTGTCTGTAAAATCATCATTTGTTTCAAACAGCATCCGGTTTGGATGAAGTGCCGGCGGAAATTTCTTCAGACGGCGGATCTTCCATCTGTCATAGATCACATAAGTACCCAGCGCCCAGACTTCGTCAAAAGCAGCCCTGGTTCCCTGTTCCTTCCGGATTTTATTAAATTTTCCTGTTACATTCTTTATCTTTGTGACAATACTCATCTTATCAAAACCGTTTTGCCGACGAACGGCTCCTTTCCTTCCCTAGTTTCTTACTTAATAGTCTTTCAGCTTTTCACGAAGCATAGTAGAGGAAGTATCCTTCGTATATGGCAGATATACCAGCTTTGCCCCAAGGGCTTCCATCTCTTTACCGGTCTTCTCCCAACGTTCATTCCCCTTCCAGTCATCACCAATATAGATCTCATCAAAACGTATCTTATCCCATATTGCTTTTTTGTCCAGGGTATCTGTGATCAGCACTTCATCCACATACCGGATCGCCCTTACGATCTCAGCCCTTTCAGCAAGTGGGATGATAGGTCTTTTATGCTTGTAGCTTTCAACCAATTCATCTGTATTTACCCCAACGATCAGATAATCACACCGTCTTTTAGCATTCTTGATCAGATTCAGGTGCCCAATATGGAACATATCATAGGTGCCCTGTGTATAACCGATTAATTTTCCCATTTTTCTCTCCAACTTATATTTTACATACATCTGATATTTAAAAAGTCCAGCAGCCTTCCCCTGTAATCCTTACAGGGATTATGCATCTCCAAAAGAAGCAGCTGCCGCTCCTTGGCGAACAGATCCTTTCCTTCTCTTACATGAGTGAGGAAAGTAAGAAGCTGCCCGAAATCATACACCTTTTCTCCTGGCATGTAAGCAAGTGGATCCTTAAATACAAAACCACGCAGCTGTCCATAAGCAGGCAGGTCTGTAAGTACAAATGCCATAGGACGATCCAGCAGCATATAATCCACTGCAACTGAAGAATAATCTGAAATCAGTCCATCACATACTCCAAGAAGACGATACAGCACAACATCTGCAGTTGCAAACATTTCATCTGTTACATACCGAATATTCTTATAACAATTCTCCTGCTCCCATCCCGTCTGAAGAGGATGCTTCTTGATCAGCAGCAGAATCTTCTCTTTGCCACAGTGCCGATCCAGCTGTGCCATCTGAGCAGGATCCTCTATTCCTGGAAGCTGGTAAGGCAGAGAAATCTCATTCTCACCATAACCAGTAAGCACACTTTTACGGAAAGTAGGCATCCAGACCACCACCTTGGTATCCGGTTCCACATGAAATCCCAGTCTTTCCAGGATTTCCTTCCGGTCATTTCCCGGATCCAGCATCCAGTCATATCTTGGATATCCCATGCACAGGATCTTTTCCTTTGGCCAGTTCCAACACTCAGACTTTGACCTGGCAAAAACCTGTCCCGGAACCAGACAGTAATCAAAGGCTGACATGGTAGTACTATGTGGAATATTCTTATTATCCAGAGACGCCCCTTTATATCCGCAGCCATGCCACAGATTCACTGTGATCTGGCCTTTTCTGTGGAAACGGTTCAGATCAGCGGAATTGTGGGAATAAAAGAAATAACCGGCAGTTGCTCCATAATAAAAAGCTGCAGGGCTGGAAAATCCACCCGGACTTTCTGCTGTAACAAATTTTACATTTTTATAATGCCGGCTCCTGAAATTCTTCTTTTCAGAAACCATATATATAATCTGGTATTTTTCATTATACCCTTTTTCTTCCAAATATTCAAACAATGCTCTTGGATTATCTGTAAAATCCAGCATTTCCCTGTTTTTAAACACGATCCTATTCTTTTTTGCCTGTCCATGCCTGGCCGCAAGTCTTCCCACCACATGCATAGACAGCTTGGATATCACCCGGTTAGAATAATATCCTGCACTTTTCATCAGGCCTTCATCCCTGATCTTCTTTTTTATGGCATTCAGATTCATTCTATCCCCTTATTTTTCAAATGAAGATTTCTCCGGCAGAATCCGGTCAAAAGCCTGGATCACCTTCTGTTTCATTCCTGGAAAATCCTCCAGCCTTGCGTCATCATTAATACAGATCATTTTGGCTGACTGGTGCTCCATGGTATCAAAAAGCATCTCGTTATCTCTGCCCATCACGCAGAACCGGCCGATTTCCGGAGACTGAGGCTCATACATACCTTCCATGCACTGCCAGTGCTTGACCACATACTGGTTCACATCAAAAGCTGTGCGAAAACGATTATGGCACAGCTTATCAAGTCTGTCTCCCTCTGCCTGCCAAAGCTTCTCAAAATAGCTTTTCAAAAAAGGGCTTGGCATGTGGGTATACTTAAATCCGGAAAACTCCTGATATGGATACATCAGTACATTACGAAGCACCATTTTGCCATATGCAGGGCTGAACCATTTTTTCCAGTTTTTACGGATCACTTCTTTTTTGTTGAAATGCATATTGATCAAAGCAGTATTGTTCATAAGAATATGGGCAAAGGGATCATCAATATTGTCCTGTGCCAGTGCTGTTTCAATACAGCAGTCCCTGGGCAGCCCATTTTTGAAAAAGTCCTCAGGCGCTGCCTTACGGATCAGAAACATATCATCATTAAAATATACAAAATGTTCACTTAATCCCTGGATCCTGTGCATATTCATCTCAATCGGATGGCTGCTGAAGGTAGGCAGATAATCTTTAGGAATATAATCTTCATGCCTGACGATCTGCACCTTAGGATTAGAAGTATCCAGCCAGACCGGTACATGCCCCCAGGTAAGAAAGTAAACCTTATTTACCCATGGTGCAAACTTTTCCACGCCACGGAACCAGTACTGCAGATTCTCCCAGTCTCTGTAACGGCTTTCTCCGTCATCATCCCTGGTATCCGGCTGATATTTCTTTCTCTGTGCGATCCAGGCAGGATCATTGCCATCTACCCATGGGATCACAAAATCGATTTTATCCATCTGCACTCTCACTTCCTGTTCACAAATCATTAAAGACGGCCTGTTTTTAACGGTTATACAGTTCTAAAAGCCTGTCTGCTTCATTATGTATATCAAAATGAGCAGCCACCAGTCTTTTTTTTGTTATTTGTGGTTCTTCCCTGCCACACCCCTTGTAAGACAGCACTTTTGCTGCCCAGGCTGTATCACTGTTCTCAAGGCTAAGACAGCATACCCTTTCTTCATCCAGAACCACCTCTCTTGTAATCCTGTCTGAAATCACACAGGGCAGTCCATTGGCCTGTGCTTCCACAAGAGTAAAGGGAAGCCCCTCAAACAGAGATGGAAAAAGGAACACATCCATAGCACAAAGACAATCTTCCACATCTGACCGCACGCCTGCAAAGACAATCTGCTTCTCAAGCTGATACTCTCTGGCCTTTTCACGGATCTTTGGAAGAAGCTCTCCTTCTCCCACCAGTAAAAGCCTTACATCTGGCTCCATTTCCTGAATCTGCCTGAAAATCTCAAGAATCCTTTCATGATTCTTCTGAAGCTGAAATCTCCCTACATGGCCGATTACAAAACCATCTGTAAGTCCTAGTTTTGCCCTGGCTGCTTTTCGTTTCTCTTCAGAGAACAGAAAACGTTCTACGTCAATCGCATTGGAAAGCAAAACCACTTGTCCCTGTTCATAAGCCTGATCTCCAAACAGCCATCTTCCGGCCTTTTCACCACAAGCAGCCAGCACATCCGCATACCGGCTGATCTTAGGTCTGTTCCACTGATCCAGTATCCTGCGCAGCATCCCCGGTGCAGAAGCATTATGGGAATGTGCGATCACCTTGCCCACGCCTGCCTCTTTTGCCAGACGAAGGGGAAGGATATTGGCCGCGGAAAGCATATTTACATGCACCACGTCATATCTGCCCTCTGCAAGGATTTCCTTCATGGCTTTTACATAGCCGAAATAATCTTTTTTTATATTTGGCACCAGAAAAACCTGTCCACCCAAAGATAGTATCTCCTGATGAAAGGCAATCTCTCCATACATGGAAACGAAGTCAAACCGGATCCCCTTTAAGGAAAGCTGCCGGTAATAATTCATTACAAAGGCTTCCACTCCGCCTGGGTTATTCCCCATGCCTATCTGTAATACTTTCATACAAAACTCCTGCTTATTTTCCTGATCAGGCCATCATAGCCGGTATATTTCTTCAATGCATTGATCACCACACTAAGTACAAGAGAGATCAATAGGATTGCCAGCGGCACAAGTGCAAAATACTTTAAAGACCACAGATAGGACTTCAGGTAATCTCTCACAAAGGTATGTACAAGCCAGATATTTAAAGAATGCTTGCCAAGGAAGCCAAGCAGCCTTTTAAGACCGGGGATCCGAAACACATATTCCTTAAGGAAAAGGATCAGGATAAATGGGATCAATGCAAACTGGTATTCCCAGCAATAGGAAAAGGGCAGAAGCCGATAGCTTTGATATCCCCACAAAACCAGTGCTGCAAGCAGCACAAACTTCAAAAATCCGCCTGCATACCTGCTGCCAAAAGGAACCCAGCTATGAAACCTGGCAAACACGTCCTTCTTGCAGCATACCATTCCCACAACCAGTGCCATTAAAAAAGACAAAGGAGATCTGCCTCCCTGAAAGCCAATATTAAGAAGTCTTGGCAGAAGAAAAACAAGACCAATGCAGGTCAGGCCGCCCATTTTCAGGATTACTTGTCCCAGAACCGGCACCAAAATGATAAAGGTAATGGCTGCTCCCATATACCACCAGGCTCCATTTACACTTTTGCTACCAAGAATCTCAGAAAGCCCAAGCGCATCTGTCAGGATCCCCGCAGTCTTCTCCCAAAGGGTAGTCCCCCATTTGCCATAGGAAAAGCCATTTCTGACTCCGTACACAAGATAGGCAGGAACAACAAGAAACCAGTAGCCTGAACAGGTACTGAACAGATGCCTTTTTACAAAGGCACTGTCAGAAATCCGGTTATCAGGATTCTGGTTTCTTAAATATCCATACATTAGTCCGTATCCTGATACAAAAGCAAAAATACAGACGCAGATTTTCATATAAAGGGCCAGATGAATCACATTCTCTGCTGTAAACGGTGTAAAAAGGATCTCATATCCTGCAAACTTCTTCTCTGTGCGGTAGCAATGATGGAATACCATCATCAAAATAGCAATCCCCTTTAATGCAGCAGAATCTTCTTTTTTTAACCCTTCTCCCATATTCCCTCCATACTTTGACCATCAAACAGTGACCTCAGATCAGCCTCCGATCATCTGTTCATACTGTTCGGAAATCGTATCAATATCTCCATAGGATACTACTTTTCCTTTTTCAAGGATAATGGCCTTATTGCAAAGGCGCTTTACCTGCTCCAGGGAGTGGGATACAAAAAGCACCGTCACTCCTGAATCAAACATGCTTAATATCTTATTCTCGCTTTTCTTACGGAACTTGGCATCTCCTACTGAAAGCACCTCATCCAGGATCAGGATCTTAGGAGATACCACTGTAGCAATAGCAAAACCAAGCCTGGATTTCATACCAGATGAATAATTCTTCACAGGTACATCCATAAAGTTTTTCAGCTCTGAGAAGTCTACGATCTCCTGATATTTTTCCTGGATAAAAGCTTTGGAATATCCCAGCATTGCACCATACAGGAAAATATTCTCCTGACCTGTATACTGAGGATCAAAGCCTGCTCCCAGTTCCAGAAGCGGAACGATCTTCCCATTTTTTGTCACAGTCCCTTCTGTAGGCTTAAACACTCCTGAAATCACCTTTAAAAGGGTACTTTTCCCTGCTCCGTTCAATCCAAGGATCCCTACCCGGTCTCCTTTATTCACAGTAAAGGTAACATCCTTCAAAGCCCAGAATTCATTGTACTGGATCTGGCCTTTGATCATCTTTATTACATAATCCTTCAGGCTGTCTACTTTTTCTTTGCTAAGGTTAAATTTCATGCTTACGTGATCTACAATGATCGCCGGTTTATCACTCATCTTCTCTTACTCCTTACCTCTTAAATATGAAGAATAAAATCGTCCTGCTTTTTCTTGAAGCATACAAGGCCGATCACCAGGCATAAAAGACTGAATGCTGTTGTATACATCAGATAATGCATATTGATAGGCTTTCCAAACACAGAATCCCTGAAGATCTTGATGATCCCGTAAAGAGGATTGTATTTCAGGATCCAGAACCATCCGCTCTTCAGAAGCTTCTCAGGATAATAGAAAATGGCACAGGTATACATGATGATCATCAGCACAACAGACCATAAATACTCCATATCCCTGAAGAATACGCCAATGGTAGCAAGGATCATACCGCATCCATAGGAAAGGATCAGAACCAGAATCAGTGCGATAGGTGCCTGAAGCAGATAGATAGTAGGCTTGATCCCAAGAACAATGCTTACTGCAGCCAGTACGATCAAAGAGATCAAGAATATAATATAGTTAAAAATAACTGTTGATAAGGGGTACAGGTACTTAGGCACATATACCTTCTTGATCATGGCTGAATTGGCACGTATGGACTTCAGTGCTGACTTGGTAGCTGTGGAATAATAGCTGTAGATCAGACGCCCTGTCAGAATATAAACAGGGAAGGTTTTGTCTGTATTGCCATACAGAGTACCAAATACAATGGTCAGAACGATCATGGTAAGCAGCGGCTCCAGAAGAGACCACACAATACCAAGATACGAACGCCGGTATTTCAGTTTGATTCCTTTTTTTACAAGCTCACTTAACAGAAATTTGTACTGTATAAGATTGTCGATGTATTTCTTCATTTTTACTTTGCTCCATCTTATGTCTTTTTTGGTTTCCTGAACCGTCATAGTATTGTAGCATATTATCAGACTGGTTGCAACGGTTGTAAAAAGCGGCTATCTGTCCTTTCCCAGGGCAAGCCGGTTCATCTGGGTTGCCAGATAGCCTGCACCGTATCCATTATCAATATTCACTACAGCAATACCGTTAGCGCAGGAATTGATCATAGTAAGAAGTGCAGACAGGCCATGGAAATTCGCTCCATATCCTACAGAGGTAGGCACAGCGATCACAGGTCTGCATACCAGACCGCCCATCACACTTGCAAGTGCCCCTTCCATCCCGGCCACAGCTACTACACAGTTCGCCTTCTGTATCATATCCATTTTTGAAAAAAGCCGGTGCATCCCACTGACCCCTACATCATAGATCCGATCCACATAGGTTCCGAAAAACTCTGCGGTCTGGGCAGCTTCTTCTGCCACAGAAATATCAGCAGTACCTGCTGTGCACACAGCTACCCGGCCTTCGTGAAGCTTATCCGGCTTTTCAATCTTCAGGATCCGGGAAACCGGGTCATACTGTACCTGAGGAAGCCTTTCCCTTACCAGCAGATACTGTTTCTCACTGGCTCGTGTGCCAAGCACCTGCCCTTCTTCCTGATACAGTCTTTCGTATATGTTCAGCAGATGTTCATCTGCCTTGTTACTGCAATATACCACCTCTGCAAAGCCTGTACGGGCCTTCCGCCCTGTGTCCAACTTTGCATAATCCATTTCCTTATATCCATCCTGTTTTAAGATCCGCTGGGCATCTTCCAGAGAAAGCGTACCCTCCTGGACCTGCTTCAGTATTTCTGTTAATGTCATTCTATCTATCCCTTCATGTTCCGGCAAAATCTTATGCTTTCCTGTCTTACGAACCATATGATACGTATTTCTATTCACATAAATCAGCTTGTGAACAACAGTTTATAAATTCCTGTGAACAGTAATCATTATACATATTCCATGTCTGTTGTTCAATAAAAAAAATGGGAACTGCCACAGTATATCTTACCAGACAGCTCCCGGTTTTCAAGAATGCCGAGGCATTCTTGCTGCGAGGTGCGCGTCATGCAATTGCATGACATACTTCTCCTGCGCACCTCTGCAATCCTGCCGGAGGCTATATCAGCTGGGGGATTGACTCCCAGCTGATATAAATTGTATATATTATGATGTTACTTTACTGCTGCTTTTCTGTCACCAAGAAATCCGATAGATGTTTTGCAGATCAGCTTATCAAAGATCATAAACATAGCCGGCAGAACAAACAGAACAACGATCATACTAATAATGGCTCCACGTGCAAGCAGTGTGCAGATAGACCCGATCATCTCAACCTGAGAATAACAGGATACTCCAAAGGTGGCAGCAAAGAAGCTCAGTCCACTGCTGATGATAGACGGCATGCTGGTCTTATGAGCGATGCTGATGGATTCCATTTTGTCCTTACCACGCTGACGTTCCCTCTGATAACGGGTGGTCATCAGGATCGCATAGTCAACTGTAGCTCCCAGCTGAATCGCACCGATCACAATACTTGCCACAAACGGAAGGCTGACGCCCTGGTAGAACGGAATCGCCATATTGATCATAATAGCAAATTCGATCACTGCTACCAAAATGATTGGCAGGGAAATGGACTTAAACAGGAACATAATGATCAGGAAAATAGCTCCAATAGAGATTACATTTACCCTTACCAGGTCTGCATCTGTAGTATCCTGAAGGTCTTTCATAAGAGGTGCCTCTCCGATCACCATACCACTCTTGTCATAACTTTTCACGATCTTGTCAATGGCTTTGATCTGTGCATTTACCTCATCTGTAGCAGAACCATATTCGGAGCAGATAAATGCAAGCTCATAATCTTTTCCCTTGAAGATTTTCTTAATATCTTCAGGGATCATAGAATCCGGTATGGTAGGACCGATCAGGGAATTCATGCTGATGCTCCACTTCACACCATCCACTTGATCGATTTCATTCAGCATTTTCTGTTTTTCTTTGGAATCCATGTTCTTATCCATCATGATCATATGGATATTACTCATGTCAAAAACATTCTTCAGCTCATCGTTAGCCACATTGCTGTCCAATGTAGCTGGAAGGGATTCAGCAATATTGTAATAAATCTTTGTATGATTGTTTCCGTAAATTGCAGGTAATAAAAGCACCAGAAATACCAGGATCCATGCTTTATAATGCTTTGTAATAAATGCAGACGGCTTATCCATCTTTGCCAGCAAAAGCTTATGCTGTGTCTTCTCAATTGGCTTATCAAAGAAAAGCACCAGGGCAGGAAGAATAGTCACACAGCAGATAACACCGATCACAACGCCCTTTGCCATAACAATACCCAGATCACGGCCCAGGGCAAAGGTCATAACACACAGGGCTATAAAGCCTGCCACTGTAGTTACAGAGCTTCCGGCTACAGACTTGAAGGTATTGGCAATGGCATGACCCATGGCACGATTCTTATCTTCCGGAAATCTCTTTTTATTTTCCTCATAACTGTTTAGAAGGAAAATAGAATAATCCATTGTTACACCAAGCTGAAGGACAGCTGTCAGTGCCTGTGTAATATAGGAAGTTTCTCCAAAAATGATATTGCTTCCCAGGTTATACAAAATAGCAAGCCCGATACTAAGCAGGAACAGGAACGGAACCACAAAGGATCCGGATGTAAGCTCCAATACCACCAAACTAAGCACAGCTGCGATCACCACGTAGATCGGCAGTTCCTTCATGGCAATATTCTTAATATCCGTAACAACACCTGTCATACCACTGATAAAGCACTGCTTATTGGCAAGCTTCCGAAGCTCTGTCAGTGCATCCATGGCCTCATCCGATGATGTGGTATTATCAAACAACACCAGCATCATGGTTGCGTCTCCCTTGAAAAAGGCTTCTCTAAGATCCTGAGGAATCATCTCCACCGGCAGGCTGATATCTGCCACATCATCATACCAGAGAACATCTTTCACATGCTCTACCTGACTGAATTCATCTTCCAGTTTCTGAATATCCTTCATCTCCATGTTTTCCACAACTACCATGGAAAAAGCACCCATTCCGAATTCATCCACCATGATATCCTGCCCCTTCACTGTCTCCAGTGTCTCCGGCAGATAACTGAGCAGGTCGTAGTTGACCCTTGTCTTCGCAATTCCGATCATAGACGGGAATACAAGCAACAGCCCGATCAGCAGAACAAGTACTTTATGTTTGGCTATCCACTTTCCTACTTTGACCATTTATGTCATCTCCTTAACGATTTTCTTCGTTGAATAGTATAGCGCAAAATGACCAATAGTCAATATTATTTTTTTAAAAAATGAAAAATAGTCATTTTTTTAAAATCCAATGGCAATTCCAATCATTCTTACAACAAAAGCCACAATCCATGCGATCACACACTGTCCAACCACAACTCCTGCTGCCCATCGTGTTCCCAATTCCCTTTTAATAGAGGCTATGGCAGCCACACATGGCGTATACAAAAGGCAGAAAACAAGCAGACTGGCTGCTCCCAGCGGATTCAGTATCTCAGCCAGAGATGCTGTTTTACCAAACAGCACAGACAGCGTAGATACCACACTTTCCTTTGCCATAAAGCCTGTGATCAATGCGGTTGAAATCCTCCAGTCCCCAAATCCGAGAGGTGCAAACAATGGTGCAATATAGCCAGAAACCACAGCCAGAATACTGTTTCTGGAGTCTGTTACCAGGTTCAGGTGCAGATCAAAGGTCTGTAAAAACCAGATCACAATGGTTGCAACAAAAATAACTGTGAAAGCTCTCTGAAGAAAATCCTTGGCTTTGTCCCAAAGAAGATGGCCTACATTCTTAGCTCCTGGCATCCGGTAGTTAGGAAGTTCCATTACAAAAGGAACCGCTTCTCCTTTGAACATGGTTTTCCCAAAAAGCAGCGCCATAATGATTCCTATAAAAATACCCCCAAAATACAAAAGGATCATTACAAGTGCGGCGTACTGTTTGAAAAAAGCAGCTGCAAAAAAAGCATAAATCGGAAGCTTTGCAGAACAACTCATAAAAGGCGTAAGCAATATGGTCATCTTCCTGTCTCGTTCTGAGGGAAGTGTTCTGCTGGCCATTACACCTGGAACCGTACATCCAAATCCGATCAGCATAGGCACAATGCTTCGCCCGGAAAGCCCAATCTTACGAAGAAGCTTATCCATAACAAAAGCAACCCTTGCCATATATCCGCTATCTTCAAGCAATGATAAAAACAAAAACAAAGTGACAATGATCGGAAGAAAGCTTAAAACACTTCCAACACCATTAAATATGCCGTCAATGATCAAAGAATGAAGCACCTTATTAACATTCCATGCCTCAAGTCCATGATCTACCATAGTTGTTAAACTGGTAATACCCATATCCAGAAGATCGGACAGTCCTTTGCCGATCACACCAAAGGTGAGCCAGAACACCAGCCCCATGATACCGGCAAAGCAGGGAAGTGCAGTATATTTTCCGGTAAGTATCCTGTCTATTTTTTCACTTCTTAAGTGTTCTTTACTCTCCCTGGGTCTTACAACCGTCTCATCACATACATTTTCTATAAAGTCAAAGCGCATATGTGCGATCGCTGCTGCCCTGTCCAGCCCTCTTTCACTTTCCATCTGTGAAACAATATGCTCAAGAGCATCTTTTTCATTTTCATCAAGCTGCAGTCTTTCCAGTATGATCGGGTCTCCCTCAGCCAGCTTGCTTGCTGCAAAACGAAGGGGGATTTGTGTCCGTTCCGCATGATCTTCGATCAGATGCATGACTGAATGCAGGCATCTGTGTACAGCACCGCCATCTTCATTTGCATCACAAAAATCCATCCGTCTTGGCCGTTCCTGATACTTTGCCACATGGATAGCATGGCTGATCAATTCATTGATTCCTTCATTCTTGGCCGCTGAGATGGGCACTACCGGAATTCCCAGCATTTCCTCCATCTGGTTCACAAGTATGGAACCCCCATTTTCCCTTACTTCATCCATCATATTCAGTGCAAGCACCATAGGAATATTTAACTCCATCAGCTGCATGGTAAGATAAAGATTTCGCTCTATGTTGGTTGCATCTACAATATTGATGATTCCTTTTGGATGCTCATCCAACACAAAATTTCTTGTTACGATCTCCTCACTGGAATAAGGGGACATGGAATAAATTCCTGGAAGATCCGTCACAAGTGTATTCTCATTTCCACGGATCACACCATCCTTACGGTCAACTGTCACCCCTGGAAAATTGCCCACATGCTGATTAGAACCTGTCAGCTGATTAAATAAAGTTGTTTTTCCGCAGTTCTGGTTACCCACAAGGGCAAAGGTCAGCTTCTCCCCTTCAGGAAGCGGTGTTTCTTCTTTTTTGCTGTGAAACTTTCCACCTTCCCCAAGTCCGGGGTGAGGAATCGCTTTCTTTCGTTTATTAGGCGGTGCAGCTTTTGCATCCCGTACATTTTCCACAATGATCTTCTGTGCATCTGCCAGACGCAAGGTTAATTCATAGCTATGTATCCTTAATTCCACAGGATCTCCCATGGGAGCATATTTCACCATGGTAACGTCAGCCTGTGGTATCAGGCCCATATCCAGAAAATGCTGTCGTAAAGCCCCATCTCCTCCTACGGACTGTACAGTAGCTGTTTTTCCAATAGGTAAGTCCTTTAATGTCATATTGCATTTCCTCTTTTCATACTTGATAATTTTTATCATTTGCAGTTTTTAGTGTAAGTCCCATCAAACCATTTGTCAACTACATCCATTTCTTCTTTTGCCAAAATCATGATTACACGGATTGTTCCGTGCTTTGCACTCCCACAATCCTTCCCTCTATTCGCATATTGCGGGATTAACATCCCATTTTTATGCTCATATCGTGGCGTGTCCTTTATTGATAAAAATAATTGACAGCTCTCATCTTTTTTGCTATGGTATGGATACAATTAATTCCTGTGAGGGAGTGTTATTTTACCCATATACAACTTTTGCACTGTATATGGGATTTTTTATGAGTAAATCTATCATTAAACAAAGGAGATACTGATATGGAATGGAATTTACTATTTGTTTTTAACAGCGTACTGCTGGGAGTCGGACTGGCCATGGATGCCTTTTCTGTTTCCCTTGCCAATGGTCTGGCAGAGCCGGACATGAAGCCTGGCAAAATGCTTACCATAGCCGGTGTATTCGCAGGCTTTCAGGCTCTGATGCCTATGACCGGATGGATCTGCGTACACACAATTGCCAATTACTTCCAGTCTTTCCGTAAATTTATTCCCTGGATTGCTTTGATCCTTCTGGTGATCATTGGAGGGCAGCTTCTGATCAGTGGTATACGGCCAGATGATTCTGAGCATCCCCATACCGGAGTTGGCCTTAAGGCTTTGCTGGTTCAAGGTGTAGCTACTTCCATTGATGCACTTTCTGTTGGCTTTACCATTTCCGATTATGGCTGGGTCATGGCACTGGTCTGTTCCCTGATCATCGCTGCCGTCACATTCATGATCTGTATGGGCGGTCTGAAGCTTGGTAAGAAATTCGGTACAAAGCTTGCCGGAAAAGCAGAGATACTTGGCGGCATCATCCTGATCGCCATAGGTGTGGAGATCTTCCTCAGCAATATGTTTTAGAACGTAAAATCCCTGGAGCCGATAGGATATATCAGGCTCCAGGGGTTTTACTATTTCAGATGATTTCTTTGATCTTTTATTTTGATTTTATTTTAATTTTACTTTAATCTTAATAGATGCTTTCTTCCCATCGCCACGGACTGTGATCCAGGCAGTTCCTGCTTTTTTAGCAGTTACTTTTCCATTCTTATCAACAGTAACAACCTTGGTATTAGAAGACTTCCATTTCAGATCTGTAGTGGCTTTCTTTGGTTTCACAGTTACCTTCAGGAACTGCATACTGCCCTTTTTCAAAGTCATTGATTTCTTTGCAAATTTCAGCTTTGTAACTTTCTTTGCATATTTTCCAACAATAACCGTAACCTTCTTGGTAAGCTTTCCTGCTTTTACTGTGATCACAGCTTTTCCTGCTTTTTTAGCGGTTACTTTTCCGTTTTTATCAACAGTTGCAACAGATTTTTTGGAGGACTTATATGTTACCTTATCCGTTGTATTGGATGGTGCAACGATCACGCCAATGGTATCTGATTTCTTGACTTTCAGATACATGGTGGATGTATTGACCGTCAGTTTCTTGGCTGCTACAGTTACAGGCTTTGGTGCCTCTGTTGGCTGCGGTACTGCAGTAGGCTGTGGCGCAGCAGTAGGCTCTACTGTTGGTGTTGGTGTGGCGGTTGGAGTCGGCTGCGGAGTATCGATCTTCTGGATACCTTCTGTAAGGAAAGTAAGCTGACGGTCAAACCATTTGCTGTCCCTGGTATTATGAGAGGAATAAGCGATTTCCTGATCCAGTGCTGAAACAGCCAGAGAATAGGTATACCATGGTCCCATTTCAACCTTATCTCCGTTATTCACTGCAATTTCTTTTTCATAATAGTGAGACCATGCAGCCTCACCAGCTGCCGCTGCCTCCTCTTTTGTTCCTGCATACATGTAATCATAGCCTTTTCCGTGAAGAGAAATCTCTGCTATCATCTTTCCGTTTTCCACTTTAAGGACACAGCTATTATTGATCACATTAAACATTTTGTTGTTATTGATCACCTTTACAAGGTATGTACCGTCTTCCAGAATTACCGGTGCTTTTTCCTTAACCTGGATCTGTGCATAAGGCAGCACAATGCTTTCCACATTTTCATTTGTAACTGTTTTTATCACATAGGTACCAGGTGTGCCGATCTTAAAGCTTACCTTACCCTGTGCATCTGTTTTTGCTTCACCTGTTACTTCTTCGCCTGTTTCAGCATTTGCAAGTGTGATATCATACCCTTCTGCAGGTGTAAATTCATTCTTACCTACTGTTCTGCTGATATCTTTATCCATGTAATAGGAATCGCCGGTAAGAGTAAGAGTAAATTCCTCATTCTGGTTTACCGTGATCTCCTGCTGTTCAAACTGCAGGTATGCTGGATTTGCCACCGTTGTTGCTGAAAAAACGGAAAGCACATCTCCTTCTTTCAGCCTGCACATTCTTGGATCACTTGCCACATATTTTCCATTTACACGGAATCCAACAAAGTTTTTAAAGCTCTTCTGTCCCAAAAGGAAGCCTGTACCGGCGCCTCTGCTTCCGCACATCAGATATTGGGTTGGATTTGCAATATATTCCTCTCCAAACAGTTCCTTATGCAGATCAACCAGTGCATCGATCACGGTTGCACGTTTTTCCATATCACTTGACTTGTTGTAATTATCTTTTCTTTTAGAATCGGTAGGCGTCACCTTAGAAGCATCATCTGCTGTTACGTTCATAGCCATTTTTACAGGCGCTTCCCCTGGATTCTTATTTACAAAAACTGTAATATTTATGCTCTCTGCATTTTCATTCTGGCTAAGGCCTGATACAACCGACTGAAGAGCATCCTTTGCATTTTCATAATCATCGTCTGCCGCATTTTCCTTTGTATATACTTCTTCAGCCGCTTGAATGGCTGCATCCAGTGTTTCTTTACTTCCTGCTGCCCACTGTCCGGCACCATCCCCTTCTGTCATTTCATCAGAAAGCTCCTTTGCAGTTGCAATGGCATCCTCAAGAAGGGCTTTTTCAGTTTCCTTGCTTAACACACCTTCCAGTTCAACCGGACCTTCTGTTCCGGCTGCCGTCCAGTTTGCGGTTGCACTCTGATAGTTGTCAGCAGCAAATGTATAAGTATATGCCACAGTTTCCACCATCGGATAGGTACCGTCCTCTGATGGCTCCACAGTAAATGTCTCTCCGTTTTTCTTATAGGTAACAGACAGAACCTTTGGATTTACAACTGCCAGATGTCCGGATTTTGCCCGGATCTTAATAGAAGCCTGGTAGTTTTTCAGTGCTGTAAGGGTTACAACAATCTCCTGATCCTCCAAAGGTTTGATAAATTTTGATCTTACTACCTGATAGCCTTCTGCAGTTACTCCATAAAAATAAGTGCAATTATCCCATAAGGTATAGCTTCCATCCTCTGCAGGAGTTTCATTTGTTACTGTAAGCACTGCATCCGGAACTTCCTTGCCTTCTGCATCTACGATCTTAAAGGTAACCTTATGCTTGCTGTCTGCCTCTGCAGTCAGGGAAAGATCAACTGTTTCATCAAAGGCAGCAGTAAAGGAAGTCTGCTTTGCAGCAGCATCCCCCTTTGTGCCTGCTGCAATATAGCCTTCGCTTTGTGCCTGAACAGTATATTTCTGTCCGGATTTCAGCTGATAGATGCCTTCTGTACCTGTCACTTCTTCCTTGGTGGTATTGTTTGTGACTGTGATCTGAGCTTCCGGAATCACCTCACCAGTCTTACTGTTTACTGCGCGGAAAGTCACCTGACAGGTATCGGGTTTTGCTGCAAACACAAGCCTGTAGGTGTACTCAGCCAGAGGCTGTGCACTGTTATCATTGATGGCTGCATCCTCCACAGAAGGGTCATACAGCTTCAGCGTGGCAGTTACCTGCTGCTCCTGGGTTCTCTTTGATGTATCCAGAGAATACGTCTGGGATTTTGCTGGCTGCTGTTTAACAGTAGATTTAAAAATGCTCCAGTCTGAGAAGAACCATCCGCTCTTATACTCTTTTGCACTTGGTCTTTTTAGGCTGATGCCAGAAACAGCACTCTTGTAGCTATTGTAATATGCAACATGATAGGTGCTTCCATCTTTTGTAACTCCGCCTGTTGTTGAAATCACATCATCCACATAATTCCTGTAAAGGAATTTTGCAGCCTCAGCAGCCTGGTCCGGTGCCTGAACTTCATCGCTTACCTTGGTTACTGAAGAAGAAAGGATCTTCACATAATGGTCTGTCCAGGTTTTATCTGTTTTTCGGGCAGCTACCTGGAACAGGGTATCCAGTTTATCTACCGCCAACGGCCAGAAAATATGCTTTGTACCATCCTCCGATGGTCTGTAAGCGATCAGCTTATCATCCTTTTCATTGACTGCATCCAGTGCATCCCCCACATACAGTCTGTCATAATCCCCGTTTTTCAGTGTGACAACTGCATCAATCTCTCCATCCTTTACAAGCAGGGTGCAGGCTTCTGCCGGAAATCCGCTATCTGCCTTTACAGCTGCCTGGTAGGTACCATCCTCCAGTCTGTCCGGAGCTGGCGTTACCATAGGCACATTCAGCTTAATATGAATGGTATAAGTAATATCATGAGCAGCTGTCATTGCCACAGTAGTTCCTGTGATCTCCATATCCTGGTTGAGAACTGCAGGAACCTGAAAAACAGATCCTGTATATTCTGTACCTGAAACCGGCAGATACTCATCTCCATCTACAACCAGTTTATTATAGCTGCTGCTGGAAAAAACCACTGTTGCAGTTACTTTTCCTCTTGTAATGGTCACCTTCGGGCAGGTAATCGTAACTTTTCCTGAACCGCCTTGGAAAGTAAAGGATTCTGGAGTATAGGTTCCGTCCTGATATTTTTCTGCAGAACTGGCAGCCAGCAGAAGGTCATCCTGTACATATTCCTCTGTATTACCATCTGTCAACTCGAAAGACGCATCCCCGGTATCCGGATCAGAAGGTTCTTCACCGCTGGTAAATACATCCTCCACTTCGCCCAGGTCATCTTGACCCTGCACATCTGAAACATCAGCGTCAGATTCCTCCTCGTCCACATCCTGAATATCCAGAACATTCTGTGCCTCTGCATCTGCTGAAAATTCCTCTGCTGCAAATGCAGGAGATATAGATGTTACGGTCATTGCTCCTGTTAGCAAAAGTGCTAAAAGAGCATTTGACTTTTTCCTCATTGCTACTTCCTCCTTTGATAAAATTAGGTACTCGCTGCTTGTAGAGGCAGGAGTCCGCTTACATCGGATATACACGTTTCTGTGCTTTGCGTGGAATTTTAGTGAAATAGGAACATTACAAAGTAATCTCCTCTTACACACAAAAAAGCCTGCTTTCATTTGAAAACAGACTTCCTTCAATCCTTAATCTTTCTCTGTGGTATTTAAGCTGCAATAGGGGATTTATTGCAATACAAAAATACTTGTACCAGGGCGCATAAAAATCCCCCTGCCACCTTTTGATCTGATTATTTGGGTGAAAGTGCTTTCATCGGAAGCTTTTCATCGGATATTTCCAGCAGGTTTCCTGGCTTGCAGTTCATCGCTTTGCCCCCTTCTCAGACTGTCGTCCAATGGATTTACTGGCATTGCTCCCTGCTTACAGTGACCGGATCGCTCAGGATTTCCACCTGATTCTCTTTTACCCTTCACAGTTAATCTGCGTAGGCACTGAAAACATATATATTCATCTCATATGATAGCAACTTCTAACCAAAAATCAAGTCATAAAACCAAATTTTATACATAAATCTATGATCAATTAAAGTGTAAGTAATTACATTTACACTTTGTAAACAATGGATGGATCCTGTACAATGCTGAATCCCATACCGTATACTCCCGGGCCGGTGTGGCTACCTACACTGAAGGACAAATGATCGTAATAAACCTGTACCTCAGGGAACATCTCCTGGAGCATAGCCTGCCATTCTCTGGACTCTTCCAGACTCAGACCTGACCCTGCTGCCCCGATCCTTACATATTTAGGATCGATCCCTGGAAAACGTTTTTCCAGATCCTCTTTCAGTGCCTTCAGCATGATGGCTTTTGCCTTCTTCATGCCTCGTGTTTTGGCAAAGGCATCCAGCTTCTCTCCCTGAATCGTAAGTACCGGCTTGATATGAAACACAGTACCAAGAGCAGCAGCTGCAGGCGTGATCCTGCCTCCCTTTTTCAGATATTTCAGATCATCAACTGCAAGAAAAATGCTGGAATCATAGGCTCTTTTTTCCAGATCCTCACGGATCTCTCTGGCAGATCTGCCCTCGTTTGCCATATGCAGTGCTTCCATTACAGCAATACGCATAGTAACAGAAATACGATGGTTATCTGCTACCTGTACCTTTCCCTGAAAATCCTCTGCAAGTCCAATGGCAGTAGCACAGGAACTGCTTAAACCACTGGACATGGGAATATGGATGATCTCATCATAGCCCTTAGACAGGATCTGCTTCCACATATCCATCACATCACCAGGGGAAGGCTGGGATGTAGATACATCATGACCTTCTATAAGACTTTCATAAAAAAAGCGTTGCTCCAGATTGATTCCTTCATAATATGTTTGTTCGTCAATGATCACCGGCATAGGAAGTAAAAATATCCCCAGCCTGTCTGCTTCTTCTTTAGTGATACCGCTGTTACTGTCTGTCATTACGGCAGTTTTCATACCTTAAGCTCCCTTCCAAAACCCTTCTGCTCTCTCCACCAGGAAGACTACTCTTCTCTAAGGAGTAAGTTATCATTAGGTTTAACTTCTCATCTAACATCTTGCAAATTTTCCTGCATTCGATATAATCAAAATAATCCTAACCGTTCAGTACCTTGCAATTACCTATCAGGAAAATGCATTCCAAAACACCTTCGGTGCTGGCTTTTGATTACAAATAATCACATGTGACGAATTGTAACACTTTCCAAATAAAGATTCAATTCTTTTTTTCAAACTGTGACAATGTAAGGAGATTTGTTCATGAATATCCATAAAAAGAACCCATCCAACTTATTAGCGCGGAAGTGTATTGCAGCTGCCCTTAGTCAGCTTCTGAAAGAAAAGAGTTTTTCTTCCATCACGGTTTCCGAACTTACCAAGAAAGCTGGTGTTTCCAGAATGACCTATTACCGGAATTACTCTTCCAAGGAAGATATTTTTGAGGCCTACCTGGAGGATGCCCTGATCTTCTATGATAAAGATATCCAAGCCCTTCCCATTAAGGGAAATTACTATGATGTATCCAATCTGACCCATTATTTTACCTACGTTAAAAAACACCATGAATTTCTGGACAATCTTTTCAAATGCGGATATGGTCACCTTTTCCTGAATGCCATTGATCAATATGTGATGTATCGCTGGAAGAAAGAGGATGACAGCCTGGACCATATTTACAGACTTCATGCTTTCAGCGGTGCACTTTACAATTCCTACATCCACTGGTCTTTGGGTGGTGCCAGAGAATCTCCTGAAGAAATGGCAAAGGCACTTCGCCTTGTATTCGCAGACACATAAGGCTGATCCTGCCCCTTTTCACTTGAAAATTCACTGTCCCTGGCGTATAATAGCGGTCAGATAATCATAAAGGAAAAGACTGCTGCCACACAGATCTTTGGCAGAAAATATTATAAAAAGGAGATTTCCATGAAAAATTATCTTATTGTGTTTCTGATTTCCATGCTTCCCCTGATCGAGCTTCGAGGTGCCATTCCTTATGCTGTTGGATTTGGTCTTCCTCTTGTGCCATCCTACATCATTGCAATTATCGGGAACATGCTTCCTGTGCCATTTATTTATCTGTTTGCCCGTAAGATCCTGATCTGGGGAAAGGATAAACCAGTGATCGGTAAGTTTTTCACTTTTTGCCTTGAAAAAGGTGAAAAAGGCGGGAAAAAGCTTCAGGAAAAAGCTGGAAGAGGACTTTTTATTGCGCTTATGCTTTTCGTAGGCATCCCACTTCCTGGTACAGGTGCATGGACCGGTACCCTTGCAGCCAGTCTTCTTGACATGGATTTTAAATCCAGTATTCTGGCAGTTATGCTGGGTGTATTGATTGCAAGTGTGATCATGGGTGCTGCCAGTGCCGGTCTGTTTGGTGCTGCAGGTGCTATTTTCAGTTAAGAACAGAGACTATAAATATTTTGCTACTATATATAAGAAAGGATGTATCACAAATGAAAGTTTTACTTTTAAATGGCAGTCCAAGAAAAGAAGGCTGTACTTACACCGCACTTTGTGAAGTAGCCGACGTTTTAAATGCAAATGGCATTGAAACAGAGATTTTCCAGGCTGGAGATCCTTCCCAGGAAAACGTAAAAGCTGCTGCTCAGAAATTAAAAGAATCCGATGGACTTGTAGTTGGCTCCCCAGTATATTGGGCTTCCCCAAGCGGACAGATCATCCAGTTTATGGATAAGCTTTGCTCCCTTGCAGGCAAAGATCTGCTGTTCAAGCCTGCTGCAGCTGTTGCATCTGCCAGAAGAGCCGGCACCACCGCTACCCTGGACGTACTGCTGAAATATTTCTCCTATCACCAAATGCCAGTGGTTTCTTCCAATTATTGGCCTATGGTTCACGGCAATACCCCGGATGAAGTACGTAAAGATGCAGAAGGTCTTCAGATCATGCGTAATCTGGGTCAGAATATGACCTGGCTTTTAAATTGTATTGAGGCAGGCAAAAAAGCAGGGATCCACCACCCGGAAACAGAAAAGAAGATAATGACCAACTTTATCCGATAATGTGATCTGCATATCAGCAAAGATCCATATACCAGGTATTTGAAAAAAGGGAATGTTGTATGCACACAACCTTCCCTTTCTTTTCATATTTATAACTGTTCTGTACATTTACTATATTTTCCGGACAGTTACCCACATTTTTCTACAGGAGAGTTCCCATATGAAAATTATCTTAAAAAACATCACCAAAACCTTTCCTTCCAGATCACGCCGCGTCCATACTCCGGTTACTGCTGTGGATCATTTCAGCTTTGAGATTCCGGACGGACAGCTGATCGGACTTTTAGGACCTTCCGGCTGCGGCAAAAGCACTACCCTGAATATGATCTGCGGACTGGAAACACCTACAGAAGGACAGATTTTTTTCGGAGATCAGGATGTGACCAGCCTGCCTCCTGAAAACCGTGGTGTAGGCATGGTCTTTCAGAACTATGCCCTTTACCCACATCTTACCGTACTGCAGAATATTCTCTTTCCCCTTCAGAATCTGAAAGGAAAAAACAAGCTGTCCAAGCAGGAAATGTTAAATCGTGCCCAGGAAGCTGCACGTCTGGTACAGATCCAGGAATTGATGGACCGTAAGCCAGGAGAGCTGTCCGGTGGGCAGCAGCAAAGGGTTGCCATTGCCCGGGCACTTGTAAAAATGCCTCATGTCCTTCTTCTAGATGAGCCCCTTTCCAACCTTGATGCCCGTCTCCGTCTCCAGACAAGAGAAGAGATCCGCAAGATCCAGAAGGCTACAAAGATCACCACTGTTTTCGTTACCCATGATCAGGAAGAAGCCATGAGCATTTCTGACTGTATCGTAGTAATGAAAGATGGCCTTGTGCAGCAGACCGGCAAGCCTCAGCAGGTATACGATGACCCCTGCAATCTTTTTGTTGCCAGATTTCTCGGAACTCCTCAGATCAATGTATTTAAGGGCTTCAGCAAAGACGGAGGCATTTATCTGAATGATCAGAAAATCCTTTCTGCAAAGAACCTGCCGGATCAGGAGCTATATATAGGGATCCGGCCGGAAGGATTTACCCTCAGGGAGGATGGACCTCTCTCCTGCCAGCTTTCGGGAATAGAAGTGATGGGCAGAGATATCAGTGTGGTATCCACACATCCGGCCTGTGAAAATCAGGCCATCCGATCCATTATCAGTGCAGAAAACAAGGTGGATCTTTCTTCTTCTGTGGTTCATTTTGCATTAAAACCAGGCAAGGTCTTTCTGTTTGACCGGGCGACCGACGCGCGGATCCCTGCAGATCTGGCATGACAGGAGGCAGCTATGAAAAAAAGAAATTATAAAGGTTGGCTGTACCTTCTGCCTGCCATATTATTCCTTGGCGTTTTTATGGTATATCCTCTCATCGATGTATTTATTTACTCCTTTGAAGAGGGTTATAACTCTGCCTCCCAGACCTATTATGGCACAGGCTTATATAATTATTCCTACGTGCTTCACGACACCTATTTTTTGCAGGCAGTGAAAAACACCTTTATCCTTGTGATCATCACTGTACCTTTGTCCACGCTTTTGTCACTGCTGATCTCCATGGCAGTAAGCAGTATCAAGGCACTGAAAAACCTGTTCCAAACCGTTTATTTCCTGCCTTATGTGACCAACACTCTGGCAGTGGGACTTGTATTTATGATCCTTTTCAAAAAAACAGCCTACACAGACGGCCTGATCAACCTGATGCTGGCCTGGTTCGGCAAAGGGCCTGTGGATTTCATTGACGGCCCTTATTGGGCAAAAATGTTTGTGCTATGCTTTTACACCATCTGGGTTGTTATGCCTTTTAAGGTCCTGATCCTGACAGGCGCCCTGGCTTCTGTAGACAAAAACTACTATAATGCAGCTCGGGTAGACGGCACTTCCAGATTCCGTACTTTTATAAGGATCACCCTTCCCATGATCTCACCTACGGTGTTTTATCTGGTAATCACCGGATTTATCGGTGCTTTTAAGGCCTATAGCGATGCAGTTGCCTTGTTTGGTACGGATCTGAACGCAGCAGGTATGAATACCATTGTAGGATATGTTTATGACATGCTATACGGCAATGGAGGCGGTTATCCATCCTATGCTTCAGCCGCAGCCATCATCCTTTTTGTGATCGTGCTCACCATCACCTGCATCAACCTGCTTGTAAGTTCCAGCAAAAAGAGGATATAACCATGAAAAATCAGATTGACTACATAAAAATCAAAGCTTCTGCCAGGCGCAGACGTAGATTCAGCCAGATATGCCTGTATACACTGCTTAGCATCTGGGGACTGATCGTACTTTTTCCATTTTACTGGATGCTTCTAACTTCAGTAAAAAATTATAATTCCTATAACAGTGAACATATTCCCGCTTTCTTTACTCTGTCGCCTACCCTTCAGAACTATAAAGATGCATTTACCTCAGTTCCACTGGCACGGTATCTGGGAAACACCCTGTTTTTCACAATTGTAACCACAGGGATCATGATGATCGTGATCACATTGGCGGCCTTTGCTTTTGCCAGACTGTCCTTTCCAGGCAAAAACCTGATGTTCACCCTGTTTCTTTCCCTGATGATGATTCCCAATGAACTTGTGATCATCACCAACTTTGTTACGATCACAAACCTGGATATGCGTAATACCTTTGCCGGACTGATCCTGCCCTCTATCACATCGGTATTCTATATTTATCTGCTGAAAGAAAATTTCCAGCAGGTTCCGGACGAGCTGTACAGAGCAGCCAAGGTGGATGGTACATCAGATCTGAAATATCTTTGCAAAGTCATGATCCCCATCTGCAAGCCTACTATGGTTACCATTGGGGTACTGAAAGTGATCGAGTGTTGGAATTCCTATGTATGGCCCAGACTGATCACAGATAATCCGGATTACTATCTTGTTTCCAACGGGATCCAGGAAATCCGCGAAAACGGCTTTGGCCGCGAAAATATTCCAGCCATGATGGCGGCGGTTGTGGTCATTTCCCTGCCCTTGATCCTTTTATTCCTTGTATTCCGCAAAAAGATCATGTCCGGTGTATCGAAAGGAGGAATCAAAGGATGAAATTACATACAAAGCCCCTGCTTCTTCTTACACTGACAGCCTGTCTGCTTCTTTTTGCAGGCTGCCACGGCTCCAAAGAACAAACTTCCTTCTCTGTACCGGAAGCCTTTGATACCTCCAAGGATTATGAGATCACGTTCTGGGCCAAAAATGATACCAACAAAACCCAGACCGATATTTATAAAAAAGCCATCTCTGATTTTCAGGAGCTGTATCCCAATATTACTGTAAACATCCGTCTGTATACAGATTACGGCAAAATCTACAATGATGTGATCACCAATATTGCCACAGACACTACCCCGGATGTATGTATCACTTACCCTGACCATATTGCCACTTATCTCACCGGACAAGGTACAGTAGTCCCTCTGGATGACCTGATCGCAGATCAAAATTACGGCCTGGGCGGCAGCGAACTGGCCTTTGATTCTCCATCCAGTGATGAGATCATCCCAAAATTCCTGGATGAATGCTCTTTTGACGGCCATTATTATGCACTGCCTTTTATGCGCTCCACAGAAGCCTGCTATGTAAATAAGACCTATGTGGAAGCCCTTGGCTATACTCTTCCCGAAACTCTGACCTGGGATTTTGTATGGGAAGTGTCCGAAGCAGCTATGAAAAAGGATTCAGACGGAAAGTTTCTGATCAACGGACAGGATGTGATGATTCCTTTCATATACAAGTCTACGGATAATATGATGATCCAGATGCTGAAGCAAAAAGGGGCAGGATATTCCACTTCTGATGGTGAGATCGATCTGTTTAACGACACAACCAAAGAACTGTTAAATACTATAGCAGCCCATGCCAAAACAGGTGCTTTCTCCACATTTAAGATTTCCAGCTACCCAGCCAATTTCCTGAATGCAGGCCAGTGTATTTTTGCTGTGGATTCCACTGCAGGCTCTACCTGGATGGGTACCAATGCTCCATTGTGTGATATCAGCGACAGTGCACTGGTAGACTTTGACACAGAAGTAATGACCATTCCACAGTTTGACCCTGATCATCCTTCCATGATCTCCCAGGGGCCTTCGATATGTATCTTTAACAAAAAAGATCCCCAGGAGGTACTGGCTTCCTGGCTGTTCACCCAATATCTTCTGACCAATGATGTGCAAACTGCCTATTCTGAAACAGAAGGTTATGTTCCGGTTACATCCAAAGCCCAGAACAGTGACCAATACCAGGATTATCTGTCCCGAGCTGGTGAGGATAATAACGCCCACTATAAAATTAAGATCCAGGCCTCCAGGCTGCTTCTTGACAACATGGCTAACACCTTTATCACCCCGGTATTTAACGGCTCTGCTTCTCTTAGAGATGCTGCAGGACAGCTGATCGAAACTGTTACCAAATCTGTCCGCAGGAAGCAGGAAGTCAATGATGATTTCATAAAGAAGCTGTACAGTGACGTTTCTTCCCTGTATCATCTGGACCAGGCAGATAGCGCTTCCGGAGGTAAAAAAGATCTGGGACCACTGCCAGGCACCGCCATGCTGCTTCTTGGTTCCCTGGCAGCCGCCTGGATCCTGATTCTTATATATCTGCTGCTCCGCCATTTTTGCAAAAGCAAGTAATCCCTACAGGGATTTCATATACCAGGCAGCGTTAACAGCCTGCCTGCACCTTTTCTGAATGACTAAAATCCCGCAGCCTGACATAACTGCCACAGCTGCGGGATTTCTATTCTTATTATTATCTTAATTCTTGTTTGTTAGATTCTTTTTACAATTCAAGAATGCCTCGGCATTCTTGCTGCGAGGTGCGCGTCATGCAATTGCATGACATACTTCTCCTGCGCACCTCTGCAATCCTGCCGGAGGCTATATCAGCTGGGGGATTGACTCCCATCACTGATACCAGCTTGTTGCTCACCACCTATAGAGGTGGGAGTCATCTCCCAGCTGATATATCTTTTTATCCTTCTGCTATCACCTGATAAGCGAGATCATCCGCCTCAATTATTCTGCAGGTGTAACAGAGATGATGTGTGGATTCACACCCTCATACCAGTACAGGAAGCCTTCCATATCGATCTTGTCACCGATCTTCAGACCCTCAACTGCCTTGTATACATCAGAATCCTTGTCGCAAAGATAAGACTCGACAGTAAATGTATATGTCTCTCCATTGTAAGAAACATTAAAATACAGGTCATCACCCTGGCTTCCGGATCCATCATAGTTGTAAAGGAAAGCTACATCCTCACCATCAAGCTGAGAAGCCTCTACTGTCATGCCTTTAAAAGATACATACTCATTCTGATGGTCGATCAGCTCATCTTTTCCAAGAAGATCTGTAACATCAAGAGCTTCTGCCACATATTCTCCATCCTCGATCTCAAAGGTCGCATCTGTGATCTCCACTTCTCCTGACCACTCAGCCTTATATCCTGTAACCTTGATCTTTGTTCCAGGAACCAGCTTATCATAATCTTCTTCAGAGCAGGCCATATTGTAAACAAAGTAAGCACCGTCTTTGTCCTGTGTATAAACGGTTGCCTTATCTTCCCACCAGCTCTGCTTTGCCTGAACATAAGTCTCTACAGTAACCTCTGAATCCAGGTCAGCATCCATGTACTCCTGATAAGTCATTACGCCTTCAGACTTCTCCTCTGCAGCCTCATCCTGTGCTTCTGCATCAGTTTCCTGTGCTTCTGTTGCCTCCTCAGCTGTGTCCTCAGCCATAACTGTACACGGCAGTGCAGCTGTTAATGAAAGTGCTAACAGTACAGCAATACGTCTCTTCATAATATCCTCCTTTGGCCCGTTTTACACGGATATGTTGGTGTCTTGTAACTGTCTTACTTCCCGGCAGTTACTGTGTCTTTTCAAAAAGACCCTGTGTCTATTATACCCTATAATCCAGGAAAATCAACAATCATTTCTTCCATACAGGGCCCATTACTTTCCTGACTTATTTCTTCTCAGGCTGATATCTTCTCAGGCTGATTTTTTCTTGGCAAAGCCAAAACTACCGCTTCACCGTCCAGCGCATTTTAGTAGAATGTGCTCTTGGATTCCCGGCACACTCTTTTGCAGATGGACGCACCACATCCCTGGAATAATCCTCATAAATCCCAGCCTTGTATCCCTCCTTCAAAGCCCTCTTCACCAGCTTATCCTCTCCAGAATGGAATGTAAGGATCGCAGCCCTTCCGCCTGGCTTTAACGCACCGGGAAGCTTTTCCATAAACTCATATAAAACTTCAAATTCATTATTAACATCGATCCTTAAAGCCTGAAACGTCCTCTGACAGGTTTTCTTCACTGTTTCCTTTCTGTCCTTCTCAGGAATAAAAGACAAGGTTTTCTCGATTACCTGTCGAAGCTTAAAAGTAGTATCTATATGATTTCCCTTTCTCACCTCATCCGTAATAGCCTTTGCGATTTCCTCACAATATGGTTCATCTGCATTTTCTTCAAGCATACCAGCCAGTTCTTCTTTTGTAATTGTATCCAGTCGCTGTGCTGCACTGATCCCCGCTTCCTGGTTCAGGCGCAGATCCAGCGGACCATCTGTTTTAAAAGAAAAACCTCTTTTCGGATTATCGATCTGCATGGAAGACACACCCAGGTCAGCCAGAATAAAATCAAAACCGCCTGCTTCCTTTGCAATCTGATCAATCGTACAGAAATTCTGCAAACGTATCGTAAGCAGATCTTCTCCAAATCCCTGCTCTTCCAGTCTCTTTTTTGTTTTTGCAGCCTCTTCATGATCTACATCTGTAGCATAAATATGGCCTTGTCCATTCAGGCACTTAAGCATAGCCTTGGTATGACCTCCATATCCCAATGTAGCATCAAAGCCAGTCTGCCCGGGCTGGATCTGCAAAAAGTCCAGAATCTCATTTACCATAATAGAAATATGCATCCCTGCCGGTGTATTTCCTTTCTGGATCACATGCTGAACCGTATCCTGATATTTTTCCGGCTGCAGCTCCTTATATTTCTCCTCAAATTTCCTTGGGTATTTTCCTTTATATCGAACCCGCCTCTTATGCGGTGTCTGTGATTCCTGTGTCATTTTTTCATGCTCCTTTCTATGCGGCATCACAACTTATTATTCAGCATACTTTTTAAAATTCTCTTTTTCAAGTTTTACCCTGCTATGCTTACCGCATTATCTTTTACATCCTTAATTGTCTTCATCACCAAAGAACGGATAAACATCAGGTATGTCAACTATTCAATAACAGTCAATGGATTGGTAATACCTCCCGCCCAAATATCTGTCCAAATCTTATCCACCTTGTTTTTAATTGCACCTGTAATCATCGTTTACCACCTTATTTTTACTCACTGATCATTAATTTCCTTATGCGGCTTCTTGATGTATTTACCGCTATAGATTTTGAAATTTTTAGGCTTTTCTACAACGTCCACCTGCCTAATTGATTGGGATTCCATATCTCAAATTACTTTTCTTCTAAAAAACATGATTTTCATCCACTAATTCACTATGAATTGTAAGCTAACCTGCAAATAATGTCAATTTATTTCGCTTATAGAGATTGGTCTCCAAAAAAGAGTAGGAAAACAACAACTGACAAAAGAGTATCGTTCGTTGCAGGGCAGAAAAGATCTTGGTTATATATCATGCGAGGCTTTCGCAGATTTCGATCGGGCTAGCTTCTCTGTTATTTGCCGTGTCTGAACGCCGAAGGCGTGAGTTTGGCAAATGACAGAGATAATAAGCGCACGGGAGAAATCCGAAAACGAAGCCCTGATATATAAACATATCTTTTCTGCAACCTGCAACAGCAACATACTCAATTTGTCAATTATTATTTTCCTGTATTTCCCCACCCTCAAAAAGGCCTCCACCCAGACGGATGAAGGCCTCTTCTTCAGGGATACCCCTGCACCTATTCTTTTCTTTTAGCGGATCAAAGTAATGGTTGAAAACAGGGAGGCAAGTGTATTGGCTACTGTAGACATACTCTTAATAAAGATATCCAGAGCAACACCTACAACGTCCTTTCTTGTATCACCAACTGTATCACCAGTAACAGCTGCCTTATGCGCTGCAGAACCTTTGCCGTGGCCCGGCAGAGCTTCACTCTCAATATACTTCTTAGCATTATCAAATGCACCACCGGAATTACCCATAAACAGTGCTCTTGGAATAGCAACGATAGTTGCACCTACCAGAATACCGCCAACAAACTGTACACCGAAAACAAATCCACCGATCACAGGAATGCAAAGAGCCATAATAGATGGCACTACCATTTTCTTCAAAGCCTGGTTAGCAGCCATACTGATCAGCTTGTTGTAATCCGGTTTTACTTTGCCTTCCAAAACGCCAGGAATAGACAGCATCTTGTCACCCTCATCTGCCATCAGCTTAGCAGATTCGATGGTATTGTCAGTAAGCATAGCTGAGAAATACTCGATCAGTGCACCACCGATCAATCCACCTGCAACAACGATAAAGGAAGCGATATTCAGAACCGGCTCCTCCCCATTTGCAGTATAATTACCAACATAGGCAACGATCAGGGAAACAGTTGCAAATGCAGCAGAACCGATAGCGAAACCTTTACCGATAGCTGCTGTAGTATTACCTACAGAATCAAGCTTATCTGTAATCACCCTGACCTTATGCTCCAGGTGGCAGGACTCTGCCAGCCCGCCTGCATTATCTGCGATAGGACCAAATGCATCAATAGAAACAGTAGCACCTACGAAAGAAAGCATACCAAGTGCAGAAATAGCAATACCATATGTACCGCTGATCTTACCTGAGACAAACAATGCAACACCAATAATCAGGATTGGGAACAGTGCAGAACGGGAACCAATCGCATCACCTTTGGTGATAACAAATGCCTCGCCCTCTGTAGCCATCTTGGCAAGTTCCTGGGTTGGTTTGTATTTGTCACTTG
Organism: Blautia sp. 1033sp1_1033st1_G9_1033SCRN_220408; assembly: GCF_040929965.1. Taxonomy (NCBI): domain Bacteria; kingdom Bacillati; phylum Bacillota; class Clostridia; order Lachnospirales; family Lachnospiraceae; genus Blautia; species Blautia sp. 1033sp1_1033st1_G9_1033SCRN_220408. The sequence goes on along the minus strand of NZ_JBFKZO010000009.1, from coordinate 19,423 downwards.
TATAGTATTCTGTAATACTTCCAATGGCAATACCACTGATGATGCCCAGGATACTGGAGATCCACGGAGAAGCCCATCCGGCTTTCATTTCAGAATACAGTTCAACATTTCCAAATAATACATAAGATGCAATCAGGCTGAGAATAACCGTAAGTCCCGCAGAAATCCATGTAGCAAGATTCAGCTCTCTTGATGGATCATTACCCATCTTACGAACAGAGGCATAGGTAAGTCCGATCAGGCATCCGATCAGCCCCACTCCTGCAAGGATCACTGGGAAAAGAATCATCCGTGTGAATGTTTCTTCCGGAATGGTTACAATATCATTTACAAACAGAGTGACAGCAATCATAATGGAGGCAGCGATAGTAGCTACAAAACTCTCCAGAAGGTCAGAGCAGTTACCTGCAATATCATTAACATTGTCACCAATAAAGTCTGCGATTACGTTGGGTACACGGCTGTCATCTTCAGGCATGTCATGACGGATCTTAGCAAGGATATCAGAAGAAATATCTGCAGCCTTGGTATAGTTACCGCCTGCAACCCTGTTAAACATGGCAACAATGGAGCATCCCAGAGAATATGTTGTAACTCTCATAATAGAAGGATTACAGTTCATGTTCGCAATAAGTCCATGACCGGTAGCATCTGCATCAATCCCCCAGATGATCAGCACCAGGAGAAGGCCGAACATACCAAAAGCCTGAACTGCGATACCACTCACACTTCCACCACAAAGTGCAACCTTTACGGTCTCACCGATGGAAAGTGACTCGCGTGCTTTATTTGCAGTACGCACATTTGCATAAGTGGCACTCTTCATACCAATGATGCAGACAAGACTGCTCATCAGACCACCCATAAGAAAAGTAATACCACTTGTTGCTTCTACAAATAAACTAAATACCAGAGCAATAATAATCCCGATAATGGCGATCACCTTAAACTCCGCTTTCAGAAATGTACCGGCTCCACTGCGGATGATCCCGGCCATCTCTACCATCTCGTCTGTTCCTTCTTCAAGCTTCTTAACCTTCACGTAATTGAAGAATACAAAGACGAACGCAGCAACTACTACAACCAATACTGCGTACCAGATAAGTGAACTATTCATTAGTTCCACCCCCATTATATAATATTTTGCAAATGATACTGCTGTCATGCGTCACCTATCTCAGCCTTAGGAAACGTATTCCCTGTACCATATATGCACCCTTTAAAATACCTTCTCCCTGCCGGATCCATATGCCAAACACCCCTGAAAAGCACTGTCATATCCAACAGGTTCAACTTCTTTCCCAATTTAGCATAAGGATATCATATTTTTCCCTATTATGCAAGGTAGTTTTTTATTTTACTTGTATATTTTTACCTGTATAGTTTTTTGCATGAACTTTATATTTTGTGTTTTCGCACAGTTCAGCATAATATTCTCGATCCGATTTTGTTATATTTTTCACAGTCATCTATTTTAATTATTAATCATTTTCTCACAAAACTTTTCTAAAAATCCTTCAAAAGAAACCCTGACAAGTAAGATTGCCTTCTGCATCAAACAGCTTCCACCACGCACTGTTCCAACTATGAGAAACACGCTCCGCGAGTTTCTCAAGTTATCGCGGCAGTCGCCAAGGTCTCGTGCAAGCACGGACTTTGGCTCGTTGCTCGCGTAAATAAAAATACAGCCCTGTTTTTGACAAGGCTGTATTTTTATACATCATTATACATTTTTTAATAAAATTACTCTTCCCCCAGATAATATCTGCCATAAGCATCTGCTGCCTTGATCGCAGCAAATACTGTTTCAGGTGTAACCTGAAAAGGCATATTATGAAGAGTATCTGTTTCTGCACATGCAGTTTTGGCAACCTCCATCAGCTGCTCGTCGGTCACCTGATCCGCACCAAGCTCTGCCAGAGTTACAGGAAGACCTACTTCAATACACCACAAAATAATATCCTCCAGTTCTTCCTGTGGGATATTCTCCAGTACCAGCTGGGTGAGAGTACCAAACGCAACCTTTTCACCATGATACATATGATGGCACTCTTCCAGTACTGTGAATCCATTGTGAATAGCGTGAGCACCCGCAAGTCCTGCGCTTTCAAAACCAATCCCTGAAAGAAGTGTATTCGCTTCAATCACCTTCTCAACTGCAGGAGTGCATACACCCGTCTCCAGTGCAAGTTTTGCCTTTACGCCTTCTTCCATCAAGGTATTAAAACAAAGCTCTGCCAGTGCCATGGCTGCCTCTGTTGTTTTCCCGCCTGCACAGGAAGTTGCCCCGCTTCTTTTGCATGCCCTTGCCTCAAAATATGTTGCAAGTGCATCTCCCATACCGGCTACTGTAAGACGAACCGGTGATTTTGCAATAATATCTGTGTCCATCAGAACCATATTAGGATTCGCCGGAAGGAACAGGTACTTCTCAAATACACCTTCTGCTGTATAAATTACAGATAAAGCACTGCATGGTGCATCTGTAGATGCGATAGTAGGACAGATAAATACAGGAGTTCCGGCATAATATGCCACTGCTTTTGCTGTATCAAAGATCTTTCCTCCGCCAATACCGATGGTAAGGTCACAATTATTATTTTTAACAACCTGCACAAGACGATCAATCTCGCTATTGCAGCATTCTCCGTTAAAATAGTCAAAAACCACTTCACAGCTGTTGTTTGCAAAGCTGTCTTCTACCAGCTTTCCAATCCTTTTATAACCGCCTGCACTGATCAGAACCAGTGCCTTTTTTCCGCAATTTGCAGCATAGGTGCCAAGTTTTTTCATTTCGCCTGCGCCCTGTACATATTTTGAAGGGCTAATTAAAATTTTTGCCATTTTCCCATTCTCCTTTTCTTTGTGCTTAGAAGTCAGACTCCGCTTCTGGCTTTTGCGTCAGGATTCCTTCTTGTTTCAGAATCCGCTTTCATTATATTGATTATAACCAATTTTTGCAATATGATTTTTGATTAATTCCATTATTTGTGTTATCATTTTACTATTATTCCAAAAGGAGGTTTTTTCATGCCATTATCCATTTTTATTGAAATGACCCTTTCTGCCATCCTGACCGTATGGTCACCAGGTCCCAATAACATTCTGCTTTTGTCCACTGCCAGTAAATATGGTTTTTCCAAAAATCTGCCTTTTATGACCGGCATTTGGACCGGTTCCCTTACATTAATGTGTCTTTCCGGAATATTTTGTACTGCTCTGTCTAGCATTGTTCCTGGGATTCAACCTGTAATGAAATATCTTGGAGCTGCTTACGTGCTTTACCTTGCCTGGCAGACCTTCAAAAGACAGCCGCCGACGCAAAGCAGCCACGAAAAAAAGCCCACATGGCTGATGGGCTTTTTTCTGCAGCTTATTAATATAAAGATCATTATCTATGGGCTGACTATGTTCTCCGCATATATCCTGCCCTACGAATCCGGTGTTTTTATGCTGTTTCTTTTTGCTTTATATCTGATGTTCCTTGGTGCCCTCGGAAACCTGATCTGGGCTTTTGCAGGAAACATTCTGAAGCACTTCTACAGCAGCCATTATAAACTTATGAACAACATTATGGCTCTGCTGCTGGTATGGTGTTCCCTGCGGATCACCGGTCTTTTCTGAGTCATTCGCTGATTTCTGATTTTACTTTTAATCTGAACCGGAAATTTATTTGAATGCGTCCACCAGCTCCTGACCATCCTCATAGCCCTGGTTCTTCAATTCTTCTACAAACCAATCGTCTACGCCATCTACAGCTTCTTTAAAGGAATCAATATCCATGTCTTCTTTTGTTGTAAATGTTACGCCGTTTTTTTCTGCCCAGCGGTTCATGATCTCTGTATCGCCAGAACGGTTGATGTAGCGCTCATACTCTACTGCCATTCTTCCGGCTTTATCTACTACTTCCTGCTGCTGCGGAGTCAGTCCATCATAAATTTCCTGGTTAATACAGAAGAACAGACAATCATAGATTGCATCCCACATAGAACAATATGGCTGAACCTCCTGCACACTGGCTGCATCAATTGCCGGCAGCGGATTTTCCTGTCCCTCTACCGTATTCTGCTGAAGCGCAGTATATGTCTCAGACCAGTTCATATTGGTTGCATCTGCACCCCATCTCTTGTAGCATTCCATAAGAAGATTAGAGCCTGCCACACGGATCTTCAGATTTTTCATATCATCCACAGATTTCACTTCACGTACACTGTTAGTCAGCTCACGGAAACCATTCTCCGCAATACCCATACAATGAAGTCCATACTCGCTGAGGATTTCCTTCATTTTTTCTCCTGCTTTACCATCAAATTTGGCATCTGCATCTTCTACAGAATCATAAATGAACGGCAAGGATACCACATTAAATCTTGGATCAAATGCAGAATAGATCAGATTGGAATGCATGGAAATCTGTACCGGATCTCCATTCATCAATGCCTGGATTCCTTCAGACTGATTACCGTTTGTCAGCTGATCTGCTGCATATACGTTGACTTTTACCTTTCCGCCTGTAGCTTTTTCCATCAATTCACCGAACTTACGGCCACCCTCTGCCCAGGTAGAAGTTTCTGTTGTGGAGCATGCGAAATTCCAGGTAGTTTCCTCCCAGCCAAGATCACTGTAATCTCCAATGCCGGTAAATGCTTCTACCAGTTCTTCAGCATCATCATAGCCCTGGCCTTTCAGTTCTTCAATAAACCACTCGTCTACACCATCCACAGCTTCTTTAAAGGAATCAATGTCCATATCCTCTTTTGCAGTAAAGGTTACACCATTTTTCTCTGCCCAGCGGTTCATGATCTCTTCATCGCCGGAACGGTTGATATAACGCTCATACTCTACTGCTTTCTGGCCTGCCTCGTCTACAACAGCCTGCTGCTGTGGAGTCAGTCCGTCATAAATTTCCTGGTTGATACAGAAAAATAGACAGTCATAAATTGCGTCCCACATGGAGCAGTACGGCTGAACCTCCTGCACGCTGGCCGCATCAATTGCCGGCAGCGGATTCTCCTGTCCTTCTACCGTATTCTGCTGAAGTGCGGTATACGTCTCAGACCAGTTCATATTGGTTGCATCTGCACCCCATCTCTTATAGCATTCCATAAGAAGGTTAGAACCTGCTACACGGATCTTCAGGTTTTTCATGTCATCTACAGATTTTACTTCCCGCACACTGTTGGTCAGCTCACGGAAACCATTCTCCGCAATTCCCATGCAATGAAGTCCGTACTCGCTAAGGATTTCTTTTAATTTCTCTCCGGCTTCTCCGTCAAATTTTGCATCTGCATCTTCTACAGAATCATAAATAAACGGCAGAGATACTACATTAAATCTTGGGTCAAATGCAGAATAGATCAGATTGGAATGCATGGAAATCTGTACCGGGTCTCCGTTCATCAATGCCTGGATACCTTCAGACTGATTGCCGTTTGTCAGCTGATCTGCTGCATATACGTTAACTTTCACCTTTCCGCCTGTAGCTTTTTCCATCAGTTCGCCAAACTTACGGCCACCGTCTGCCCAGGTAGATGTTTCTGTTGTGGAGCAAGCAAAGTTCCAGGTAGTTTCTTCCCATCCAAGATCACTGTAATCCCCGATCTCATTAAAAGAATGATCCTCATCTCCTGCTGCTGATGCTGCGGAAGAACCGCTGTCTCCTGATTCCGGATCTCCTGAATAAGAGCCGTTTTTTGCAAGGGCTTTTGGAAGAGCCACAGATACAGCCGGAACATAAGTTACTACCAGAAGTACGGCTACACAGGCTGCCAGCATCGGCATAACTGCTTTGGATATCTGCTGAAGAGTAACTTCCAAACCTTTTTTGATCTTAATTCCAATCGCCACAAACAGGTTTACTCCAACTGGAGGTGTTACCTGTCCGATTGCCAAATTGACAGTTGCCATAACACCAAAAGCAACCAGGTCATAACCAAGTGCTTTGCACACCGGAAGCATTACCGGGATAAAAATATACATTGCAGAGTTTGCATCAATGAAGCATCCTGCAATCAGGAAAATAATGTTTACGATCAGAAGGAAGGTAAACTGATTATGTGCAATACTGCCAAGAAGCTGGGAAGCTGCATCTGCAATACCAAACTTGGTGCATACGTAAGAAAACAGAGACGCACATGCAACAATCAACATGATTCCGCCGGTTGTTTTTGCTGATTCCACACAAATATCAAACAGATCCTTCAGCTTCACTTCCCGGTAGATCACCATACCAACGAAAAGTCCATATACAACGGATACTGCCGCTGCTTCCGTAGGAGTAAAAATACCACCGTAAATACCACCAAGGATAATCACTGGCATCAGGAATCCCCAGAATGCATCTTTAAAGGCTGCCCATCTTTCCTTAGCACTCGCTTTCTTCTGTTCAGGCTGAATGCCCTTTCTTCTGGCTTCTACCATAACCACGATCACAAGAGCAAAACCCATCAGGATGCCAGGAACAATACCTGCCATAAACATATCCGCAATGGATACGCCTGTAATAGAAGCATAAACAACGAATGCAATGCTTGGTGGTATAACAATGGCGATCGAACTTGCGGTTGCCATTAATGCTGTAGAAAAGGGAGCACTAAAGCCGCCTCTTTCCACCATAGCAGGAATCAGAACTGCACCAAGTGCTGCTACCGTAGCCGGACCGGATCCGGAAATTGCTCCGAAAAAGCAGGCAACAATAACACACACAATAGCAATACCGCCTCTTCTATGTCCTACGCAAGTATCTACAAATTTAACAAGTCTTTTGGAAATTCCGGCTTTTGCCATAATATTTCCGGAGAGTACGAAAAACGGAATAGCCAGAAGCAGGAATTTACTGATTCCGGCATACATATTGGTCGCTACTATGGTCAGCGATGTTCCTGAATACAGGATTGCACACACAGAAGACAGTCCCAGACAGATCGCAATAGGCACGCCCATGATCAGGAAAATAAAAAATGAAACAAATAAAACCGCACTTATCATTTATTTATCCTCCTTTTTATTTTTATCAGTACAAAAATCAATGCAAAATTCTATAAAATGTAAAATCATACATCCAGATCCAATGGGAACAAAAGACCAGAAGATCCACTCCGGCCAGTTCAATACAAAGGTACGTTTTCCATTTGCAAGCTGCGTGAGGACCTTATCCATGCCAAACCTGAATAAAATGGCAGTAAAAATCACACACAGGATAGTGCTCAGAATCACTGACGGTTTTTTCATTTTTTCAGGAAGACGGTCTGTAACCAGCGACAGGTTGACCAATTCCCCTTCCCGACATGCTAATGCGGCAGCCATCAATGTAACAAGTACAAAGACTGCAACCACAAGTTCCTCGGTAAAGGACCAGGAACGATGGATGACTTTACGGGAAAATACATTTCCTACAGTCAAGATCAGTATCAGCAAAGTAGATACTACAAGAATAAATTTTTCCACTGCTGCTACTGCATTCATGATTTTTTTAAAGACTTTCATGATGTTTCCTCCTTTGGCTACTTGTCAGGATTTTAGCCTTTTATACGATTGCGTTATTTACATAAAAAAATCCGCCCCTAAACTAGGGACGGATATATAAGCCGCAACCACCCTGTTTCTCCTTTGAAACAAGTACGAAAAGACAACGTACTGACATACGCGATTCCGATAACGGGGAACAGCCGGGGAAATCTACTTGTCACAATAACGTTCGATTTCTCTTCTCAGGGATGATCTTCAAAACAGGCCTGACACTGCTTTCCACCAAATGCAGCTCTCTGTAGACAGGTTTTCTGCTCCTACTTTTTCCCTTCAAGGAATTTGTTTCTTTGAAGTTTTAGTTGTTTAACGAACTGAAGTAATTTTACTACCAAAATATTCAGAAGTCAAGAAAAATTTTCCTTTCTATTCATGATATATTTCGTTTTTTAACAACAACCATTGCCATTCTATTAATCCTTTGTCAGCTTTTTTATCCAATTTCCGTAGTTTACTTTCAAGAAAGCAGGAACACATTTAAATAACTGATCCAAATTTAAACAGACAAATACTACAACAGGAGATACCTTAACAACAAAAGCCATAAAAAATGACAACGGAATAACAATCGCCCATATACTTATCAAATCCATTTTCACAACAAAATTCACACTGCCGCCTCCGCGGATGATTCCACTGTTTGTTGGCATTTGATAAGACATTCCAACAACCACAATACATAATATATTTAAAAATGTATTTGTCATTTTCATTGTTTCCGGTTGCAAATTATACAGACTCAAAAAAGGTCCCTTTAAGCAAAAGAGAGCTAAACCGGAACACAACCCTATGCATAAAAATATCTTCTGCATTTTTTTAGCATAGCGTTTTACCAATTCTATTTCGCCTGTTCCGATGATTGTTCCGATTATAACAGTTGCTGATGCTGCTGCTCCTACAGAAGCTGACTTAATCAAAAGAAATAATGTGGACGAAACGCTGTTTGCTGCAATTGCCGCTGAGTTCATATGCCCTAAAACAAAAGTCTGCAACGCTGTATTCAATCCCCACAGCCCCTGAGTGATCAACAAAGGGCCTGTAATACGGAAATAGTCCTTGCAAAAACTTTTATCTAAACATTTATAATCTGCAAGCCTAAGCTTTAATTTCGTCTCTTTCTTCCATATAAACATGAGCAGAACAATAAATTCAACAATACGTGAACACAATGTTCCTACTGCAGCACCTTTGATTCCCAACTCTGGAAAGCCAAATTTTCCAAAAATAAGCAAATAATTTATTCCACAATTAAGAAAAAATGCCAGCACTGACAAACGGAATGCTATTTTTACAACTTCAACACTACGAAGAGTTGCAAGAAGAATCTGGATTATAGCAAAAAGCACATATGTAAAACGGATAATAGCAAGATAATCCATTCCCTCTTTAATAATCATATGATCTGAAGTAAAAAAGCCAACCGCATGATCAGGAGCAGTGCTGGTAAATACAAACAATAAAAAAGCGAGACAAATTGCACTGCTCATGGCAATCGCTGAAAATTTCTTCATATTTTTTACTTCTTTTCGACCCCAATATTGACTGCAAATAATTACTACTCCATCTCCCAGTCCAACTAAACACTGTTGAAAAATAAACTGAATCTGATTTACAGCTGCCGCTCCTGCTAATGCAGTTTCACTATAACTTCCCAACATTACATTATCTGTCAAATTCACACTTAAAGTAATAACATTTTGCAAAACTAATAATATATAAATTGAAAAAAACTGTTTATAAAATGATTCCTTTTTTTGTTTCATTATTTGTTTTATAAAAACTCTTCCCTCTGCCCTATATTGCCGCTGCATCATGCGCTTATAATTTCAGACCAATGGGCGCTATAACGCATTAAATCGGGGTGTCTGAATAAACTTCAGGCACCCCGATTGCTCTAAAACAAACAACTTTACAAGTATTACCTCACTCAAACTGAAACGGAACGGTAATCTGGGTCACGTAATTATCCGGATTATTCTCAGACACCTCATCAATAAAGCTTTCCTCATAAGAAAACTCTCCCAGCCGAAAATGATGTTTTCTCCCATATTCCAATATCTGGGAATACGCCTTATAGGTAGTATCATACGCTCCCTTATAATACAGAACCAGATAGTTCCCCTCCGGTTTTTCCAGGTACTCACCATCCTCAGTATCTTCCTCGCAAGGCTCGTCTACTATGGTATAATACCTGCAATACAGCGTAGTATTGCCAACCGGATTCATCAGAAATTTATTTTCCACCATTCCTCCGATCGCCGGTCCACAGTGAAGCTGATGCAAAACACGATACCCGATCATCTTTCCATAGATTTCTTGTCTCTCGATTTCCTTTGCATCCATGGAAATATATTTCGTGCAATACAGGTATTGCGTCTCATGGTGCTCTATGTATATTTTCCCACAGGTCACATGATTTGCCTTTTCAAGCAACTCAATCCTCTTATTCATTTCTTTGGACAACGTAACAAGCTCCGCAACTTTCTTCTTTGTTTCCAAAATGCCTTTTTGCAGAAGCTTTGCTGTTCTTTCGGCATCCCTTGTATCAAAGTATTCTTTTATTTCCTCCAGTGACATTCCGATAGTCTTCAAAGTCATTATGGCATAAAAACAATCCAGCTGCGTGAATGTATAATAACGATATCCCATATCGTCTACATATTCAGGTGAAAACAGATGAATTTTATCATAGTACAGCAACGTCTGCTTATTCACCCCTACCATTTTCGCAAATTCTCCTGGCTTTATATAATTTCTAACCACTTTTATGCCTTTCCCGGAATTAGCCTTTCACAGATCCAGCCATTACTCCGTCCGTAATATATTTCTGCAACAAGAGATAGAGAATGATCAGTGGAAGCATCGCAAGGTTAAACGCTGCGAATGCCTGGTTCAAATCTACAGAATGTACGCCGAAATATCGGTACAGCAACTGCGGAAGCGTCTGTACTTCCTCGCTGATGAGTGTTACTGTGGACAACTGAAAATCATTCCATGCAAATAATGCATTGATAATCAAAATGGATATCAGCACAGATTTCATCAATGGAAATACAATCCGCCAAAAGGTTCCGAAATATCCCATCCCATCTATATAAGCTGCTTCTTCCAGGTCTCTCGGAATCCCTTTTACAAATCCTGTACAGATCAAAATACTCAGGGAGAGCTGAAACCCTACCTTCACAAATACATTGCCTGCAAATGTGTTTAACATTCCCCAGTCTCTCATATCTGCATAAATCGGAAGCAACACTGACTGGTATGGTATCAGCATTGCAACCAGAAATAAGGAATATAAAACATTATAAATCCTTTTCTTATTTCTGGCAAACACATATGAAGCCATAGGACATATAATCATAAGCAGGATAACAGATGGAATCGTAGTATAAATGCTGTTAAGCATTCCTTTAAAAAAACTTCCATCCTCCAGAACCGCCACATAATTCTGAAAATCAAAATGTGTTGGAAGGCTTAGCCCCGTGAGTGTAATTTCCTGTTTTGTCTTAAAGGAATAAATGATTCCAATGTAAAATGGAGATAGCATAATCAGTGCAAATAAAATCGCAACCATGCTAATGACGATTTGTTTTGTCTTTACTTTTGACATCACATCTCGACCTCCTTTCTTCGCAGATAACTGGTCAGCAGAATGGTCAGAACCGCCAGCCCAGCTGTCAAGAGAATTCCAATTGCCTGGCCATATCCCGCATTATGGTAAACGAATATATTTTTATAAATATACATTCCCACTGTCTCCGAAGCATGACCTGGCCCTCCTCCGGTGGCCGCCATCTGATAGTCGAATGCCTGCATTCCCCAAGCAAGAATCAACGTGATATTAGCTGTAAACGCCGGAACAATCAACGGCATTGTGATATTGAAAAATGACTTGATTGCACTGCACCCTTCTATCCTTGCAGCTTCATAATACTCATTCGGCACCATCTGCAATGAAGCAATGTAAATAATCATACAGTAACCGCTATCCTTCCAGATTGCAATCGCCGCAATTGCCGGATTTACATAGTTTACATTGCCCAAAAAGCTTTTAATTCCAAGTAATGCATAAAATACATCCGAATATATATATGTAAACATAAAACTCGCAAGAATCATACTAAGTACAAAAGGCATAAAGAAAATCGTTCTCAACACTGCATTCAGCTTTGACGTCTTCTTCACCAGCAGTGCCAGAAGCAACCCTATCACATTACAGCCAATCAGATAGAGCAATGTAAAGAACAATGTATTCCCCACAACCTCCGTTATATTCGGATCCTTAAAAACCTGTAAATAGTTTGAAAGACCTACAAAAGTTCTTGTATCACTGTATCCGTCCCACTGATAAAGTGACAGCGGAATTCCCTGAAGAAACGGAACCAGCACAAAAACTGCAAATACAATACAGGCCGGAAGCAGGAAGAGAACATTGCACAACTTTCGCTTTGATGAATTTTTTAAATTTCTTATCATTCCGTTTCCCCCTATTCTGTTGATTTATTGAATCTGGAATTCAGAATCCAGTGTTTTCAGTGTTTTTTCCACATCTGGATCATTTACAAACAACTGCATATTCTTATTAAATTTGTCTGTAGCCTCTCCGGAAAAGAATACGTATTTATCAACATTGACAATCTTTCCCGACTGGATATATTCCGAAACCTCCTGAAGCAACGGATCGAGACTCTTTACCTCCATGCCGTTAATTGGGATTGCTTTCGCATTTTCCGACCATATCTGCAGGCCTTCCTTAGATGTTAAGAATTTCAAAAAGTCAATTGCGTTTTCTTTGTGCTTACTCTTAGAACTTACCATCCAGGCATCGTCAACCGCCGCATACATCTTATTTTCATCCTCGTTGTCTGAAATCGGAACAGCAAAAATTCCAAAATTTCCATCAGGATTATTTGCCAGAATATCACCTACTGTCCAACTTCCATTGATATACATTGGACTCTCTCCCGCCGCAAACAGCTGACTGCTTACAGCCGGGTCTGTTCCTAAATCGTCTCCCGACAAATAAGACAATCTCTTGGCAAATAACTCCAAAGCTTCTTTCATTTCCTTTGAAGAAGAAAATGACGTTTTCCCAGATTCCAGATCCGTAAAGAAACCAACATCATCTATTTTGTCAATAATCGGATATAACTGAGTGTCTAAATCATACTGAATATACGCTGCGTCCTTGTAAGGACGGATAAACGGAGTAACTCCCGCTTCCTCAAAAGTCTGACACACTTCGTAAAACTCGCTTAATGTTGAAGGCACTTCCACATGATATTCTTCAAACATATCTTTATTGTAAAAGGCACAAATTACCATTCTGTCCAACGGCACACCATAGGTATTGCCCTCTATTGTCATACAGGACAGCTGATCCTCTGTAAACTGATCCAGAATATCATAATCATTCAGAATCTCTATCTGCCCGGATTTTACCAACTCCTGATTCAAAATAGCTGTTCCGAAAATCAAATCCGGTGCGTCATTGGCTCCAATTCTAGTCTGAAGCGTTGTAGTAAAGGTTCCGTAATCCAGGTTCTGAATTTTAATCTCTACGCCGGGATTAGCTTTTTCATAAGCTTCTATTACTTTATTGAACCCATTTCTTTTCGTATCTTCTCCCATAAAGCTGATTGCATTCAATGTAATTTTATCATCGTTGCTCTCACTCTTCTCACTGCTCTTTCCCGAACAGCCTGTCATCAACCCCATTGTCATAGTCATGGCAAGTATTATAAATGATAATTTTCCAGCTTTCTGTTTCATATACTTTTCTCCTTTATCTCAAATAATAATGTAAAAGTATCAAAAATGTCCCTGCTGTAGATGTATACCCCTTGTTATTCAATGGTGCTCCAGTCTCTGCATTATAGCACTCCGCACAGCCTCCGTTGCGTATCAGATTACAATATTTAACGGTCAGGTCATCTGCCATCTCCTGCTCACCGCACTTCGTCAGTCCTTCTATCAGCGTAAGTGTCATGGTAAACCAAATCGGCCCGCGGAAGAATCCGTCTGCATGATAATATTTACTGTCAAGGCTTTCAGATGCCAACCCGTATTCTGTAATGTACTTTCCATTTTTCAACTCGTTTATAATACTGGTTCTGATTTCCAAAGGAAGACGTTCTCCCAGCATCAAAGGAGTAAAAAGGATCGGACTTTGAGCGTAAATTCTTTCGCCTGTAATGTTATTTCTGGCAAATGGCAGATTCTTTTCGTCAAACAATGTATTGATCAGTCCTTTCAGACTCCTGTCAGCCAGATCTTTCCACTGTTTCTCCTCAACCTTCTTATCCAGCTTCTCAGCAAGCATTGCAAGGCAATCCATCTGTAAGATCATTAAAGTTGTCAAATCAGGGCTCAAAATATTCAATTCCTTACGGAAAACTGTGTCATCGTCTCCGCACGCGTCATATCCGTGATGATACTCAAACACACCACTTTCCTGTTCATCCATATGATTCAGATAGAAGTAAGTGTATTTTCTCATCTTGTCATATATTTCATCCAGCTGATTTTTCGTAAACTGGATTTTATCCAGCATCTTCATCACGATCCAGCCCAGATTTGGCGGCATACTGGCCTCATAGCTTTCCATTCCTTCGCCTTTGAAATTAGGAATTCCTCCCAACTCGTCCTGGCTATCCAGCATAGTCATTAACTGATCGTATGCAAGTTCGCTGTCTGTCTCACACAAACCAGCCGCTATCAGCCAGCTTTCATATGCCCATACAGCGCACAGAATATTTTTTGTCATATAAATGGATTCTCGTTTCAGATATCCACGTTCAGCTACAGAACCAGACCAACAGAGATATGTAGCCAGTTTCTGTGCCTCTTTGTACTCTTGGGGAACCTCCGGCAGCTTTGAGCAAAACTCATCAAATGCATTTTTTGTATTGCGTACCGTCTGTTCAAAATCAACACAGCCTTCTTTTTCCACATTCGCCCAGACATATGTGCGTAATTCCTTGATCATACACTGAAATGCACCGTCTTCTGCTGTGATATCATACAGACATGCGGTGTTCAAAAGATGATCTGCTTCCCATTCCTGGTAAACTTTTACAGTTCCCAAGGATGTAAATATTCCGTAATTATCAAATGAAATATGATTTGTCAGTTTATGATAGCTTCTTCCGCCCTTTACCGGAATCTGAACCAGGAAACTGGAGCGGCCTTCTATAACGCAATCCAGACGCAATCCCAGTTTTTCACCTTCACCTCTGATAAGCAGTCTGTTTTCATCCGCATAGCAAAATGCTATTTTCCCTTCCTGACAGATAAGTTCCACTTTCTCATATCCTGCATGTATCTCGTAGGGAACCTCTTGCCCATTATACAGCGGAATGAAACGAATCATTTCCATATTGTTATTCTGTCCCTTTGTGCAAACAGAACGCAGATACAATCCAGGGGTAGACACGAATGGCATTTTATCCAGATTACTCGAAAAACCTGTACAGCTTGTATATCCGCTATAATAATCCTCAAACAAATAATTTACTGCCATATAGGACTTTCTCATTGAAAATGGTACTTTACTGATATCTAATCCTGTGATTTTCATATTTCCTCCCTAACATCACTATTATTTTTTGTTTCAATCTGATATGTAAACTGATAAAACCGGCAAATCCGTATTTTTTCATGTCCTCCTTTCCAACGGTTCTACCTTAAAATATAATTTTAAAATATAATTTATATTTACCATTTAAACAGCTTTCTGACTCCGTCAATCGCAGCTCCATAAGCAAATGTAGCCACAAATGTGACGACTCCCGGTCGGACGCCCAACAATGCGGCCAGCAAAATCAATGTACAGTATGTAATCGTCAGACCCACTCCATACTGTTTTTTTAAGAGAGAAGCTATCGACACACTATACATGTCCAGTGACTGCAAGCCATAATTCAGCGGTATGTAGTAAGCAAAACTAAGGATGATCAAAAGGCTTCCTAAAAGGAGGCAGCTCATACGAAAAGCAAATCCTCCCTGCCCTTCCAGAAAACCAAACACATATCCCCAGAAATCAATACAGGGACCTATCCCGAAACAAAATGCAAAAGAGCCAAATTTTACCAGCTTCCGATTCGAAAAAAAGAAAAGAAAAAAGGTCAGCCCTTCAAACAGCATCGAGGCTTTCCCCAACGAAATATGCAGTTTCCGGGATAAGGCATATTCAAAATTCGTCAAGGGATCCAATCCCCAGTCTGCCAGAACTAAAAGCGCAACGCCAGCCGCGCAGACCGCCACAGCGGCCATGATTTTCATACATGTGATTTGTTTTTCTCTCTTCATGAACCAAAGTATACAGTATATAGTAGCTATATAGTCAATAGCTATAATGAAAATATTTAAAAATTATTTTTCCTCGTCATTATAACCACTTTCATTCTAAATCTTAATAGTCAAATTTTGAATACGCCCTATATTATAAGCATTTTTTTAAAATTTTTGTCACTTTTCGGAAAACAGGAGCAAAAAAATACGTAAGAAACCCTATAGTTACCTTATCCTTTCTTTCTCCATGCTCTGGAAGATCTTCACTAATAACCTACTGCTATATTCAGTTCCCCTCCTACTCACATTTTTTTACTTCACTTCCTGATTCCACTCCACACCATTTGTATCTGTCTATGTGTCTTTTCCATCATAAATATAGACAGTATTAGTGCGATCCATGTAACGGCCATCCACTAACTTATAAACAGTTGTTGTTTCTCCCTGCAGATTTATGATTTCAACTACATCCTCTCCCGGATAATCTTCATTTTGTGAACTAGATTCAGGATTCTCTTCTTCAATTTCTTCTGAAAAATCCCCCTGGTTTTCATTATCATCTGTATCCGAGTCAGCCTCTTCTGTTGGTTGGTCTTCAACTATAATTCCTTGATGCAGCAGTGGTATCTGAAGCCTTTCTCTGATTGATGATTATATGATTAAGTATGTTGTAGAACATGAAATGCTTGGAACCATGACTACATAAACTTTATCGCCACCTGAATACAGGCGGCAGCCCTATAAGGACTGGCGACAGGAAGTTAAACAGTCTGATGACAATTCATGTGAGCAAGTCGGTGACATCTCATGAGGTCAATAACATTACTTTATAACATGTAACGGAGAGAAAGATGGTTGTCGTTAGCCATCTTTTTTTCTTTTTATGGTAAAAAATTTGGGAAGGGTGTGACTCGGTATGAGTCACACCCTCCCTCTCTTAGAACTGTCTATTTTATAAGATGGTGCAAAGTAATTTTCGCATGTCTGGCCACTTTTTTCGGTGCTGGTTTTTCTATTATGACTTTTAATAATGACGTGGACATTCCAGCTCTTTTTGAACAGATTTATACCCAGATCACAGGACAGCACGCCACCATTATTGAAGATGATTCAAGGCAGTATTAGAAGGTACAGAACATCTGCTTTCACACTATTCGATATCTCCAAGACAAGCCATAACACCGCTGATCATGGTATAATAGTAATCCTCTTCCTGCAAAATATCCAGTGCCAGATACAACACACTGTCCCCTGCATCCTCATCATACCTGTCATTGATTGCCTGTGCTAGTGTATTTCCATTATAACCTTTCGTTTCCTGTCCCATTCCTTCCAGAACTTCCAGAATGGAAGAAGCCAGGGCAATTCTGCTGTCATCCGTCCGTTCTCCATACCATTCATCCTTGTACATTAATGTAAGTTCCGGAATTCCTCCGGCTTCCAGCAAAAGGAACTCTTCATCCAGATTTTTCAGAGCCTGACTTCGAAAAACCTTCCGCACTGCATCCTGGTAGCTTTGGTAATCCACTCCTACGCTATCTGCAGCAATGCTGAAAACATCTTCGGAAATTCCAATTTCATAAGCGTACTCAATCAGGTCTTTTATCTCTTCCGACTGTGTTTCTTCATCTGCTGCTCCTGTATTAATCAGAAACTCCAGCAGCATTTCAGAAATAATGTCTTTCAGATCCTCATATTTTTCCTCATCGTTCCAAATGGTTTTTCCAAAAAACAGTAATTCCAAAGTATCACCCTGATTCAGTTCTGCTATCAGACTTTCTTCCTCAGTCAATGGTTCAGAAGCAGCGACAGGCAATGCTGACTGTAACAGAAACAATCCCATCAGAATGAAGGATAACATCTTTCTTTTTTTCATCTGAGATTCCCTCCTCAACTTTTAATACTGACATAAGTGTCCTTCCTCATCAATGTAAAACACATCATCCGTTCCCATATACAAGTCTTCCACACCGTCAAAATACATTACATTTCCTTCTCCATCGTACCAGTAATAGGGAGTTCCCGAGTAATCACCATCTCCCGGATCACTGTTCTCTACATAATCATCTCCCGCTGTCTGTGCTTCATAAGCAATCGAATCAGATTCTCTTGAAAAGGCAGCTTCTGCATAGATATTTCCATATCCTTTCTGAACCGGATAAATAAAAAGATCTCCGTTTCCGTCAAGACTGACATCTGCCACATGATTTCCATCCAAAGAAAAAAGCTGCAGTGCCGTAGTTCCGGAAGTTTCAAAAGTTCCACTGTCAAAAAGATATCCTCCGCTTCCATCTGTATTTCTGGAATTGTAAATTTCCCAGGTTCCTTCTCCATAAAGCCTGAGATTCATTGCATTAAGATCTCCATACTGATACCAACTGTCAAAATACGCAATAAACACTTCCAGACTCTGCCCTTCTGCACTTGGATCATACTCTGTGCCAGTGCCCGTTCCTGTGCCTGTGTTATTGCCTGTATTATCCATATTAAGAATTTCTGTCAATTCCAAAGAATTGATTGCATTTTTATACTCCTCCAGCATTTCGTCTGCCCAGTCTATATTCATCTTATATGCATAGCCATAGGTACTGTCATCCGTCTGGATATAAACCATTTTCCACAGACAGGTATCTTCATTTGCACCAGTTTTAAAGCTCAGATTATACACCGGATAACTGAATTTTTTTGTAAGCTTTTTGTTTTTCTTTTCTTTATAACCTGATATCTCGCAGGCGCTGACAAGTTCCGCAAACTTCTTCCTGATTTCCTTCTCATCTTTATCTGAAACAGCATCATTTTTTGCACTGCAGTTGACAATTACGGTCATTCCGTCTGCAGTCATATCTGAGTAAAAATAACCGCCTTCCCAGTTGGAATCATTATAAAGCGGCTGCAGACCAGTATACCTTTTAGATGACATAAGCACATAAACAGAAGGATTTTCATATACATTTTCACTTTCAGACTCAGCAGCATCCGCATCTTCATTGGATTCTTTGTAAAAAATCGCTCCATCTACATTTCCCATATGAAGACTGGTTTCGGAATCAAGATAAAATCCGGCGATCCAGATGCCAACCCTGTTAAACATATCATATCTGCCATTCCCGTCCCCATACTCATCTGTATACTTCAAATATCCCTGTACCGTGTCTTCTTCCATCTGATATACAAACATTCCATCTTCTGTCAGCGTAAGGATTTCTTCACCGGAATTATTTTCATTTCGCCATATGCCTGCAATTTTGGCAAAATCCACATCATTCTCTTCCTGAGCATATTCTGTTTCTTCTGCAAATGTGAAATTGCATGGTATTACTCCAAAAGCAGTTCCGGTCAGTGTAAGGATCATAATTGATGTAAATGTTTTTCTCTTCATATGCGTTCCTCCTGTTCTTTTATTTTTCACAAATATAAAGAAACCCATCATATATAAAGTATATGATGGATTCCTGCAAACTCCAATTAACTAATGGTTAGTTGTTTCCTGAAGCAGTTCTAAAAGACGCTGTCTCTTCATCCTGGTAATAAGCATGACAGTCGTACTTTTAAAGCATTATACGATAAGATATCTAAACTGAATCCGCAGATGGTAGTTGCAGATGCA